>JBNJDB010000179.1:0-4274 GCA_051744465.1 Bacillota bacterium | reverse complement strand
CGGAGGTGGATAAAATGGCAATTTTGCAGATTAGAGAGGTAGGAGATCCAGTTTTAAGAACTCCAGCTAATCAAGTTGATAGAGTAACTGATAAGACAAGAGAATTATTAGATAATATGCAAGAAACTATGTATGATGCTAATGGAGTAGGACTAGCTGCTCCTCAAGTAGGAATTTCAAAGGATATTGTTGTTATTGATATAGGAAAAGGTTTATTAGAATTGATTAATCCTGAAATTGTAGAGGAATCGGAAAAGACTTATATAGATGAAGAAGGTTGTTTGAGTATTCCCGGTAAAACTGATCAAGTAAAAAGAGCTTATGAGATTGAAGTGCAAGCTTTAGATAGAGATGGTGAGCAGATTGAATTTGATGCACAAGGTTTGTTAGCTCGAGCTATTCAACATGAGCTTGATCATTTAGAAGGAGTATTATTTACTGATAAAACTGTATAATTGGAGGGAATAAGTATGGATATTGTATTTATGGGAACGCCAGATTTTGCTGTGCCGTGTTTGGAAGAATTATGTGAGTCAGATTTAACTAATGTAGTTGGGGTAATAACTCAACCAGACCGTAAACGAGGTCGGGGCCAAAATTTACAGCCAACACCAGTTAAAAAAGTAGCCCTAGATTATGAAATAGATATTTTCCAACCAGAAAATGTAAGTTCTGATGAGGGTTTAGATAAATTAAATGATTGGGAGCCAGATTTGATTGTAGTTGTTGCTTATGGTCAAATTTTAAGTACTGATGTTCTTGATGTGCCGGAGTTGGGTTGTGTTAATGTTCATGCATCTTTACTTCCCAAATATAGAGGAGCAGCTCCTTTACATCGTGCTTTAATCAATGGAGAAGAAGTTACTGGAGTTACAACTATGTATATGGATGAAGGTATGGATACAGGAGATATGATTTTGAAAGAGGAAGTAGAGATTATTTCTCAGGATACTGTAGGTTCTTTGCATGATAAGTTAGCTACTACGGGAGCAGACTTATTGATTGAGACTTTAGAACAAATTGAAGCTGGTAGCGCTCCACGTATTTCTCAAAATGATAGAAGAGCAACTTATGCTGATAAGATTACTAAAGCTGATGGAGAAATAGATTGGGAGCAATCGGCTACTGATATTTGGAATTTAGTGCGGGGGACAAATCCTTGGCCCGGCTCTTATACTTATAAAGATGGAGATTTATTAAAAATATGGGATTCTGAATTATATGAGTCTGAAGAGGATGATCTTGCTCAAGAAACAATTCAGGATGTTACTCCTGGAACAATAGTAGAAACAAATGATGATTTAGGAATTGTAGTTCAGACTAAAGAGGGCCAATTATTAATTACTCAGTTACAACCTGCTAATAAGAGTAGAATGTCAGCAACTGATTATTTATTAGGTTATGATTTAGAACCGGGCGATAAGTTAGGTGAAAAATAAATGTTCGAACAGCAAAATACAGTAATATTTTTACTATTAATTACGCTAGCAATTGTCAGCTTTTTTCTAACAGGTATTTTTAGGATTGATTTTTTACAATTCAATTTATTAAGTCAGGTATCTGTAGCAATTATTGCCTTGGCTTTGTTAGCTTTGACTTTGATTTTATTATTAGGAACGATTGGAATCATTTTGACAATGAGATTAAATCGTCCGATTAAAATTTTATACTTACCAACTAAATTGGTAATGTCTTATTGTTTGCCAGTGATTATCCAGACTGTTAGTGTATTAGGATTAGATAAAGAAAAAGTACAGAATTCTTTTGTGCAAATAAGTAATAAATTGATTGACCCTGAAGACCTAACAGTGAACCCTGATGATATTTTGATTTTAATGCCCCACTGTATTCAACGGGCTGATTGTAGTTATCGTGTTACTAGTGATTTAGATAACTGTCAGCGTTGTGGAAATTGCCAGGTTGATCCAATTATTACTTTGCAAGAAAAATATGGAGTTCATGTTTCGTTTGCAACTGGGGGAACCTTGGCCCGGAAGATAATTAAAGAGATTAGGCCTAAAGCAATTATCGCAGTCGCATGTGAGCGAGATTTAAGTAGTGGGATTCAAGACGTATATCCGTTGCCTGTGATAGGGGTTATAAATCTTAGACCTAATGGTCCTTGTTATAATACTAAAGTTGAGTTAGACAAACTAGAATCAGCAGTGAAAAAATTATTAAATTGATATTATAAGTTCTATCTTTTTGGGAAAAATAACTAAATATAAGTAACGAGGTGATTATGAAATGCCATTTATGTTGTTTGATCCAACGATGATAATTCTATTGCCGGCAATTATTTTAGCTGGTTATGCTCAAATGAAAGTCAAATCAACTTTTAATAAATATTCTGAGATGCAGTCTAAGCTTGGTAAAACAGGAGCGCAGGTTGCGCGAGAATTATTAGATCAGAGTGGGTTATCTAATATTAGTGTAAATAGAACCGATGGGAAATTATCAGATCATTATGATCCCCAGGGAGAAGTTCTTAATTTATCCCCAGAGGTTTATGGTAGTTCTTCTTTAGCATCATTAGGAGTTGCAGCACATGAAGCAGGGCATGCGATTCAAGATAAAGAGAGTTATGCGCCTTTACGGTTTCGGCATTCTTTATTTCCGGTAGCAAGATTTGGTTCACAAGCAGGGCCAATTTTAGCTATAGTAGGATTTTTGTTTCATTCTGGATTCTTTATTAATATCGGGATAGCTGTTTTTACAGCAACAGTTTTATTTCAGATAGTTACTCTACCGGTAGAATTTAATGCTAGTAGTAGAGCTTTGAAATTATTGCGGCAGAATAATTACTTGAATAAGCAAGAAACCCAAGGGGCTAAAAAAGTTTTAAATGCTGCAGCATTAACTTATGTGGCATCTACAGTGGTTGCTATTGGACATTTGATTAGGTTATTAGTTTTAAGTAGAATGATGAATGACTAGTTTAATTATAGATTTTAAATGTTGCAGGGGCTTACTAGTAAGCCCCTGCAAGCATATTATTTTATATTAGTTGGAGAAAAAAATGTTTAAATTGGAGGTAAATTATGACTACTGCGCGAGAATTAGCTTTAGAGGCAATTTATAAAATTAATGAAGAAGGGGCTTTTTCTAATATAATATTGAATCAGTTGCTTAATAAATCTGATTTAGATCAACGAGACAAATCATTAGTAACACAATTAGTTTATGGCAGTCTAAGATGGAGAAACAGTTTAGATTGGATAATAAATCATTTTGCTAATTTGAAGGTAAAAAAGATGACGCCTTGGGTTCGCAATGCTTTGCGCTTAGGGGTTTATCAGATTAAGTATTTAGATAAAATACCAGGTCCAATTGCTGCTAATGAAACAGTTGAAACAGCTAAAAAATATTGTGATCGGGGTGCAATTAAATTCCTTAATGGTAATTTAAGGAATATTGTCAAAAATATAGATAGTATCGAATATCCTGATTGTTCGGAAAAACCAGTGCAATATATTCGACATAAGTATTCGCAACCACAGTGGTTAGTCCAAAGATGGGTTAAACGTTATGGTGTAGATAAAACAATTACAATTTGTAAGCAATTAAATCAAATTCCTCCTACTGTAATTAGAACTAACACTTTGCAAGTTGATCGGGAACAATTGGTTACTAATTTGAAGCAAGAAGATGCAGAAGCTAAGGTGATTGATAGAGTAGAAGAGGCAGTTAATTTATGCAGTTATTCATCGATTGCTGGGCTTGAATCATTTTCCCGAGGAGAATTTTTTGTGCAAGGATTAACGTCAATGTTAGTTGGACATGTTCTAGAGCCTAATGAAACTGATGTGGTAGTTGATTTATGTGCGGCTCCGGGGGGCAAAACGACGCATTTTTCTCAGTTGATGAATAATAATGGCCAGATTAAAGCGATAGATTTACATGATCATAAATTAGATTTGATAGAGGAAAATTGTCAACGACTAGGAATTGAAAATATAGAAACTTATTGTGGTGATGGTCGTGAGATTGATTTTCCAAGTCAGGCTGATAAAATCTTAGTAGATGCCCCTTGTAGTGGGTTAGGGATTATGGGCAAAAAACCTGAAATTAGGTGGCAGAAGAAGCCACAAGATTTAAAGAAATTGCAAGAGTTGCAATTAGAGTTATTATCAAATGCAGCAGGAATTTTAAAGGATGATGGTGAATTAGTGTATAGTACATGCACATTTAGTCCTGAAGAAAATAAAGAAGTAATAGATGAGTTCTTGAGTCAACATTCTAATTTTGCTATAATTAATTTAGAGTCACAGGCT
>JBNJDB010000178.1:0-4278 GCA_051744465.1 Bacillota bacterium | reverse complement strand
GCTCTATTAAGGGGATGATTTTTCATTTGTTCAATATACTCTTGTTGGCCCACAATAATACCAGCTTGAGGCCCTCCTAATAATTTATCACCACTGAAAGTAACCACATCAGTTCCGGCTGCAACACTCTCTTGAACAGTCTGTTCTCGACTCAAACCATCTGCTTGCAAGTCAACTAAGATTCCACTCCCCAGGTCTTCTACTACTGGAAGTTCATATTCAGTACCTAACTCTACTAATTGAGGCAACTCTACTCCTTTACTAAATCCTACCACTTTATAATTACTAGTATGGACTTTTAATATCATACCTGTCTCCTCATTAATAGCCGCTTCATAATCATCTAAATGAACTCGGTTAGTTGTTCCAATCCCTCGGAGAGTCGCACCACCTTGTTCCATTACTTCGGGGATCCTAAACGAACCTCCAATTTCAACTAATTGGCCCCGCGCAATAATTGCTTCTTGGCCCTCAGCTAAGGCACTAACCGCTAATAAAACTGCTGCTGCATTATTATTAACTACTAAAGCCGCTTCTGCTCCAGTTATATCAGTTAATAATGCTTCTACAATTTCATACCGGGAACCGCGCTCACCAGTCTGTTGATTAATCTCTAAAGTAGAATAATTACTTGCTACAGCTAATAACTTTTCTTGCGCCCCATCGCACAACAAAGAACGTCCTAGATTAGTATGCAATACAACACCTGTAGCATTGATCGCAGCTAATAATTGATCACTAGTCTTATTCTCTAAATAATTTTCAGCTTCTTGCAAAATATACTCCTCACTCAGATCAATTCTAGCTAATTCATCCCTATCAACATCCAAAATTTGCTCTCTTAATTTAGCTGTGATCTCCCTAACTGCCCTAACTACTAATTGATGAGAATAATCAACAATTAATTTGGCCCCTAATTCATGCCCCAATAAATCATTAACAGCTGGGATATTCTGTAAAGTATTCTGTCGTTTTGAATTCATTTTTTACCGCCCCTTCCTATTATAGATTGAATTTAGCTCTTCCTTATAAGCCCCTAAAACATTATAGCTCTTGACTTAATAAGAAAACTTATTATATAATTTTAATAAGATAATCTTATTTATGGAGGTAATATTGATGATTGATATTGAAAACTGTGGAATTAAGAAAAAACGAATTATTAAAGTATTTATTGATTCAGCTACTAAAATTCTTAAAGAAGAAGGTCTCGAAAAAGTTACTATTAGAAAGGTAGCTGAAATTGCTGGATATAATAGTGCTACTATTTACAATTATTTTGATAATAGCAATCAATTAGTTTCTTTTGCTGCAATGGAAATAATCAGTGAAACTTATGTACAAGCATTACCTGAATATGTTGAAGATGCTAATGATTGTTTAGATAGATTCATGTTAATTTGGCAGTGCTTTTGTGAGTACTGTTTTGAAAATCCGAAACTTTATTATGCCGTATTCGCTGAAAATATAGGCGATAAACCCGACAATTTAATTCAAAATTACTATTCTTTATTTCCGGCACAAATAGAAGATTATCCACCAGAATTAATTCCGATGATTCTGGAATCAGATTTTTCTAAAAGATGCGAGCTCATGATGATCCCCTGTATTGAAGCAGGTTATTTCGAAAGAGATAAAGGCCTAGAAATAAATGAGATGATTAGATTACTTTATAATGGTATGCTATCTTTATTAGTCAATAATAGAATTGATTATTCGCCAGAAGAAGCAACAGAAAAAATTATGAATTATATTGAAGAAATAATTAACCTTCCCTCGGTCTCTGAATCAGAAAGGAGCTAATTGATGAAACTAAAAACATTAAAAATGTTTGTAAAATTAATCCAGGCCAACAGTTTTTCTATTGTTGCTGAACAATTAGATTTAACTCAACCTGCTGTCAGTATGCAAATTAAATCGTTAGAAAAAAAGTTTGATACTGAATTATTTACTCGGGAAAATAATAAATTTCATTTAACTCCAGCTGGACGAATAGTCTATAATCAAGCCCAAGAAATATTAGAAAAATGGGATAATACTAGAGCACAGGTAAAACAGATTAAACAAGAAACTTATGGGCAACTAACTATCGGTGCTAGTACAATACCCTCCGAATATTTACTACCTGATTTATTAGCTAAATTCTATACTAAACTTCCCGAAGTAGAAGTAACAATGAAAATTAAAGATAGCCAGGATATACTTAAGCTCTTAACAAATCGGGAAGTAGATTTGGCTATTATGGGCTATAAACCACAAGATAACCGTTTACAGAATAGTCCTATAGTAGAAGACCACTTAACATTAATTGTATCTACTAGCCATCAACTAGCTAATCAACAACAGATTACTAGTCAAGAACTGACAAAAGAAAAAATACTCATTAGAGAAAAAGGTTCTGGTACTCGCAAAGCAATGCTAACTGCTTTAAAGCAGGCTAATATAAACCAAAAAGACCTAAATATTAGAGCCTGTTTAGATACTAATCAAGCAATTATTTCAGCAGTTGAAGCAGAATTAGGTATTGCATTTATCTCTCATCTAGCTGCTAAAAAGGCTGAGGCAAATAATAGAATTAAAACTGTTAAATTAAAAAATATAAAGATTGATCGAAAATTTTATTTAGCTTACCACACAAATAGAAACCAAGATCTCTTAATCAAAAAATTTGTTGCTAGCTGTTAACTAGCAGCTACTGAATCAATAATTTCTTGCAATGCTGTTAGCAACTTATCTACTTCTAATTGAGTATTAAAATAACTAAAACTTACCCGGACAGCCCCGGTATCATAACTACCAATGCTTTGATGGGCCAAGGGTGCACAATGAATCCCAGTTCTAACTGCAATATTATATTCAGTATTTAATAGCTGACCAATAGTAGCCGAGTCAATACCTGTTACTTGAAAAGAAGTTACTCCCACCCGCTTTTCACTAATCTCAGAGGTTAGTACTTCTACTGCTGGGATTTTTTCTAGTCCTATCATTAATTGTTGCATTAGTTTTTCTTCTTGGTGCTTAATTTGGTCTAAAGATTCTTCTTTAATAAAATCTAATCCTGCTCCTAGACCAGCAATTCCTGCCGTATTTAAAGTACCACTCTCATATTTATCGGGTACTAAATCAGGATTTAATTTCTTCTTTGAACTACCACCAGTTCCCCCTTCTAATAGAGGACTAAAATCAATATCAGGATTGAAATACAGCCCACCTACACCTTGGGGGCCAAAAAGTGCTTTATGTCCTGTGAACACAAGGAAATCAGCTTTAATCTTCTGCAGATCAATTGGCTCAATTCCTGCTGTTTGAGCCGCATCAATAAAAAAAGCAACCTCTTCTTTTGCTGCCAATGATCCTACTTGCTCAACCGGTAATATATTCCCCGTTAGATTAGAAGCATGAGTTAAAGCAATTAGCTTAGTTCTACTAGTAATTGCTCGCTGGATATCTTTTAAAAATTGTTCTTGGCCCACTTCCGTATCAATTATTGTTAAGTCGATAACCCCTTCTTCTTGCAAACGATTTAAAGGACGAAAAGTGGCATTATGTTCTAAACTACTTATAATTACATGATCCCCTTCTTCTAAGAACCCTTTAAAGACTAAATTACTTGCTTCAGTAGCATTTTTAGTAAAGGCAAGTCGACTACTATCCTCTATATTAAAGAAATCAGCTACTTTTTTTCTAACACCAAAAATAACCCGACTAGCATCTAAAGCAATCTGATGACTACCACGACTAGGATTCCCACTCTTATGACGCAAAATATCATCAACTGTCTGATAAACCTGTTCTGGTTTCTGCCAGGTAGTTGCTGCATTATCAAAATAGATCATAAATTGCCCCCCTAACTTCAACAAACTTCTACTACATTTTTAGAATTAAGAAGATCTAATATTTCATACATATTACTTATTTCTCCCACTTCTAATTGCTCTGTTAATTCATAATAATCAAGACATGTACCACACGATAGAATATCTACACCTTGCTCTTCTAATTCTTTTAAATGAGTTTTAGCTTGCTGATTTAAAGTTGGTATTTTAACTCCACTATTCATAAAAATAATTTTAGAGGGAAGTGGTCTAATATCTAGTAAAGTACTAATAAATCCTTTCAGTAATACATCACCTAATTTTTCTGCACCCTCCCCTAAAGTATTACTATTTAAATAATAGACTTTAGCCTGCTGTTTTGTTCTAGTTTCTTCTCTACTATCAGATTGCTGTTCAATTGTTAGTTGATAATAATCTTCTTCTTCTAGTATCGACACCCGAG
>JBNJDB010000177.1:0-4286 GCA_051744465.1 Bacillota bacterium | reverse complement strand
TCTGATATTATTTTATTAGTCATGACCCGACTAACTACATCTAAACTATCAATAATCGAAACACCACTTTCAATCAATACTGCAAGAGTACTAGTAAAGCGCGCTACAGCAATCTTAGTAATTAAATCACCTATTACAGGTAGTTTTAATAAGAATCCATCAATTTTATATTGACCACTCTCTGTCTTATAATAACGATAAAGTCCAAAGATAGCTAAAATAGCAGCTCCTAGAACAACTAAACCACCAGTCCCTGATAAAAAGTTACTAACAGATAATAATATTTTCGTTGGTAGTGGTAAAGTTACATTCATATCTGCAAACATACTTACAAAAGTCGGTAAAATACCAACTACTAAAAAAGCTATAACTCCAATTGCAACTAAAGCTATTACCACTGGATAAGCCAGGGCAGAAGTAACTTGTTGTTTTAAATCATTTTCACTTTCAAAATGATCAGCCATTTCTTCGAGAACTTCACCTAATAAACCACCAGTTTCACCTGCTTCAACCATACTAATAAATAACTTAGGGAAGACATCACCTTGATTCTTTAAAGCCTTAGACAGTGACATCCCACTTTCCACATTATCCTGGACTGCCAATACTGCTTCTTGTAACTTTGGGTTTTCAGTCTGTTGGGCCAAAATCTCTAACGACCTAACTAATGACAACCCAGAATTAATCATTGTAGCAAATTGACGACAAAAAACTGCTAAATCTCCTAAACCTACTGTTTTAAACTTCTTGAAAAAATCACCAATACCTTCTTTTTCTTCTTCTAATTCCAAATTGGTAATGTAATACCCTTCATCTCGCAATTTTACAGCAGCTGATTTTTGATCTTCAGCTTCAACTCTGCCCTTTAAATCCTCACCTTGACTATTCTTCACCTCATAATAGAACATCTGTGATTGAGCAATAACAGATCACCTTCCTTTATCAGATTAAGCTTTCTAAAGTATCTCTATTTAAAGCTTTAGTTAATGCTTGTTCACGAGTTATTTTTCCTTGCCGATAAAGATCACGCAAGGAATAATCCATAGTATGCATTCCACTTTGCTTACCAGTCTGCATTACTGACTCTATTTGATGAATTTTACCTTCGCGAATTAAATTAGCAACTGCTGAATTAGCCATTAACAACTCAGTAGCTAAAATTTTACTGCGCCCATCAATCGTCGGCAACAATTGTTGAGATAAAGACCCAATTAAAGTCGTCGACAATTGACTTCTAATTTGACTCTGTTGATGGGGCGGAAAGACATCAATTATTCGATCAATTGTTTCCGAAGAACCATTAGTATGCAAAGTAGCTAATACTAAATGGCCTGTCCCTGCAGCAGTAATAGCAGTTGAAATAGTCTCTAAATCTCTCATCTCACCAACTAAAATAATATCAGGATCTTGTCGCAAGGCTGATCTTAAACCAGTAGCAAAACTATCAGTATCTGCACCAACTTCACGTTGATTAACAATTGATTGTTGATGATCATGAGTATACTCAATTGGATCCTCTAAAGTAATAATATGCTTATCATCTTGTGCATTAATTAAATCAATCATTGCTGCTAAAGTAGTAGATTTACCACTTCCCGTTGGCCCAGTTACTAAAAATAAACCACGCGGAGTAGTAGCAACATCTTTTATTTTAGGCGGAACACCTAAATCATCCAAAGAAGGAATTTTATTGGGAATTATTCTAAAAGCTATAGCAGGATTTCCTCGTTGATGATAAGCATTAATTCTAAACCGATATTCATTCCACTCATAACCTAAATCAGTTTGT
The DNA here is from genome assembly GCA_051744465.1 of Bacillota bacterium. Taxonomy (GTDB): domain Bacteria; phylum Bacillota; class Halanaerobiia; order Halobacteroidales; family Halobacteroidaceae; genus Halanaerobacter. Next base: position 2,497 of record JBNJDB010000177.1, on the reverse strand, counting down.
CCTTCTCTTTCAAATTCTCGTTTCTTCTTATCACTACCATCTAACATTTCTGTAATAAATTGCTGCAAATCATCTTCATGCAATTTTTCATTACCCACTTTATCTAAACTTCCATTGACTCTAATTATGGGCCTAACACCTACTGTTAAATGGATGTCAGAAGCACCAACATTAACTCCCCTTCTTAATATATTAATTAATTTCATTATTTCACTCCTAACTTAATTGGACCTTAGTGACTCGTTTCGCTTCTTCAATAGTAGTTAATCCTTTACTTACTTTTCTTAAACTAGAAGATTCTAATGTATCCATCCCATTTGCTTTAGCAACTTCTTCAATTTGCTCAGCAGATGCCCCTTCAACTATTAGTTCTTTAACTTTAGGGGTTAATTCTAGAATTTCATGAATTGCTGTTCTTCCTTTATATCCAGTATCATTACATTTTCTACAACCAACACCTTTATATAATTCTATACTATCTCGTCCTTCTCCCAAATATTCTTCTATTTCAGGATCTATCAGAGGATCACTTTCTTTAACCTTACAATTAGGACAAATAGTCCTAACTAATCTTTGCGCCATTACTCCACTAACAGAAGATGCTACTAAAAAAGGTTCCACACCCATATCAATTAAACGTGCCACGGCTCCTGCAGCATGATTGGTGTGTAAAGTACTAAAGACAAGGTGACCAGTTAAAGCTGAATGAACTGCCATCTCTGCTGTTTCTTGATCTCGTATCTCCCCGATCATTATTGTATCAGGGTCTTGTCGCAAAATAGCTCGTAATCCTGAAGAAAAGGTAAGCCCTGCCTTATTATTAGTCTGAACTTGATTAATACCTTCTAATCTATATTCAACTGGATTTTCTACAGTAATTATATTCTCATCAGAATTATCAATTGTACTCAACGCAGAATATAAAGTAGTAGTTTTACCACTACCAGTTGGACCCGTTATCAAAAACATACCGTGGGGTTGATCAATCATTCTTCTAAAAATATTTTTATGTTCAGCAGAAAATCCTAGCTGATCAAGGTCAAGCATTAGATTACTTTTATCCAAAATTCTGAGTACTATCTTTTCCCCCCGTACCGTAGGAAGAGTAGAAACTCTTAAATCAATTTTCTTGCCATTTACTATAATTTGAATTCTTCCATCTTGGGGAATCCGTCTTTCTGCAATATCTAAATCAGCCATTATTTTTATACGAGAAACTAAAGCAGCATAAATATTTTTGGGAACATCCATTTCTGTATGTAATATTCCATCTATTCTATATCTCACTCGCACTTCATCTTCCATTGGTTCAATATGAATATCACTAGCAGTAACCTCTACACCATCACGAATAATATTATTAGCTAATTTAACAACTGGAGCTTCATCTACCATCTTTCTTAATTCTTCTAAATCCTCTTCTTCATTTACAGTTTCTAATTCAGCATCATCCATCTCTTGTACAAATTCATTGACTAAATCATTATTGCCATAATTTTGTTTTAAAGCCCGATCAATTTCTGACTCTAAGGCAATCACCGGTTCCACTTCATAACCTGTTTTAAGTCTAATATCATCAATAGCCATTACATCTAAAGGATCAGCCATAGCTAAAGTTAAAGTATTGCCATTTTTCTCTATAGGGATAGCTTTATGCTTTTCGGCTAACGAATTGGAAACTTCTTCTGCTAGTTCAGGACTGATTATTCGCTCACGCAAATCAACTTGCGGAATCCCTAATTGAAATTCTAACGCCTCTACCACATCTTCTTCATCTATAAAACCCATATTTTTAAGAACTTCACCTAAACGATTATCTGTTTCATTTTGTTTCTTTAAAGCATCTTGTAATTCTTGGTCACTAATAAATCCCGCCTCAACTAAGATATCACCTAATCTTTTCTTTTTTATCATTTATTAAAATCACCCACTTTATAGTAATTAATTATATTATCCACATATTTTATATAAAGCAAAGCCAAATTGCCATATATTTATATTGCTAAGTCCTTTTTTTAAGGCTATAGTAAAATTATTCTAGTTAAACATTAATTTTCCTGCAAAAATATAATATTATTTTTTTAGTAAGAAATAATTTAATATCCTATAGTAATGAATTCTATTTATAATTTATTTTTCCTTCTTTCTATAATGTTTTTTTTCAAAAAATAAAAAAAGCTCCCAAAAAAAGGGAGATTCAAAATCAAATGGGGTGGATGACGGGGTTCGAACCCGCGGCCCCAGGAGCCACAATCCTGTGCTCTACCAACTGAGCTACAACCACCACGTTTTTTAATTGACAATTGAAAATTAACAATTGAGAATTAAAAAGATAAAACTAAATTCAAAATCTAAGAATTATAAAATCACTATAATATTCTTTTAGAACTTTAATTGTCAATTATCAATTCTACATTCTCAATTAATAAATGGCGTGCTTGGGAGGATTTGAACCCCCGACCCACGGCTTAGAAGGCCGTTGCTCTGTCCAGCTGAG
>JBNJDB010000176.1:0-4354 GCA_051744465.1 Bacillota bacterium | reverse complement strand
TGTATTCTGAAAATTACTTTAGAAGTGACAAATTTGAATTCCATGTAGTTAGGAATAGGAATTAAGTTTAAGACTAAGATTAAGACTAAAAAACAAGTCAAGAATAAGTCTAAGTTTAAGGATCATTGATTAGATAAAATAGCAAATGATTTATTTGAAAATGAATTAATGCAAACTTGAACTTAGACTTGAATTTATAATTAAATCATAGGAGGGCAAAAAATGAGAAAAAAATCATTATTTATTGTAGCTTTATTGGTGTTAATTGCTGTAGTGGCTGGCTGTTCAGGTGGAGATGAAGCAGTAGAGGAAGAACAAGCAGAAAATTCAGCTCAGGAAGCAGATTTGAAAGTAGGAATTGTATTATCAAGTGGTGGAAAGGGTGATAAATCGTTTAATGATTCAGCTTTAAGAGGTTTAGATCGAGCTAAGAGTGAAAATTTGATTGCTGAATATAAGTATTTAGAGCCTAAACAAGTTTCTGTTGCCGAGAAGAATCTTAGATTTTTAGCAGAAAATGATTATGACTTAGTTATTGGGGTTGGCTTTATGCAAAAAGATGCAGTGACTAAAGTTTCTGAAGAATTCCCTGATACTAATTTTGCAATTATTGATGAAGTAGTTGACAAGGATAATGTAGCTTCACTTACTTTTAAAGAGCATGATGGTTCATTTTTAGCAGGGGCATTTGCGGCGTTGATGACAACTCATGATGAAATTGATGGAATTAATGAAGAAGAGGTAGTTGGGTTTTTAGGTGGTATGGATATGCCATTAATTCAGAAGTTTGAGTTAGGATATACTTCTGGTGTAGAGTATATTAATGAAACTGAAGGAACAAATGTTGAAACAAAAGTTGCTTATGCAGGTAGTTCTCCGGAAGCATTTAATGATCCAGCGAAAGGTAAAGAGATTTCTTTAGAACAATATAATTCTGGAGCAGATATTATTTATCATGCATCTGGTGGAACAGGTGGTGGATTGTTTAATGCTGCTGAAAAGCTAGGTCATTATGCAATTGGTGTAGATTCAGACCAAGATTATATTGCACCGGGACAAATCTTAACTACTATGCAAAAAAGAGTAGATAATTCTGTCTTTGATATTGTAGAGAATTTAAAAAATGATAACTTTACTTCTGGTGTTAAAGCTTATGGATTAGAGAAAGAAGGAGTTAAAGTATCACTAAGTGGTCTAGCACCAATGACTCAAACTGCATTAAAGTCTGGTGATATTAGTGAAGAAGAAGCAGATGAGATTAGAGAAATGAAAGAAAATATTCCAACTGAAATTAAAGATAGAATTAAAGAAATTCAAGAGAAAATAGTTGCTGGTGAAATTGATGTACCAAATTATTTAGAGGAGCAATAATTAATTAGGACTATAATAAAATTAAAAAATATAGAGGCGGGGCTCTGCCCTGTCTTTATTATTGGGATTCAGAAATCAGAAAGGAGGATTTAGATGGATTCTATTTTAGAGCTAAATAATATTACTAAGCGATTTCCTGGTGTTTTAGCCAATGATCAAGTTGATTTTGATTTAAAAAAAGGTGAAATTCATGCGTTGATAGGAGAAAATGGAGCTGGGAAATCAACTTTAATGAATGTGTTATTTGGAATATATCAACAAGAAGAAGGACAAGTTTTTTATAAAGGGCAAGAATTAGATATTGCTGGTCCAGAAGATGCAATTGATTTAGGGATAGGTATGGTTCATCAGCATTTCATGTTGGTTCCTACTTTAACGGTAGCTGAAAATATTATTTTAGGTGATGAAATAACAACTAATCTTGGTCATTTAAATCTGAAACAAGCTATATCGGAAGTTGAAGAACTATCAAATCAATATCACTTAGATGTTGATCCGCGAGCTAAAATTAGTGATATTCCTGTAGGAATGGAGCAACGAGTTGAAATTTTGAAGGCGCTTTATCGTGAAGCGGAGGTATTAATTTTAGATGAACCTACTGCAGTTTTAACTCCTCAAGAAGTGAAAGAATTATATAAAATCATGAATTTTTTAGTAGACAAAGGTAAATCGATAATTTTTATTACTCATAAATTAAAGGAAGTATTGGCTGTTTCGGATAGAATTACAGTTTTAAGAGATGGTAAATCAATTGGAACTGTAGATACCCCACAAACTTCTGAGGCTAAACTAGCAGAAATGATGGTTGGAAGAGAAGTTTTGTTAGATGTTAATAAATCAGAAGTTAATCCAGGTCAAGTAGCAGTAGAAGTTAATAATTTATCTGTGCGGGATAATCGGAATGTAGAAGCCTTAAAAGATCTTTCTTTTTCAATTAGGGAAGGAGAAGTATTAGGAATTGCTGGTGTAGAGGGGAATGGTCAAACAGAATTAGTAGAAGTTCTAACTGGTTTGAGAAAAGCTAGTTCAGGAGAATTTAAACTACACGATATGGATTTGTTAAATAGTTCGGCGCGTGAAATTAAAGGGGCTAAAGTTGCTCATATTCCTGAGGATCGACATAAACATGGGCTAATATTGGATTATACAATTGAAGATAATTTGGTGTTAGGCTATCATCATCAACAACCTTTTGTACAAGGAATTAATTTTGATTTTTCTGAATTAGAAGACCATGCTCAAAAGTTGATTTCTCAATATGATATCCGGCCAACAGATAAAGATGCTCTAGCGCGTTCTTTGTCAGGTGGTAATCAGCAGAAATTGATTGTAGCTCGTGAACTTAATATGGAGCCTGAATTTTTAATAGCTTCTCAACCAACTAGAGGAGTTGATATAGGAGCAATTGAATTCATCCATCAACAGATTATTAATCAGCGAGATAGAGGGAAAGCTGTCTTAGTTGTGTCAGCAGAATTATCAGAGATTATGTCTTTAAGTGATAGAATTGCTGTGATTTATGAGGGAGAAATAGTTGATATCCTACCAGCAGAGGAAGCTACAGAAGAAAAATTAGGTTTATTGATGGCAGGTGGAGAAATTTAATATAATATTTCTACTGTAGGAGAGGGTGGTTAGATGTTAGAGAATATTGATTGGAAAAATATTGCTAAAGAATTGTCGATTCCTGTATTAGCTATATTATCCGCTTTTATAATTGGAACTATTGTTTTATTGGCTACAGGTTATGACCCTGTTAGTACCTATAGTGCTTTATTAAAAGGGGCTTTTGGGAGCACTAATAATATTTCTGATACTTTATTAGAAGCAACACCTTTGATTTTTACAGGATTAGCAGTTGCTTTTGCTTTTCGTTGTGGCTTATTTAATATTGGAGCTGAGGGCCAAATATTAGTGGCTGGCTTGACTGCTGCTTGGGTTGGAACTTGGTCTGGTTTACCATGGATAGTTCATATTCCATTAACCTTATTAGCAGCTGCTGTAGCTGGTGGAATATGGGTTTTTATCCCTGCTTTTTTGAAAGCTAAACTAGGAGTTCATGAAGTAATAACCACGATTATGTTTAACTATATTGCTTTTAGTTTTACAGCATATTTTAATTTAAAAGTTTTAGCTAAAACAGGACAGATTCAAACGCCTGATATTGAACCTAGTGCTTATTTATGGCGCCTTTCAAATTGGATAGATATTCATTCTTATCTTAATATAGGTTTTATTATAGCTATATTAGTAGCAGGTTTCATCTATTATTTATTGTGGAAGACAAGCATTGGCTATGAAATTAGAGCAGTAGGAAATAATCCTGATGCAGCAGAATATGGTGGGATTAATTCTACTAAAATGATTTTAGTAGCATTATTAATTAGTGGTGCTTTAGCTGGTTTAGGAGGCGCTGAGAGAACGATGGGCTTATATCATAACTTTAGAAATGGATTTTCTCCTGGTTATGGTTTTACAGGGATTGCCGTTGCTTTGTTGGGACGTAATCATCCAGTAGGAGTAATTTTAGCTGCCATTTTATTTGGAGCCTTAACTAACGGACGTTCTTATATGAATATGTTAGCAGGTGTACCAGTTGATTTAGTGACTATTTTACAAGCGATTATAATTTTATTTGTTGCCTCTGATTTATTATTTAGAAGATTGTTGTCTTATAAAACTGAAGGGGGGCAGAACCAGTAATGGAATTATTAGCCCAAATTTTTAGTGTAGATACATTTAGTTCTACATTGCGTATGGCAACCCCATTAATTTTAGCTGCTTTAGGAGGTATTTTTTCTGAACGGTCGGGAGTAATTAATATTGCCTTAGAAGGAATGATGTTAGCTGGTGCTTTTGTAGCAGTTGTAATTAGTTATTTCACAACAAGTCCATGGCTAGGATTATTGGGAGCAGTTTTGTTTGGCGGTTTCTTTGCTGTGATTCATGCTGTTGTGAGCATTGAATATCATGCTAAACAGGT
>JBNJDB010000175.1:0-4360 GCA_051744465.1 Bacillota bacterium | reverse complement strand
GCTGAAGCAGAAACACAAGTATTATTGGATCCAGCCCCGGTGAAAGACTTAACACCTAAAATTTATGAAAATGTAGATTATTTACTACCTAATGAAGGTGAATTAAAATCTTTGCTGCCTGAACTAGAAAGTAGAGGTGCTCGTGCTAATAAGCTACTTGAATTGGGAGTAGATAATGTTTTATTAACTAAAGGAGTACAAGGGGTCACTTTGTATAGTCAAAATAAGGTAAAAAACTTTACTGCTGTGTCAGTGAATGTTGTTGATACAACTGCTGCTGGAGATGCTTTTGCTGGTGGATTTGCTTATGGGTTACAGAGGGGTTGGAGCGAAGAAGAGGCAGTTGAATATGCATCGCAAGTTGCTGCTTTATCAGTTACAGCCGAAGGGGCTCAGCCATCATTACCAACTAACAAAGAAGTCAGAAAATTCAAACAGCAAAAGGAGGGCTAATGATGAAGAAAGATGGAATTTTAAACAATCAATTATCACGTGTGATAGCAGAAATGGGTCATAAAGATAGATTGGTGATTTGTGATTCCGGCTTACCAATTCCGCGCGAAGTTGAAAGAGTAGATTTAGCTTTGCAACCTGGTACTCCTAAATTTAAAGAAGTGTTAGCTGCTGTATTAGATGACTTAGTAGTTGAAGGAGCAGTAGTAGCTGAAGAAATGAAAGAGGAAAGTCCGCAATTGTGGGATGAAACTAAAGAATTGTTGGCCCAAGTTGGAGTTAAAGAAATAACAACCTGTACTCATAAAAAATTTAAAAAATTAACTACAGATACTAAAGGAATTGTAAGGAGTGGTGAAGTAATCCCCTTTGCTAATATAATTTTGATTTCGGGAGTTGATTTTTAATGAGTCAAGATTTGATTTTAGAGATGAAGAATATAACTAAAACTTTTCCCGGAGTAAAAGCCTTGGATGAAGTAAATTTAGATTTATATAAAGGAGAAATTCATGCTTTATTAGGAGAAAATGGAGCGGGAAAATCAACTTTGATGAAAGTATTAAATGGTATTCATCAGCAAGATAGTGGTCAGATATATTTTAAAGGAGAAGAAGTAGATTTTTCTGGTCCTAGAGAAGCACAACAAGCGGGATTATCGATTATCCACCAAGAATTAAAGCTACTACCTGACTTAACAGTTGCAGAGAATGTATTCTTAGGCCGGGAAAAGGTAAATGGTATTTTCTTAGACTTTGCTGATTTGAAAGAGAAAACATCTGATGTATTAGATCAATTAGGAGTAGCTATCGATCCTGAAACTAAAGTTAGAGATTTAAATATCGGCAGCCAACAAATGGTAGAGATTGCAAAGGCCATTTCACAAGAGGCAGAAGTACTAGTTATGGACGAGCCGACATCATCTTTAACACCTGGCGAAGCAGAATTATTATTTGATTTAATAGAACGTTTAAGAGAGCAGCAAATTTCTATCATCTATATTTCTCATAAAATTGAAGAAATATTTAAAATTTGTGACCGAGTTACTGTGCTGCGTGATGGTGCAAAGGTTGGTGAAGTAGAAGTAGCAGATACTAATCGTGATGAACTAGTCCGAATGATGGTCGGACGGGATATAGCAGAAAGATTTCCTGAGATTAAAAATAACCGCAGTAAAAAGATTTTAGAAGTGAAAAATTTATCGGTGCCTGACAAAGTAGAAGAGGCTTCCTTTGATGTGTATAAAGGTGAAGTACTAGGAATAGCTGGTTTAATGGGGGCTGGTCGTACAGAATTAGCCAAAACAATCTATGGTGTTTTTGAACCTGAAGCGGGAGAGATATATTATCAAGGAGAACAAATTGAGATCAATTCTCCTAAACAAGCAATTGATCTAGGTTTTTATTACTTGAGTGAAGATCGCAAAGAAGAAGGCTTAGTATTGACTGAGAGTGTAGAACACAATATTTCTTTATCAATTTTAGACAGAATTAAGAATATCGGTTTGATTAACCAGGAGAAGGAAGGCGATTTGGCTCTTGAATATATTGATGATTTGTCAATCAAAACGCCTGATGAAAAGCGTTTAGTTAAAAGTCTTAGTGGTGGAAATCAACAAAAAGTAGTAATTGCTAAAGTATTAAGCACCGAACCAGAATTAGTAATTTTAGATGATCCAACTCGTGGGATAGATGTAGGAGCTAAAAGAGAAATTTATAATCTGATTAATGACTTTGTTGAACAAGGAGTAGCAGTGATTTTGATTTCTTCTGAATTGCCGGAAGTATTAAATTTGAGTCACCGTATTTTAGTGATGCATGAGCATCAAATTGCTGGAGAATTAGATGCTGAACAGGCAACCCAAGAAAAAATAATGAATTTAGCGACAGGGGGGGACGTGAATTGAATCAACAATCACAAGAACAAGCTCAAATGGGCTTAGGAGCTACTTTATTGGGAAAAATAAAATCGCTTACTCAATTCAAAACAGGACTTGGTTTATTAGGTATTATGGTTGTTTTATCTCTTTTAAGTGAAAATTTTTTAACAGTAACTAACTTATTTAATGTAGTAACTCAGACTTCGATTAATGCTTTATTAGCATTTGGGATGACTTTTGTAATTTTATCTGGTGGAATTGATTTATCAGTAGGTTCTGTAATGGCTTTTGCTAGTGCAGTGACTGCGGGACTATTAACTAGTGGTATGAATATGGTAATCGCTATTATTGGTGGCTTAATAGCAGGAACTAGCTTGGGATTATTCAATGGCTTAGTAATTTCTCGTTTAGCAATGCCAGCTTTTATTGTTACTCTAGCCATGAAGAGTATTGCTCGTGGTTTAACCTTGATTTATACTGATGGTCGTCCTATTTCTGGTTTTAATGATGCATTTCAGTTTTTAGGAGGTGGTAAGGTAGGGCCAATTCCTGTACCTGTGATTATTTTAGTGGCAGTGTTAATTATCTGCTATATTGTGTTGAAAAAAACACCATTTGGGCGCTATGTTTATGCGATTGGTGGTAGTGAAGAAGCAGCAAAACTATCAGGTATTAAAACCAAGTTTATTAAAACTACTGTGTTTGCTATTAGTGGTTTTATGGCCTCACTAAGTGGAATTATCCTTTCAGCGCGCTTGAATTCAGCTCAACCAACAGCTGGGTCAGGATATGAATTAGATGCAATTGCTGCTGTAGTATTAGGAGGTACTAGTTTGACTGGCGGCCGTGGTGGGATCACTGGTACTTTAATCGGTGCTTTAATTATGGGAGTAATTAATAATGGTTTAACCTTATTAAATGTATCCTCATTTTATCAGTTAGTAGCTAAAGGAATAGTTATTTTACTTGCAATTTATTTAGATCGGCGTAATAAAAAAAATGAATAATAACTAAAGGAGGTTTTAGTTAATGTTTAATAAGAAAGGGATAATTTTAGGTGTAGTTGCTTTATTGGTCTTGACTTTATCAGTTAATGCAGGTGCTTTTTGGATCTTTGGTGATGATGATGGTCAAGAAGAAGAAAAATTAACAGTAGGATTTGCAGTTTCGACTCAGAACAATCCATTTTTTGTTGATATGAAGAAAGGTGCTCAAAAGCAGGCTGAAGAAATGGATATTGAGTTAGAGGTTGCTGATGCACAGAATGATGCTTCTGAACAACTGAATAGTGTTCAAGATTTATTAGTCAAACAAATTGATGTGTTAGTTATTAATCCCGTTAATGGAGATGCAATTACGCCAGCAGTTAAGTCTGCTAATGAGCAAGGGGTTCCTGTGATTACTGTAGATAGATCTGCTAGTGATGGTCAAGTAGTAACTCATATTGCTTCTGATAATGTAAAAGGTGGCGAAATGGCAGCTGAATATATAGCGGAAGAACTAGGAGAAGAGGGTGAAATTGTTGAATTAGAAGGTATTCCTGGAACTTCTGCAGCTCGTGATAGAGGCAAAGGTTTTAATAAGGGGATTGAGCAATATAGTGATATTGAGGTAATTGCGAGTCAGCCAGCTGGTTTTGACCGAGCTGAAGGGATGACAGAGATGGAAAATATTTTAGAAGCAGAAAAAGACATTGATGCTGTTTTTGCTCATAATGATAGTATGGCTTTAGGTGCAATAGAGGCATTAAAATCTGCTGAGCAATTAGATGATACAATGGTTGTTGGATTTGATGCAATTGAAGATGCAATGACAGCAATTAAAGATGGAGAAATGGAAGCAACAATTGCTCAACAGCCTGATTTGATGGGGGAAATGGCAATTGAAAAAGCCCAGATGATTGCTAATGATAAAGAATTGAAGGATTATTATCCAGCTAAGTTGAAATTAATTACTAAAGAAGATGTAAAATAATTAATTACTTCTCAGCAGGTCAAATTTTTGACCTGCTGAGAAAAATTTATAAGGGGG
>JBNJDB010000174.1:0-4366 GCA_051744465.1 Bacillota bacterium | reverse complement strand
CTCCATTATCATTAGATCTACCTGTCACATCCAATACTTTTCCACTCAGTCTGTTAGTTATTGTATGAAATCCAGCAGTTGTTTCTTCTATTTGCCACTGCTGATTATGTCCGCCCCAATAATCCCACTGCACTATATTACCGCCATTTTCTTGGGAAAAATTATAAACTTCTAATGCTTTACCACTATTTCGATTAATCATCTTATAATAACCATTATCTAATTCAACTAATCTCCACTGTTGATTTGCTCCATTTAAATATTCCCACTGCACTATATTACCTCTATTTTCTTGCGAAGCCCCATATACATCCAACACTTTTCCACTATGTCTAGCAGAAATACTATAATATTCACCTGAATCAATAGTAGCTACAGCTTGAACATTACTTACATTAGCCTTACTTGTACTTAAATTTTTCTTGTATTTAAACTGGAAATTATTTATTCTATCTTTAACAGTGATTGATTCTGGTAAAAAATTATTCTCTGACTCTGCAGCTGAAGTAGAAACTGGAACTACTTCTGTTCCTTCTTCCAAATCAACAATATTCCATTCACCATTTTCATTTGTTGTAGTAGTCTTTCCATCTGCTGTTAGCTTAATCCCTGCAACTGGCTCTCCTGCTCTATCAACAATACTACCTGATGCATTATGCTGTGGCCCACTATTATTACTCTCACTACAGCCTCCTAAAATCAACAAAGTAACTACCACTAAAGATAAAACAAACAATTTCTGTTTACCACTGAAAACTAGACTCATTTAAATTTTCCTCCCTCGGGTAATAAAATGAGCTACTTATAATTGATCCAGCCCTGATTCAAACTTATGACCATTTATAATATAATTCAGGTTTTTAATTCTTACTATACCTGCTGAATTATCACCATACTCCATGCCAAACTCTAATGCACCTAACCACAACTCTCCACTTTTCCCGTGTTCTGGCTTAATTCGATCAAGAAACGGTTTTAAATTAACTACCTGAGGAATAGTTCCTTTGTCAGCTATTCTAAATTGGCTGTATTCCCAACCCCCGCCAACCCAATCACTACCACCAAAATCAGATACATACGCATTATAATGATAATCATTATATCCATCATTAACAGCATAATCATCATAAGGGAGAGCTTCCCAGCCCCAGAGACCTTCTTGCCAGTCAAACCAAATCATGATCTCATCTGTTATAGAATTTCTAACATTAGAACCAGGCTTCTCTTCGGTCAGCCACATTTCAAAAGCTAAATCAAATTCATGATCTCTGTCATATACCTCATATTCAATATCTAGTTCCAGTTGCAAAGAATCTATTTCATCTAACTGTAATGGCAACACACCAGTCGTAAATTCATGTGAACCCCACGGTTTAACACCTAACAAAACTTCAGGATAATTTGGCCCATCATCACTACTAGCTCCTCGCTCCCAAGTCCAACCATAACTACCATCCTCAAACTCTATAATGCTTTGGTTGACTTGATCTTTAGCCGACCACATATTATTAATTAATTTAAAGTGTTTATCTATTATAAATTGGGCATTATCAGTACTATTTTCTCTAAGAATTACTTCTTCTTCAGTCTCAGTCACTTCTGGATCTAATTTTAATTTATCACATCCTACTGTTAAACTAGTTACTATTATTAGCAAAACCATAATTAGAACACTTTTCTTCATTACTCGCCTCCTTGCTCATATATAATAATTCAAAAAAACTAGGCATAGAGGTATTATCATAATACCTCTATGCCTAGTTGGGTTATAAACTTATTTTTTTACTTGATTAAACATAAATATAGTCATCGGCTACTCAAAACTTATAAATGACTCGATTTGATTATTACTGATATTCTTATTTTTTGCTACCAAATTACTGCTGACCATATTTGTATTTGGTTTTTTTTAACAATAGTTCTATTAATAGTATAATGAATTGCTTTCAGCTTGTCAAGAAAATGAGATTACTAATCTTCCTGGAGAAGCTGTGATTAATCACATATATAACCTCATTCAAATTAACTGCTATTATTTATTCTAAAATATATAGATTATTAAGACGAATTTTTAAATAGAATAATATTTGAAAATTTTCCTCTTCAAGCTATTACTTAAATAGCATGTCGACTCTTCTGAAAACAAAAATTCAAGTCCCTCTACCATTACTTTAAAAGATATTAAATCATTCTCATAAGCCGAACATACAACTCCTAAAGTTCCAGTAATTTTTATATCATAGCTGTTACAAAGCTCTCTAACAGGCTTATCATTACTAACTGCTAAAATATCTACTTCCCCTGCAATAGCTATTACATGTCTATCATATTTTGATAATTTCTTAGCCATCTTATTCTCAGATTTTCCTAATTCCATAAAAATTTTAAATCCCAAATCTGTTTCAAAAACTCCCTTTTCATACTCAAAGCTACCTAAATTATTATAAATATTCTCATCATCTAAAATAGGAACTGGAATAATGACTTTATTAAATAACTGATTTAAAACAACCATATAATTAATTTCTGAAGCCGCTGTCAGTTCCATAAAATCAGTTAATATATTATTATCCAAAACTACACTCTTATTATAAAAATCCTTAAGTCTGATCGTATCCAGTATTCTTCCACCTCTTAGCTTTCTTTCTCATCTCTAAAGCAGATAGATTTAAGACTTCAGCGGCTTTATTAATAGTTAATCTTTCTTCAATGATTAGTTTTCTAACTAAAGCAGTTATCTTTTCATTTTTCTTAATATATTTTCTCGGTTTAGGCTCCTTAGTCTCAAAACCCCTATCTTTTAATCTCTTAAACAAGGCTCCTAAGGTTCTTCCATCAATTAAACCTTTTTCTTTTAAGGCCATAATTAAACATTTAGTACTTACTCCAAAATCCTGTTTCTTATCAATAACTAAATCTAAATCAACATAGTCATCAAAATAATAACTATAATCCTCTAATACTCGAGTTGGTACTAAAAAAGACATAGCGAAATGATTAGCTGCCTTTTCTCTAATATCTTTAATTTTAGTGTTACTATACTTCAATTCATCAAAATCTTTACTATATTCATCTCGATGTAAAATCAAATGACCTAATTCATGTGCTACTGAGAAGACTTTTCTTTCCTCAGGGATATCCTTACTATCATCTATAAATATAAAAGCCCCTTTATCTTTAGAATAAGCTGATAAAGCATCTAAGTTATTATCATCAATCTCTTGAGCTACAATATTTATATTATTCTCTTCGAACAAACTAAAAATATTAATATTAAGAGCATCATCTATTCCCATATATCTTCGCTGTTTTTGAGCAATCTTTTCAATTATTTTCTTCTCTTTATCAGATAAACTATCACCTTTAAACTCTAAATTATACTCCTCAGGAATATAATCCTTAATCTGAATATCGCTTAACTCAATTATCTCATGATAAAAATTAAATCTTTTACTTATATTCTCTCTTAAATCTTTATTAAAATTACTTTCTGGATCATCTGCTCTAAACATAAAACTAATTTTGCCTTCTTCACTATTCTCAGTCAAAAAATAATCAATCGACTTATTAAAATGTTTCGCTATCTGATATAATTTACCACTATCTAAGACGCGATCCCCATTTAAATACCTAGCTATAGTTTGCCTAGTAACACCAATAATATCTCCTAGCTCCTCTTGACTATAATTGTGATCTCTTTGCACCTTTTTTAATCTTTCTCCAATTAATTTAGCAATCTTCATCTTCTTCCCCCCCTTTAATAACAATATATAATGCAAACAACAGATTGTTATTATATGTTTACTTTTTTATATTTCTTTATTTTTTATTGTAACCTAATGTTAACAATATCATACCATCTTTTATTCACTAATTAAAGAGCTTAGTAGAAATCTACAAGAAAAAATCTTAAAATTATCAGCGCAACCAATTATTATCGCCAATTTAGCCATCCATCATATACGCCGCCGTACCATTATCAGGATTTTCTACTATATAACCAGTTCATTGCCAGCCATCAATTGTTACCTCTTTCTCTGGCACAGTAATTTCTTTACCATTATCAATCAAATTCCTAAACTCTTGTTTTTTAGACGAATCATAATTTAATTTAGGTATTACACTATATACATTATCTTGGTCAATATTATAGACCTCAATTCCGTTTTGATTAGCATGATTAATAATATGCATCGTACTAACAGCTTCGCCCCCAAAGGTCTATTCAAAAATACTTCCCTCAAGATAAGAACCCATTATACCGCTAGTCTTATTATAAGACTTTTCTTTCTCATCATCACCGTTTACACTTTTAACAGTACTTAAATCTCGATCTACATCAATCGATAAACCACCTGGTGAAGCT
>JBNJDB010000173.1:0-4386 GCA_051744465.1 Bacillota bacterium | reverse complement strand
TTTAACTGATTTTATTTTCAATTAAAAAAAGACATCTTTATAGTTAAAGATGCCCATGTTGCTTACAATATATTCAGTTATTTTCTAGCAAATTGCTTCTTTTTTCTGATCTGCATGATGAATTAATTCAGTTGCATGATCTAAAGTAGTAGCATTAACATTACCAGCTAACATTCGCGCTAACTCTTTAGTTTGTGATTCTCTCATTAAAGGCTTAGCACTAGTCTCAGCACTAGCATCATTAAGTTCTTTTTCTATTAAATAATGTTGATCAGCCATACAAGCAATTTGGGGCAAATGAGTAATACATAGTATCTGATGTTGTCTAGCTAAAAATATTAATTTTTCTGCTACCAATTTAGCAACTCTACCACCAATTCCAGCATCAATTTCATCAAAAACTAAAGTAGATAATTGATCTAAATCAGCTGTAATTGATTTCAATGCTAACATTACTCGAGACAATTCTCCTCCGGAAGCGATTTTAGCTAATTTCTTTAATTCTGATCCAGGATTAGTTGCAATTAAAAAATCAACTTTATCTTTTCCTTTAGCAGAAAAATTATTACTTTCAGTAAATCTTATTTTAAACTTTACTTCAGGCATCGATAAATCTTTTAATTGTTGTAAAACTTCTTTTTCAACTTTAGCAGCTACTTCATGACGCAATTGCGAAATCCGATTTGCATAATCTGAATATTCTTCCTTCAATTGAGAAATATCTTTTCTTATTTTTGACTTTTGTTCTTTACTATTTGTTAATTCATCTAATTCTTTTTTTATCTTATCTTTATATTCTAATATTTCAGCAATAGTATCTCCATATTTTCTTTTCAAATTATTAATCTCATCTAATCTTTCAATCACAATAGCTAATCTTTGCTCATTAAATTCTATTCCATCACGATAATCATTAAGTTGAAAAGAAACCTCTTCTAAATCATAGGATGCTTGTTCTAATAAATCTACAATTTCTTCTAAATTTTCATCAATTGCAGTTAAATTTTTTAGATCTTTGACTAATTGATTAATCTCATCTAATATTCCTGACTGATGCATGTCACTTTCATAGATTCGCGTATATGATTCACTTACTGTTTTGTTTATTTCTTCTGCATTATCCAATTTTTTTCTTTCAGACATTAGTTCATCAAATTCTCCAACTTCTAATTCTGCTTCTTCTATCTCATTTATCTGAAATTTAAGTAAATCAATTCTTCGTTCTCGCTCTTTTTGATCCTGATTCAAATTTTCTAATCGTTTTTGCTTCTCTTTTAACTGCTTTACTATACCAGAAATTTTTTTCTTTAATTTTTCGATTTCTTCTCCCTTGAATTCATCTAACATATCAAGTTGATCTTCTGAACTCAATAAAGATTGATATTCATGTTGGCCTTGAATATCGATTAGAGATCTACTTAACTTACGAGTCATCTCTAAAGTAACAACTTGTCCATTAATCCGTGATTTGTTCTGACCTGATCTATTTATTTCTCGTTTTAAAATCAAATTATTATCTTCCGATAATTCAATTCCCAATTCTTCAGCCTTATTCTGCACTTCTCTATTATCTTCAATATCAAAACAAGCACCAATTACTGCTTTTTCTTCTCCTTGTCTAATAGAGCCAGTGGATGCTCTACCCCCTAATAACATATCTAAAGCTTTAATTACGGTTGACTTTCCTGACCCAGTTTCTCCAGTAAATATGTTTAACTTCTGATCAAATTCTAAATTTATTTTCTTAATTAAAGCAAAATTTTCAATTACTAAGTCAGTTAACAATGGTTGTACCTCCTAACTAGTTAAACTTTTTAACTGCTTCATTACTTCCGTAACCTTTTCTTGTGGCTTAATCACTAATAATATAGTATCATCACCAGCAATTGTTCCAATCACATGCTGCCAATCACTATTATCTAATAAAGCCGCAACTCCTTGAGCAGTACCAGGTAATGTATTAACTACAATTAAATTCTCACTAAAATCCAATTCAACTACTGAATCTTGAAACATTCTTTTCATTCGGGAATTTGCATTTACTTTTTCTTTATGTCTTGGTGGCAAGGAATATTTATAGCCCCCTGATTCATTAGGTACTTTAATCAGCCCTAATTGCTTTACATCACGAGATACAGTAGCCTGAGTTACTTCAATTCCTTCTTGGCGTAATATAACTGCCAATTCTTGTTGGGTTTGGATATCTCGTTCTTGAATCAACTCCATAATCTTTAATTGTCTTTTACTTTTCATTATTTTTCCTCCTTAAAACTCACTTCGCTGTAACCTATCACGTAAAATTTGATAAAAATTATAATTATTTAATTTAATCAATTTAGTTAATGCCTCAGCTTTATTAATTTTAATAACATCACTAGGCTTAACAGAAAAACTATCCTGCCCATCAACAGTTAGCATTACATCTGTATGATCAGCTTTAATCTCTACCTTTACTTCTTCATCTTCTGTGGCAATGATAGAACGTGAATGCAAAGTGTGAGGACAAATAGGTGTTATAATTAATGAATTCAATTTAGGATTTACAATTGGCCCACCTGCTGATAAAGAATAGGCTGTAGAACCAGTCGGACAAGCAACAATTAAACCATCTCCAGGATAAGTTGCTAAGTACTCATCATCAATAAATGTATCCAATTTAATGATCCGGGAAAAGGGACCCTTAGTTACTACTAAATCATTAATAGCTACTACTCGATTAATAACTTCCCCGTCTCTAATTATTTTACCTTCTAAAGTCATTCGATCTTCAATTTTATAATCTCCAGATACTAATTTCTCTAAACCTTCTTCTAACCTTTCTACTTCTATATCAGTTAAAAAACCTAAGTTTCCTAAATTGATTCCTAAAATAGGAATATCACTATCTACAAAAGTTCGAGCAGCTTTTAAGAAAGTTCCATCGCCACCAAAGACAATTATTACATCTACTTCCTCTACTAATGAATTATAAAACTTATAATTAACTTCTCGCTCAATTAATTCAGCTGTATTTTCATCTAACCAGTATTCATAATTTCGTTCCGCTAACCAATCACAAACCTGATTCAATCTATCCACAGCCTGAGGCTTTTCTGTATTAGCAATCAAACCAATCTTTTCCATTAAATTTACCTCCTAAACAAATACCTAACACCATAAATTTATATTATTATAAAGAATCATGAGCTTCATTAACTACATTTTTTATCTGCTCAGAAAAATTTGTTTCAGTTTCCCCTCCACCACAAGAGAAATAAGCTAAATACTCTATATTATGCCCCTTACCACCCGTTATAGGTGAATAAGATAAACCTTGGGGCGCTAAATCCTGTTCTAAAGCAAAATCAAAAATTTTGTCAATTACTTCCCGATGGATAGCAGGATCTTTGACTACTCCTTTATTACCTACTTTATCAGGGCCCGCCTCAAATTGAGGTTTAATTAAGGTAACCAACTGGGCATCCTCTTTTAATAAATTTTGTAAGGCTGGTATTATTTTAGTTAAAGAAATAAATGCTACATCAACTACTCCGATATCTCCTAAATCATCTATATCATCAGCTTCTAAATACCGAGCATTTGTCTTTTCCATAACTACTACTCGCTCATCATCACGTAATTTCCAAGCTAACTGATTATAGCCTACATCTATAGCATATACCTTTTGTGCACCATTTTGCAATGAACAATCAGTAAATCCACCAGTAGAAGAGCCAATATCAATTATAATTTTATCATTTAAATCGAGATTAAAAACTTCAATAGCTTTTTCTAATTTCAATCCACCTCTGCTAACATAAGGATGGAGATCACCTTTAACTCGAATATCTGCTGTAGTATCAATTTTAGTTCCCGCTTTATCTATTTGCTGGTCATCAACATAAACTAAACCAGCCATGATAGAGCGCTTAGCTTGGGAACGACTTCTAAACATATCTTTTTTAGCTAATATCTTATCTAATCTTTCCCTGGCCATCTTATCCCTCCCAGTAAAGTCAGTTGACAGTGTACAGTTTAAAGTTGAAAGTAGAAAGAAAGCAATAAGCAATAAAATAAAACATACAACCTGCGCAGTCCCTTTAGCAATAAAATAATTGACAATTGAGAATTGAAAATGGAGAATTAAAAGAAATAATTCAAAACCAGTAAAAACAAAATACATATTATCTGCTATTACATTCTTTATTACTAAAAAAACATCCCCACTAACTACATTAATTATTACTTAATTAATTTTTTATCGTTTTAGTCTCAAGAAAACTTCGTCCTAATCTTTAATTAGGCTGGAGTAGTTAACTGTTTTTAACTTTTTTGAACTTTAATTTTCAATTGTCAATTTTCCATTCTCAATTGCTTTTACTATCTTTTGAACTTTCACTATCAACT
>JBNJDB010000172.1:0-4388 GCA_051744465.1 Bacillota bacterium | reverse complement strand
TATTTAATACCTATGTTCAATATCCAGCTGATGTTTTAGCTAAGGAAGATACGCCTAAGAAAAAATTAAGTCAGCAGCTAGTGGTTGATGGTGAAAAACAGGATGGTTTAGTATTATTAAGTGTAGTACCTGTTAAAATTTTTGATGAACTAGCTGGAGCTTTTATAGTCGGGGAAGTTTTAAATAATAATGCTAATTTATATGGGGAGCAACTAGAAAATATAGTTTTGAATGGTGGAGAAGAGAAACAGACTTATTTTTCGGGGCTGAAATCAAAGGAAGAATATATTACGGCAGCTAATGATTTTTGGAGTTCGGAAGATGGAGTTTCATTATCTTCTAGTGAGTTAGAAAAGAAATATATTATGTTTGATCAAGGGATTAAAAATATCAGTGATGAGGATATAGGGAGAATAACCTATGGAATTTCTAAGAAAAAGTTAACTACTAGTAATCGGAATAGTATTATTACTTTAGTGAAGATAATCTTGTCTGTACTTGGAGTTATAGTTTTATTAGCAATATTTATAGCTAATAGGTTAGATCAAAAGATAATGGTTGTATTTGATAAATTTAAACAGATTGCTAGTGGTGATTTAACTACTCGGCTTGATTATAATAGTAATGATGAAGTGGGACAAATAGTAACTGAATTTAATAAAATGATTGATGCTCAACAGGATATTTTAGGGAAAGTTTTATCTTCAGTACAAGAGATTTCCTCGTATAGTCAACAGTTGTCAGCTTCAGCTGAACAAGGTAATGCTACGACGGCTGAAACATCAGAAAATATTAATCAAATGACTAAAGCTATTGAAGAAATTGCTACTAGTAGTGAAGAAGTAACTACTTTAGCACAAAATGCGCATCAAAAAACAGAAAATGGAGAAACTAGAATTAATAAAGCGGTTAGTAAGATAGATAATATTGATCAAGCAGCGGGAGAAGCAGAAAAAATTATCAATGATTTGGATGATGCTTCGCGACAAGTAGGAGAAATAGTAGATATGATTACCCAAATTGCTGAAGAGACTAATTTATTGGCTTTAAATGCTAGTATTGAAGCAGCTCGAGCGGGAGAAGCTGGACAAGGTTTTGCTGTAGTAGCAGATGAAATAAAAGAATTAGCAGATGAAACTGCTGGGGCTACAGAAAAGGCAATTCAATTAATTGAAAAGACGCAACAAAAGTCTCAAGATGGTCTAGCTGCAATTAATAAGGTAACAGAAAAGACTGAATCTGGTAAGGAGGTAATTAAAGAAACTGGAGAATCATTTGGGGAAATTTCTGATGTGGTAGAAGATACTTCTGCTTATACTGAAGAGGTAACTGCCTCTACTGAAGAATTAACGGCTAATCGGGAAGCTGTTAATAATTCTACAGATGAAATTGAAAATATGTCAAATGAAATAAGTAATTCAGCGCAAAGATTAGCTGAAATGGCTCAGGAATTAAATTCTTTAGTAGATAAATATAAAATTTAATAAAAGAACAGGAATAATGAAAGAAATCTAGAAAAATATAAGTAATATAATATATACAATAGGAGGGATTTAGATGATTGAGACTAGAAAGAAATTTCATGTATTAGATGAAATTAATGAAAAATTATCTAGTTGGAAAACTAAGAAAAAAAAGGCAGAGCAGATTAAAGATTATCTACAAAGTACTATTTATGAGTTAACTAAATTTTCTAGTTGCCCCCACCATATTAAAGGCGAAGAGATAGAAATTCAATTTGATTTTGATGATCAAGATGAAAATGTGCTTAAATTTATTGATACTGGTGAAGAATTGAGTGTTTATGATTATGTAATTCATTTTGAGTCTAGTGTAGAATTATTGGAAAAAGTATATAATGAATTAGAAGAAGCAGAATTAGCTAATTTGAAAGAACGCGGTTATGATTTTGGTGAATTAGGAACTAAGATAGATAAGATATTAAAGTTATTATAGTTAATAGATTTTAAATCCTAGTAATCAAGTCTGCTTACTAGGAAAAGATGGTAAATATAAGAAATCAAATCATATTTTACTTAGTAGTGATGATATAGCTGCTTAGGGCCTTATAAGTATTATAATCGAATTTTAATTTTTGGGGAAAAGATGATATAGTATAGATATAAGGATTTAACCTATAAGACTATAAGTAAATAAGGAGGGGTTCACAATGAGAGATCCTAAGCAGGTAAAAAGCAGAACCCGACAACAGAATAAGACTACAAGGCACCAACAAGAGTTGAAGCAAAATAGTACGGTTTATGCTTTTTTAGGTGTTAACTAGTTTTGACTTTAACTACTAAGGGATGCATCCCTTAGTAGTTTTTTATTCTACTCATTTTTTTAATAGATAAGAAAAAAGGATATGTGAAGTTAAAGCAGAAGTTAAGTAAAGTGGAGAGGAATATTAATTATAATAGGAGGTTATTAAATGAGTTTTTTTGATGATATAAAATTATTATTTACAGATCAAGATCCAGCTAAAACAGAAGAAGAAGAAGATGTAACTGAAATTAATCAGCAACAGAAAAATTCTGGTGGCAGTTTTTTAGCCCAGTTACCAATTTGGATTATCTTATTAGGTCTATTAGTCTTTTACTTATCAACTGGGATTTATGAAGTGGGTCCTAAAGAAGTAGGGGTTGTGAAGCGATTTGGAGCGTATAATCGCCAAGTGGAGTCGGGGTTGCATTATCATTTGCCCTATCCGATTGAAGAGGTTCATACCCCGAAGGTAACTGCAATGCGCAGAATTGAATTAGGATTTAGAACAATTGATCCTGGTCCACCTGCTAAATATAAGCAAGTGGATGAGGAATCATTGATGTTGACTGGTGATTTGGCAATTATATCAGCTAATGCAGTAGTTAAGTACAAAATTAAAGATCCAATCCAATATTTATTCTGGATTAATAACCCTAATTCTACAGTGCAAGATGCTTCTGAAGCAGCTTTGCGCGAAGTGGTAGGGAAAAATAAAATGAATGATGTTTTAACTAGTAAGAAGACTGAAATTCAGTTAGAGGCACAGGATTTATTACAGAATTTATTAGATGAATATCGAGCCGGGATTCATGTAAATAACTTTTTATTTCAAGATGTAGAAGTTCCTGGTCCAGTGCAGGATGCTTATCGTGATGTAGCTAGTGCTAAAGAAGATAAGCATAAGAAGGTTAATGAGGCAGAAGCTTATCGGAATCAAATTATTCCCGAAGCGCGGGGTGAAGCAGCTCAAATTATAAATGATGCTGAGGCTGATAAAGCAGAACGGATTGCTGAAGCTGAGGGTGATGTAGCAAGATTTGACGAATTGTTAAAGCGTTATGAATTGGGAGAAGAGGTTACACGTACTAGATTATATTTAGAAACGATGGAAGAGATTTTGCCAAGTATCAATAAGGTTATTGTTGGCAAAAATTCAGATGGATTATTGAAAATGCTTAATATAGATAAATTAGAAGGAGGCTCTAACTAAATGAAGAAATTAATTTCAATTATAGCTGTATTAGCTATTTTAGTTGTTGCAGCAAATACGGCCTTTTTCATAGTTGATGAGACAGAGCAAGTTGTTGTTTTACAGTTTGGAGATCCAATTAAAACTGTAACTGAGCCAGGAATTAACTTTAAGATGCCTTTGATTCAAAATGTGAGATATTTTGAAACAAGAATATTAGAATATGATGCTGAGCCAAAAGAATTATATACAGCAGATGAAAAGAATTTGTATGTTGATAATTATGCCCGATGGAAAATAGAAGACCCATTATTGTTTTATCAGAGTGCAGGAACTATGAGTGCAGCTCAATCGCAATTGGATGATATTGTTTATTCAGAATTGCGAGCTGAGTTGGGAGAGTATAGTTTAGATGAAATAATTTCACCAGCCCGAGAAGAAATAATGAAAGATGTAACTAGCAATTCTAATCAGGATAGTGAAAGTTTGGGGATAGAAATTATTGATGTGCGAATCAAAAGAGCTGATTTGCCTGAGAGTAATGCGCAATCTGTTTATGAACGAATGAAGATTAATCGCCGAGAAGTAGCTAATAAATATCGAGCTGAAGGAGCAGAAGAGGCTAGAGAGCTTACCTCGCAGGCTGATAAAGAGCAGAAAGTAATTATAGCTGAAGCGAATAAGAAAGCAAGAAAGTTACGTGGTGAAGGGGATGCTAAAGCCTTAGAAATTTATGCTAACTCTTATAACCAAGATCCAGAGTTCTATCAATTCACAAAGACTTTGGATACTTATAAATCAAGCTTGAAAGATAAAACAACTTTAATGCTTGGTCCAGATAATGATTTGTTGAAATACTTTAATAATATAAATCAACCAGAATAGTAGTGAAGTATGCCTCTTATTGTAGGAAACTACAGTAAGAGGCTTTTTA
>JBNJDB010000171.1:0-4409 GCA_051744465.1 Bacillota bacterium | reverse complement strand
AAATATGGATCAAAGCTGTATTCAAATGAGAATGTTAAACACAGGAAAAGGACCTGCAGTTCAGTCATTACGAGCTCAGGCAGATAAACAGACTTATCGCCATGAGATGAAATTAACTTTAGAAGAACAAGATAATCTAGATTTGCGGCAGGGAATAGTAGAAGAGATTATTATAGAAAATGATAGAGTAACTGGAGTTAAAATTAAGAGTCAACAAGTTTTTAAAGGACAGAAGATTATTTTAGCAACAGGAACTTTTTTACGGGGCAAGATAGTAATTGGAGATACTTCATTTGATTCTGGACCGCAAAATCAATTTCCTGCTCAAAAATTATCAGGACAATTGGAGGATTTGGGCTTTGAATTGAGAAGATTTAAAACAGGGACTCCACCTAGAATTGATAAAAAAACAGTTGATTTTTCGCAATTAGAAAAAGAAAGTAAATTAGAAGAGCCAATTCCTCTATCTTATAGTAATGATAAACTGGATAATGGTTTAGAACAACAAGATTGTTGGGAAATTCATACTACTGAGGAGACTCAACAAGTAATTAAAGATAATTTAGAATATTCTCCAATGATTAATAATCAGATTACTGGTGAGGAACCACGTTATTGTCCTTCTATAGAAACTAAAGTTAAAGAATTTCCTACTAAGACTAAACACAAGCTATATTTAGAGCCAGAAGGTACTACAACTAATGAAATGTATTTAGCTGGTTTTTCAACTAGTCTACCAGTTAGAGTCCAAATGGAAATGTTAAAAACAGTACCTGGATTTTCTGAAGCAGAAATTGTACGTCCTGCTTATGCTATTGAATATGATTGTCTTGATCCGACTATATTAAAGCCTAGTTTAGAAACAAAATCTATTGCTGCTTTATATACTGTGGGTCAATTAAATGGTACTAGTGGCTATGAAGAAGCAGCAGCTCAAGGGTTAATGGCAGGAATCAATGCCGCCCGAGATTTACAAGGAAACGATCCAATTATCTTGAAAAGATCTGAAGCTTATATTGGTGTTTTGATTGATGATTTAGTAACGCAAGGAACGAATGAACCCTATCGGATGCTGACTTCACGAGCTGAACACAGATTAGTTTTGCGCCAAGACAATGCTGATTTGAGATTGACTGATTTGGGATATCAATTAGGATTGATTTCTGAGGCAAGATTTAATCAATTTCAACAGAAAAAAGAAGCAATTGCAGCAGAAAAAGAAAGATTAGCTAATACTAAATTAGGGCCTAATGATAAAAAAGTACAGCAACATTTAGAAAGTTTAGATAGTGCACGGATTAGCAAGAAAGATAATTTAGCTCGTTTAATTAAACGTCCTGAATTAGACTATCAATCACTAGCAGCTATTGACCCTCAACGGCCTGATTTAGCTAGCAATATTACTAAAGAAGTAGAAATTCAATTAAAGTATGAGGGCTATATTAAAAAACAACGTAAACAGATTGAGAAACAGAAAGAATTAGAGAATAAGAAGATACCATCTAATATAGATTATAGGGAAGTATCTGGTTTAAGATTAGAAGCTAGAGAAAAGTTAGAGGATATTAGACCGATTTCTGTAGGTCAAGCTGGTAGGATTTCTGGAGTCTCTCCGGCCGATATATCTGTTTTAACAATTCATTTAGAAAAAATACAGGAGTAGGTGAGATAATTTATGTCTGTTAAGAATAAATTAATAACAGGAGCTAAAGAATTAGGAATAGAATTGACTTCTCAACAAGTAGAACAGCTTTTAGATTATATGGATTTTTTAAGAGAATGGAATAACAAAATTAATTTAACGGGGATAGAAGAGCCAGAAGAGATAATAGTAAAGCATTTTTTGGATTCTTTGTCTGTAGTACAACGATTAGATTTAACAGGTAGCGAAAAAATAATTGATATTGGTACTGGAGCAGGATTTCCTGGCTTAGTAATAAAAATAATCCATCCTGATTTAGAGCTTACCTTACTGGATTCAGTCAAAAAGAAGGTTGATTTTTTACGTAAGTTAGCATATCATTTAGATCTCGATTTAGATACTATAGATTTCGTTCATGGTCGAGCTGAAGATTTAGGTCATAATCGTCAGCATCGTGAGCAATATGATTATGCTCTAGCTAGAGCTGTAGCGTATTTGAATATTTTAAGTGAATATGCTATTCCATTCCTTAAAGTAGGAGCTAAATTTATTGCTCAGAAAGGTGATAGCGCTCACCGAGAGGTAGTAGATAGCCAAATAGCTTTAGAAAAATTAGGTAGCGAGACAATTGCTGTAGAGCCGGTTCAACTGCCTTATAATGATGACGATCGTTATTTAATTATGATTGAAAAATTAGTAGCTACTGAGAGCCAATATCCCCGTCGGGCAGGAACGCCAAGTAAGAAACCGCTATAGGGAGTGAAATTATGGGACGCAAAATAATAGTTGCGTTGTTAATTATATTTTTTTTATCCACTCCAGAAATTGCTGCAGTACAACTAAATACTTTATTGACCACTGAAGGACTTAATACACAAGGTAAACCAGTAACTGTTAAACAGGAATTTGATTTAAAGCAAGATAAAGGAGTTCAGTATTATGTAGAGTGGAACTCTGATAATAGAGAGCATGATGTAGCTTTACGCTGGTTTGGCCCTCGTGATCAATTAATTAATTTTTTGTATGTAGCCAATTTTTCTAATAATATAGTTAGGGATTATATTAGTTTTGAGGAAGAAACATCTACTCAATATTTTGTACCGCAGTATTCAGGTCAATATAGCATTCATCTTTATTTAGATCATCAGTTAGTTTCAATTACTAATTTTAGAATAGATAAATAAGTTTCACAGTATAGTAGTTTGACCAACTAATTCATTATATTAGAGGAGGCTTTATATGAAAAGTAATAAAATAATTTGGATCTTAATTTTGATTTTGTTTTTAGTTAATGGAATAGGTTTAGCTAATAATTTGGATACTTTCATGGATACAATGACAAAAGTTGGTGATGCAGATGTTGCAGTTCCTTTATTATTGATTTCACCTACTTCTAATGAGTTTAAAATTGATGCTATGAAATCATTGATTTATAGCGGAATAATTACTGAAGGAATAAAATATAGTGTAGGAAGAAAAAGACCCCCAGTAGAAGGCGATAATGAATTTGATCCTTTTAATGGTTCTAATGATTACAAATCTTTTCCAAGTGGTCATGCTACAGGAGCTTTTTCAGTTGCTAGAACTGTATCAGAACATTATCCTAAGTATAAATATCCGTATTATACTTTAGCGACTATGATTTCTGCTAGCAGGGTCTATAAAAACCGGCATTATCCTTTAGACGTTATTGTTGGTAGTTTAATAGGCTATGGTAGTTTTGAGTTAATAGATATAAAATTTTAAAGTTGAGATTTAGACTAAAATATTTTTAATAGGATAAAAAATAGTAATTTATCAGAGGAGGGCTAAAAATGGACAATTTGATGGCTGGCAAAAAAGGATTAATCATGGGGGTTGCTAATAAGCGATCTATGGCTTGGGAAATTGCCAAAAAACTAGACCAAGCTGGGGCAGAATTAGCTTTTACATATCAAAATGAGAAGACAGGAAAAAAAGTAATTCCCTTATTTGAAGATATAGGGGCAGAATTTTATGAAATTTTAGATGTAACTAATGATCAAAATTTTGAACAAGTATTTACTGATTTAGAAGAAGCCTTTGATGGAGAACTTGATTTTATAGTTCACTCTATTGCAGGAGGTCCGAAGAGAGAAGATTTGAGCGGGAAATATTTTAATACTTCACGGGAAAGTTTTACTAAAGCTTTAGAAATAAGTGTCTATTCTTATGTTAAAGCTGTTCAAATGGCTTATCCAATGCTTAAAAAGAGTGATAGTGGAGCAGCAATTACACTATCTTATTATGGAGCGGAGAAAGTAGTTCCTAATTATAATGTAATGGGAGTTGCTAAAGCTGCCTTAGAATCATCGGTTCAATATTTAGCTGATGATTTAGGAGCAGATAATATTAGAGTTAATGCCTTATCTCCTGGCCCGGTATTAACCAGAGCTGCTAGTGGAATTGGTGATTTTCGCCAACTATTAAAAGATTTTAAAGCTAAAGCGCCTTTAGAGAGATTAGTTGACCAAGAAGAAGTAGCTAATAGTGCTTTATATTTATTAAGTGATCTTTCTTCGGGAGTTACTGGAGAAATAATTCATGTTGATTGTGGTTTTAATATAGAAGCCTAGCCGAAATCATAAATTTGCAATTTAGTGAGTAGTTATATATAATGAAAGCAGAATTTGAATTAGTTCCTGCTAGTTCGGGAGTAATCCTAATCTAAAGGGAAAAAACATAAATCAATTATGCTCTTAGTGAAAGGAGGAATCTAATCACAGGGAGATTTTAAGGCTAGCTATGT
>JBNJDB010000170.1:0-4426 GCA_051744465.1 Bacillota bacterium | reverse complement strand
TAGATTGTTAATTCGGTAATTAAAAGAAGATTAATATCATAATTTGGATTGATTTTTTAAATAAATTGATATAATATTTAAAAATAGAGATAAGATTTTCAATTACTTTAATTATGACTTAATTAATTAAAACCTGCAGGGGGTAATCTTCATGGATAGATTGCTAAACAAAGAGCAAATAAAGCTTAATTTAGAGGCTTCTTCAAAGAGAGAAGTGATCAAAGAATTAGTAGCATTAATTGAGAAGAGTGGAAATTTAACTTCTGTTAAAGAATTCCATCAAGATATTTTGGCGCGAGAAAAGAAAGGGTCGACAGGAATGGGAAAAGGAATTGCCATTCCTCATGCAAGAAGTCATGCTGTTACAGAAACTACTTTAGCTTTTGCTAAATCCGAAGCAGGGGTTGAATTTAATAGTTTAGATAATGAAGTGGCTAAAATATTTTTTATGATTGCTGTCCCTAAAAAAGGTTCGCAAGATCATTTGAATATTTTAGCGCAATTATCGCAACAGTTAATGCACTATGACTTTCGTAATAAATTATTAACAGCGGAGACTAAAGAAGAAGTTATCAATATTTTAAAGGGAAATTAAATTGAAATTCCAAATCTACGCACGGATACATCTACATTAATATTAATAGCAGCGCGACTGAATTGTTGATCCCAATTTTCTCCATGATAATGTTGGGGAAATTTTGCTTTAGCACGTTGGCCTAAGCCAATTACATCACTTTGGTGATGCTGTAGTTGGGCAAATAAGTTATGCATTTCTTTTTTTAGAGCATTAGCTAAATGTTTTTCCATTTTATGCAAGGCGCTTTTATTATCAATTATTTTTTGTTGAGAAGTATTTTCAGTCACATCAACTTCTAATTTGCTAGTAATCTTAAATTCAAACTGGTTATCTGTATAGTTAATTTTGATTTTATTTTTAACTGCTTGGACATAATAATTAACATGATAATCTTCAATTTTGAGGTCTATAGGACCTTTAATAAATTTTTCTTGTAGTAGTAACAGAGCTCTTGTTTCTGGGGCTTCAATTTTACCAACCATTTTATCCTTTTTAAATAAAGCTAAGCCCACTATGCTTATATCTTGAGTTCCATACTTAAGAAGTGGGATAGTTGCTTCTTGACCTGAATTTTTTAAAGAAATAAAAAAATCATTTAAGCTTTTTTCAGGATATAAAGAATTTTTAGAGGTGGTATTGAATAATTCCGCAATATAAACTCCTATATCTTTTATAGGGGCTGGTTCTATATCTTTAATTTCTTCGGCTTGCTTATTACTACAGATAGCCATAGATACTGACCCGGGGACAATCGGTTCACGCCATAAGGTATCTAAATGTTTTAACAATCCCTTCTCTGCTATTTCTTGATTAAAAATAATTATGCGCAGCATTCCTAGTGAAATCCATCCCATAGTTCTAGTTTGGAAGTTGGATATACTACTTTTTAATGAAGGAGCGGTAGTGGATAAAGTATTGACTCTTTTGGGAGAATCTTCTCTTAAGATGGGAAATTGAATTGAAAACAGGTACTTGTCAGGTTGTTTAGGTAGTGGGTCTACCGTGATATATTTAGCAAATTGAGTGTTATCAATTTCATTGACATCCCAGCAGCCGTTAATTGCTAGTAATAAGAGCAAATTAAGAATTATTAGTTTGATTTTCACTGTCTAACCCCCTTAGTTTAGTGATTAAAAGTAAGATTGGTGGTATAATAAAGGTTAATATTGTACCATATTTTGCTGCTAGACTAGCATATTCAAAGACTTCAATTATATTTTGAGGAATCAAAAACAAATAATAAATGAAAGGAATTAAAATAATACTACTAATTACTTTATTCTTAATAGAAAAGAATTGAGTTAAACTATAACTTGCCATATAATAAAATGCTGCTACAGAAGTAAAAGCAATAGCTACCCATAAAAATATTAAAAAGAATTCTAAGCGTCCGAAAAAAGGAATTTTAATTGCTTTTAAAAGATTAATAGTGGGCCACAGAATATACTGTAGAGTTTCAACCCCAAAATAGCCTAAAGTAATAATAACTATATATAGATAAGTTAAAGTTATAATTCCTAAACCAAGTAAAGAGGATTTAAAAACTTGCTCTTTTTTTTGGATATAAGGGAAAATTAATAATAATATTTCTGGTCCCAAAAAACTATAAGTGGTAGTTAAGCTACCGTTAAAGATATCTTTGAATCCAGTTCCTAATATTGGTTTAAAATGCCACCAATTAGATTTTATGATAGTGGGGATCATTACTAAATACGCAGGAGCTAAGATGAAAAATAAAAATTCATCAAGTCGAGCTATTGTTTTTAAGCCTTTGCTAATCAAATAGAGGCATGTGGTTATAATCAAAATAAAGTTAACATAAATTGGTGTTTTAGGCAAAATATATGTAGTGATGACTGTAATAAATACTCTAGTGCTGAGAGCAGTAATTATGATGCTATATAGGACATAGCTTAGGGCCATCAATTTCCCGAGGAGAGGACCTAAAATAACTTCGCTATATTCAATAATTGTTTTTTGAGGGAATTTACTGTTAAGTTTACAAATAAAAAACAAGCTAATGACCCAATAGCTTCCTCCTAATAATAATGCTATCCAGGAGTCTTGTTTACTAATTAATGAGATTTGTCGGGGCAGAGATAAAATTCCTGTGCCGACAGTAATTTGAATAAGGATAAAAACTAATTGACGATTAGCAATCATTTCTTGAATATTTTTATTTTTCATCTGTACTCTCCCCTTTACGGTCTTGCCGATCTTTTTCTTGGTTAGCAGTAGAATAAGGACGCTCGCCCATAAAACGCAGGGGAACTCTAATAATGCTGTCTTTAAGATCAGAAAATTTAATAGGTGCAAAGGGAGCAAAATAAGGTTGATTAAAACTTTCTAAGCTACATAAATGAATTAAAATAAATAACCAACCAATCATAATGCCGTAAATACTAAAAAAAGAAGCTAAGATCATCAGTGGAAATCTTAACAATCTGAGTGGGATTGCTGCTTCATAATCAGGGATTACAAAAGAAGAAATAGCAGTGATAGCGACAACTATTACCATTGGAGGACTGACTAGTCCAGCATTAACTGCTGCTTCTCCAAGTACTAAACCGCCGACAATTCCAATTGTTTGTCCAATAGCTCCAGGTAGTCTAATTCCAGATTCTCGCAGTAGTTCTAAGCTAAGTTCCATAATTAAAGCTTCAAGATAAGAGGGAAAAGGAACTTCTTGTCTGGTAGTAGCAATTGTAAGTGCTAAATCTGTGGGTAACAATTCATGATGAAAAGATACCAGTGATATATATAAACTCGGTAAACTGATAGTAATAAAAGTTGCAATTAATCTTAAGATTCTAATAGCGCTACCTACATAGAAGTTATCATAATAGTCTTCAGGAGTTTGAAAAAATTGAATAAAAGTTGTAGGAATCACACTTACAAAAGGAGTACCATCTAAAATCAAAAGTATTTTTCCTTCTAATAAATTATGGATTGCTTTATCAGGTCTTTCAGTATTTTGGAAAATTGGAAATGGTGTTTTCCAGTTATCTTGAAAATATTGGTCGAGATAGCCGGTATCTATAACTCCATCTAAATCAATGTTTGCAATTCTATTTTCTAATTGTTCTAAGATTTCTTGGTCTGCTAAACCATCAATGTAGAGGATACCTAAATCAGTTTTGGTCCGCGTCCCTAATTTTTGGCTTTTAATCATTAAATTATTATCACGAAGTCTTTTTCTAATTAAAGAAATATTAATCTCCAAATTTTCAGTAAATGCTTCTTGGGGGCCTCGAGTAGAAGATTCAATTTGTGGAGTGCTAACAGCTCGACTAGCTAGCTCTTTAATATCTAACATAAATGCTTGATCAAATTGCTTAATGAAGATCACAACTTTGCCTGCTAAAATCCCCTCTACAGCTTGATTAATAGAATCTATAAATTCCGTTTGTCCAATAGGAAGGGGCAGTTGACAAACTAGTTTTTGTATATTTTCTTCTATGTCATCAGGAGCTGTGAATTTTATATTTAACATTAAAGGCTTAAGTATTTCTTGTTGTAAGTGATTTTGATTGACGATAGAAACAATATAAATTACAGTAGCATTATAACCTTGTGTTCCTCCTAATAAAATATTTTTATAATTGAGATCCATGCTAGGGGCCAAATTATTTTTAAGTTGCTCTAAATTACTTGCTAAGTTTTTGCTAATACGAATTCTATCTTTAGATGTACTAATTTGTTTTAGGTTATCTTGTTTGGTATCAGTTGTTCCTAAAAAACTTTTGATTTTATTCCACATAATCGTAAACTCCTTTTGAGAAAAATAGCGTACCATAATGGTACGCTAAAAACCAATGCTTAAACATCATTTTTAAGTTGGTTCAACTG
>JBNJDB010000169.1:0-4433 GCA_051744465.1 Bacillota bacterium | reverse complement strand
TCTAGTAGTGGTTATAGCAATTATGTTCGGGATGGAGAGGAGTATATAGCAGCTTATGCTATGGTTAATGTATTAGATTGGGTATTAATTGTTGATGCAAAAAAGAGTGATATTTTTCTACCGGCAAATGAGATGGGAAGTTTAATATTAGTAGTAGGAGTGGGGATATTAATAATTGCTATTATAGGGGCAATTATATCTGCTAAGTTAATTTCTGCGCCGATTAATAGAGCAGTTGATTTTGCTGAGGAGATTGCTAGTGGTAATTTACAAGCAGATGATTTAGATGTTTCTACTCAAGATGAGATAGGATTGTTAGCTAATAATTTAAATAAAATGCGTTATAACTTATTAGAGAGGATTACTAATATCAAAAGTTTATTAAATAATGCTGGTCAGGGTTTCTTATCGTTTGGTAGTAATTTATTAATTGACTCGGAGTATAGTTTAGAATGTAAAAATATTTTTAATACTGATATTAGTAATGAAAATTTTGTTGATTTAGTATTTGAAGATGATAATAAGCAACAGTTAAAATCAGATTTAGAAACAATATTTAATTTAATAGAAGAGAAAAAAATAAAGAAAGCTAAAAGGGAAATTAACTTATTGCCCAATACTGTTCAGCTGAATAATAAGCATATTACTATTGAATATAGAATTGTAGAAAATCAGCTATCATCTGGTTTGCAAAATAGAATTATGATCATTATGACTGATATTACTGAGAAGAAAAAGATGACTGAACAAGCAATTACAGATGGTTTAACTGGTTTATATAATCATAGCTATTTTCGCAAGAGATTAGCTAAAAAAATAGCGGAGGCAGAAAAAACTGGATCTACTTTTTCTTTATTAATGTTAGATATTGATAATTTTAAGAGTTTTAATGATGATTATGGGCATCAAGCAGGGGATGCAGTTTTAAAAGAATTAGCCCAAACTTTAGAAGCTAATATTAGAAAAGAAGATGTTGTAGCGCGCTATGGTGGAGAGGAATTTGCCATTATTCTTTCTACTGAAGAAAAACATAATACCAATAAGCAGGCAGAACGAATAAGAAAAAATGTGGCGCAGGAAATTATAATCTATAAAGATTTAGAATTACAAATAACAGTTAGTATAGGTGCTGCGATTTATTGCCAGGAAAATACAGCTAAAGAATTAGTAGATTTAGCAGATCAAGCTTTATATAGAGCTAAAAAAGCGGGAAGAAATAATGTTAAATTGAATCAGAAAAAAATAAATGCTAAATAAAAAAACACCTAGATTTGAATTAAACTAGGTGTTTTTTCTTTGGTTAAATTGTAATTAGGACTAGCAGCTCCTTACAAAGCAGAAAGGATGATAATATGGAGTTAACTTTTAGCAAAGCAGTTAAGGTAGGGTTGGATAGGAATGATAGTATTTTAAAGAAAAAAGAAAAAGTGGCTAGCTTGCAACGTAAATTAGCGGAAATTGGAAGCAGAGATGACTGGGAGTGGGATTTAGATGTGGAAGGCAGAGCTGTTAGTGATAATACGCGAACTACTTCGCGCAAAAAAATGGCTGCTTTAGAGTTAAAAAAGACTTTTGCTCAGGGATTAAATATTAATCCTAAATTTTATTTAAAGGAACAAGAAATTTTAGAAGATGGTCTTAGTAGAGATAGTATTAATTTAGATATTAGTCTCGAACAACAAATTTATCCTTTGCAATTAGAAAAGAATGATAAGTATTACTTAAAGACCAAAATTAGATTAGCTAAAGCACAAGCTAAGCTCTGGCAGGAAAGACAACAGAAGTTAGTGGAGTGGTGGGCTGATTATTTGCAATTGATTGAATTAAAAATTGAAGTTGAGCTTGATAAAAGAGGGTATCAAATCCAGCAACGTAAGTTAGAGCAAGTTAAAACAGCCTATCAAGCCCAAGCAAGTGAAGAGGAGGATTTGATCCAAGCTAAAATAAATTTAAAGAAAGAACAACGTTACTGGGAAAAGACTAAAAATAAGTATCAACAACTTTATCACGAGTTAAAACAGGAATTAGGATTGACTAGTGAAGAAGAGGTAGCTGTGTTAACAAGCAAAGAATTTGATTTAGAATCTGTGGCAAACTTAGAGGTTGATTTGCCTGATTTGGAGGAAGAAGAAAAATTACTAGAATTGGCTACTGAAAATAGTAAAGATCTACTGATTCAGCAATTAGAGAAAAAACAAGTGCTGCGAGAAGAAGAATGGCAGAGCAAATCTGAACAGCCAAGTGTTGATTTGATGGCTGATTATGATTATAACAGTCAACAATGGCAAGTGGCGGTCAACATAACTGATCAATTGTTTAGTGGTAGTACTGACAAGTTGGCCCGGGAGGAATTAGAACAAG
This sequence comes from Bacillota bacterium, assembly GCA_051744465.1. Taxonomy (GTDB): domain Bacteria; phylum Bacillota; class Halanaerobiia; order Halobacteroidales; family Halobacteroidaceae; genus Halanaerobacter. Next base: position 2,072 of record JBNJDB010000169.1, on the reverse strand, counting down.
ATTTAGAGCAATTAAAGCGCGAAAAAGATGATCTATTAGATGAGTTAAACCAAGAAATTGCTGAGTTGGTAGGAGAGATAACAGTTAATCAGCTTAAAGTAGCTGAAGAAGAACTGGAAGTAAAAAAGGCCAAATTAGAGGTAAAGCAGAGTAGAGAAGAATTAGCTGAGCAAGAAATAAGTCAAATCGAGCATGATGAAGAATTATTAGATCTTAAAGAGGCTAAACTTGATTGGAAACAAAGCAAGCATGATTTGTTGGTCAGTAAATATGAATTAATTAAGTTATTAGGGATTTTAAAGTTTTAAATTCTAAATTGAATCTAGTAATCTTATCCCCCCACCTCTGTGGCTGACTTTAAAATATGATCAAAGGTATTAATACCTTATAAAGCAGATGCATATAATTAGATGGTATGCTTTATAAGGGGGAGGGGGAGTAAGATTTTAATAGTATTAGACAAGAGGATAATAATTTTGCTTGTGCTAGTTGTTGCTATAATTTGTGGAGTAACAATTAATCAATTTAATTCTGATACTAAAGCTGTTGTTCAAGACCAAAATGAGAAAGAAGTTTTAATGGATGAGATTAAAAAAATATTCAAGTTGCGTAATCAAGCTTTATTAGAGCAGGATAAAAAAATATTAGCAAATTTATATAATAGAGAGGTTAAGACAGGTCGGTGGGCTTATCAATATGAACTAAAAAAAATGAACTATCTAAAGCAATGGGCTGCTAAGCAAGGGGTGCGTTTACAACAGATTGAATCTGATCTTAAGATTAGAAATAAAAGAGAGGAAGAAAATAGTTTGATAGTAAGTTTGTTGGTTGCTACTGAATATCAATATAGCTATTCTGATTCCCCAGTAAGTAATGATAAATTTCGGATTGGAACCTATCATTCTCTCAAATTAGAGCCCCAAGATGATAACTTAGTTATTGTTCGGGAGTGGTATCAGGACCCCTTGGCTGATTCTATGCAGTTAGATAAAAAAGAACAAAAGAAGGCAGAAGAAATTATAGAAGAAGAATTTAATGATCTAGAAAATTTAAATAAAAAAAGAACTCAAGTAATAGACTATGCAGATAAATATTGTGGTGCTGCTAGTTTGGCTAAATATGGTTTTCAATATAATTCGGACTATAAGAATTATAATTACTTGGGTGGTGATTGTGCTAATTTTGCTTCGCAGATGTTATATGAAGCAGGAGGACTTAGTAAAAATAGTGTGTGGAATTATAACGGAGGTTCTGCTACTAGAGCGTGGGTCAATGCTAGTGCATTTAATCAGCATTTTGTTCATAGTAGCCGAGCTTCTAAGATTGCTTATGGAAGTTACTCTGAAGTACTAAAAGATTCCTATAAATTATTACCTGGAGATTATATTGCCTATCAAAAAAAAGGTGAAGTTGAGCATATATCGGTTGTAACGGGGATTGATTCTGAGGGTTATAGATTAGTCAATTGTCATAATTCAGATCGGTATCGGGTGCCTTGGGATATAGGTTGGAGTAGTAAGGGAGTTAAATTTTGGTTGGTGCGGGTCCATTATAATTAAATAGGACTTGGATTGTGCAAGAGAAAAGACTTCCCATTGGGAAGTCTTTATTTATGCGACTAATGATATTTGTGCGGACGATTGATTTGGTTGCTCGGAATTCTTATATAAGTTATCTAAACTATTAAGTTTGTTAGATTTGTTTGGATCTGAATCTTCTTGTTTTAATTCTGCTGAGGCTTGCATTTTCATTTTAGCTGCTTTGGCGGCAATTTTGAGATCTTGGCCCGAAGGTTGGGCTGGAGCTAAGGCAGCTTTGCGAACAGTTTCTGCTTTTTCAATTGTCTTTTCGGGATCTCCTGCTTCGGGAGAGATATCCATGCCTACTTCTCCGCCAACAGCATATCTATTGCCCTCAGGACCTTGCTGGTAGGTGTAAGATATATTACCGGCATATTTACCCCCGGTTGTCTTATGAGCTAACTCATGCTGTCTGACTTCGTTATCTCGTTGGCGTAATTTTTGTGTTTGTTGTTGTTCTTTCCAATCTACTTCTTTATTTTTATCTGATTT
>JBNJDB010000168.1:0-4541 GCA_051744465.1 Bacillota bacterium | reverse complement strand
ACTACTAGTAAAATTACTATATCCTTCCCAAAATTCGATTTAAAAAGCAGCATTTTGTTCACTCCTATCCGCCAAAAATTATACACTACGTTGGGAGGAGAGTAAACAAAATCCTGCTAGTAAATTCTGTTATTTGATTATAATCGATTAAAATTCAAATTCCATTTCTACTTTGCCTTGAGCATCAATATTATCATTCTTTAAATCCACTACAATTCTTTTACTCTTAATCCACTCTTTATTTTCTTGGATTTCTGCATTATCAGTAATTATCATTTTTCCTTCTTCTGAATTATAATCTAAATTATCTCCTCTTATTTTTTGACCATCATATTCCATATAGACATTATCTTTAGCTAACATATTATCTGTTGCAGTCCACAATTTTAAATAATCACTAGTCAAATATAATTTCTTATCATTATTGGTAGTATTAAAAGTTACATCTTTTTCTGCTATTAATTGGTCTTTATCTAGATCAAATTGCAATTTTTCACTTTTTATTGTTTCATCAGGTCTATCTAAATTAACATTTTCTGTAAAAACTAACAAATTATCTTCGCTGTACATCTTTAACTTTTCTGAAGTAACATGATTTTCTTGATAATCTAAAACTACATTCCCATTTGCTATTCTTACATTTTGATTTTTTTTATACCGAACTCTATCAGCTGTTAATGTAGCTTGATTATCTTCTTGCTTTGACTCCTGCTTATTTTCTTCACTATTAGCTAAACTAGAAAGATTGATGCTAAAACTCAATAATAAAACTAATACTATAATTAGTTTATTCTTCATCCCCTTGAGCACCCCTTACTTTGAATGTCATAGTGACATCATCAGTAAAATCTATTATTTTAGTTTCTAAATTCAAATTCATCTTTTGAGCTGATAAATCTCCATCATTCATTTTAACTTTTACACCACTATCAGTTTTCAATTTTTTTGTTTCATCATTCCAATTTAATTTATCAGCAAAAATTTGATCACCTGCTATTTGTTTTAATCTTACATTTCCATATAACTCAATATTCTTGCTTTTTTCAAAATAAATTATTTCATCAGCCTGCACCTTATATTCTAACTTCTCGTTAGAATATAATTTCCCATCTTTAACTTTCTTTAAAATAACTTTTGTTTTTTCTTCTTTATCTTCTGTTTTAGGCTGAGTAATAGTTTCTGATTCAATATCCCAGCGCTTATTACCATCACTATAACTAACTAATTGCGGGTCAGCTACTTGATATTGGTACTCAGATATCTCTTCTTCTGAATTTTGTTCTGATTGATTTTTTAACTGATTCCACAAAAAACCTCCCATAATAATTAACAATAAGATGACAACCAAATAAATCTTATTATTCTTCAATGTCATCTAAAATACCTCCTAAATCATCTTCAAATAACATTCCTTCTTCATCATTAGAACCAATTCCAATTTTACTTTGTGGGAAAGCCAAAATTTCATACTGGAACATAATTTCTTCCGAACTATGATCATAAGATAAAGCAATACTACGACAATGTAATCTTTTTTCTATTCTAGCTTCTGCTTTGTCGAGTTCACTATTTTGATTATCATAGCTACTTCTTAATACAAGATGCCACTTCCATTCTTCAGGACCAAATTCCCAATCTAAGTCGGTATCCCATTGTACTAATTCAGAATCATTTAAATCAAATTTTAGTCCTGTTTCATATTTGAAATTAGTATATTCAACTTCTAAATTAGTTCTTGCCTCTTTATATAAACTTGTATCTAAATCATATGCTAAAATAGCGTCCCATTGATAATGATCATTGAATTCAAGATTTAGCTCACTCTTTAATAAATCATAATCTTCTTCTAAAAAGTCATATCCAGTTTCGATATAAAATTTGCTATTATCAGTTCTCCACTCTAATCTCTCTTCTATTTCATGTTCTTCTTCTTTTTGAGTAAATCGATCCGGAACTTCACCCGTAACTATATCATAATTATGAGTTATTTCATTGTTCCAATTTTTAAATAATTTAGTATTTACAGCTAATCTGCTCTCATTAAACCAACGACTCTCTCCTGTACTGTAATAATCTTGTTGATAATTCTGGTCAATAATAATACTATTATTTAACGGAGCACTCATCACATCGTAATATTCTAGTTGATAATAAGCATTCTGTTCTTTACGATCCCAACTACTAGCATATTTATTCGCACCACCTAAAGAAGCATCTAAATTATTTAAAAAATAATTGTCCCAAATTGAACCTGGATAAAGGGTAGCTTTAGCCTCTGGTAAATAATAATATCCAATATCACTATCCTGTTGAAAAGATTTACTTTCTAATTCCCAATCATAAAAATCATCACCCTGATCTTTACCTAAAAGCAAAGAATTTAAATGACCTGTCTTCTGGTCATCAATTTCTTCTAAATAATTGTTTTCTATTACTCCTGTGTCTAATGGTTTGTCATATTTATATTCATAATCAAAATAATGTTCACTGGTAAAATGTTTTCTTATTCCTAAATCCATTCCATATTCTTTGATAGAATCTCTACTATCATCATAATCATAATCTAAATCTAATTCAAATCTATCTTTATAATAATCTTCATTTAAATCCCTTTCATATCCTAAATCCAAACTATAATTTCTTTCTATATCTTCACTATAATTAGAATTTCCTTCTTCAAAAATATGGTCTAACTGAATATCTAATTCTTCTTTATCACTCACTTCACCATCAAAATCAAGTTCAAAATCAGTTTTATGGTCATAGTTTTCATTTTTATTATAAGTAAAATCTAAATCTCTATCCCAATCATCAAATTGATTATCTTGGCTAAAATCAAATTCTAAATCGGTAACTTTTTCTGGAGAACGAAAATAATTACTATTATGATCACTATATTCTAAATTATATCTCCTGGTTAAATGGCTCTCTCTAAGATAACTATTTAGTTCTGCTTCCACCCAAGGAGAATAACTAGGGTTTAATTTATCTTGTTCTGTATATAAATATAAATAAGCATGTTTATCCTCTCGATAATGATAATAATGTTTGAAACCAAAAGCCAAGCCAGTATTTTCAAAATAGTCTAAGTATATTTGACCTACATCACCTTTTAATTGACTACTCAGCCAATTTGATTTTTTTTGATCAACAGTATAGTTATATGTGTTTTTTAAAAACCAACCCCTAATTTCACTGTTCCCAATTTGATGTTCTAATACCTGTTTATCATCTTTTAAAGAATAGATCAAAATTGGAGAATACAAAATAGGTATAGTGGCATTAAATTCCCAAATAAAATTATTGTAAGCAACAATTTTATCTTCGGGATAAATTATAATACTACTAGAAGTAATATTATAATGAGGATGGTCATAATCACAACTTGTTGAACTGGTAGATTCTAATTTGCTCTTATCTTGTCCATAATCTATTTCAGGACTACTCATATAAAGCTTCCCTTTAATACTATTATCTACAATTATGCTCTCAGCATTAATGAATATTCCAGAAGAAACTTTGAAGTTATATTTAAGTTTGTCACTTCTCACTGTTCCCTGTTCATCTTTAACTTTAACATTATTAGTAGCAATTAATTTATTATTCTTCATATCAATTTCTAATTTATCGCCCCATAACTCAATTTTTTCTGATTTTAAGTGAGCATTTCCTTTAGCTATTATTATATTTTCATCTTTACGATATTGAACATCATCCGCATTTAAATTAACCTTATCTTGTGCTAAACATGAAGAACTTAAAATTAACACTAATATTATTATTAAAATTACAAATTTTACGCCTTTAATTCTCCCTCACCTCTTTCGTGTTAACTTATCATCTTATCCTCTTTATAAATCAATGCACTCCCTAATAAAACAAAAATTAAATTGGGGAGCCAAGCAGCCAAAAATGGTGTTAATAATCCATTTTTTCCTAAAGATTTAGATAAAGACAATAAGACATAATAAACAAAAATGATCACTACACTAATAATAACCCCTACTATTCTTCCTCGATCTGATTTAATACTCAAGGGGGCACCAATCAACACAAAAATTAAACAAGCTAGTGATTGGGCTAATTTAAAATGATACTCAACTAATAATTTTGTAGCATCTAAACCACTCTGCCTGAAAATATTAATTCTGTTTTTCAGTTCAGAACGATTTAATTCTGCTGGGTTTTTTTGTTTATTAATTAGTTCACTGATATCACGCTTTAGATCAACCGTCTTCTGATTGAAATTTTTCTGTCCTTCTAAATAACCATCATCAGCTAAATCAGAAGCAATTCCTTCCTGCAACTTTAAAATATTTTCGTCTACTGTTCCATTTTGAGCGGCCAATAATTGTTTGTTTTTAAGATCATAAACTAAAACATAATTAGCTTGATTTTTTTTCTTATCCAACTGTTTTATATAATAGTATTTATTTTGTTCGCCTTTGAAGAAAAGATCTTGTTCTAAATGGGGTTCTTCTTTTTTATCAATTAAAGTATCTTTGACATTTTCATATCTTGTATTCCCCCAAGGAACTAAA
>JBNJDB010000167.1:0-4557 GCA_051744465.1 Bacillota bacterium | reverse complement strand
TTTAACTAGGCAAATTATATTCAGATTCTTCTTCATTCTGTCTAAAAATAACTATAATATTACCAATAGTCTGAATTACCTCAGCATCAACTGCCTCAGCTAATTCATAAGCAGCTTCTTTAGTACCATACATACAATTATTTAAAACTCTAATCTTAATCAATTCTTTAGATTCAATCGTTTCATCAACTTGGTCAATTACTGCTTCAGAAATACCATCTTTACCTATTTGCAATATTGGATTCATAGTATTAGCTAAACCACGCAAATGTGCTCTTTGTTTACCTTTCATGTTATCACTCCTATCCTTCATAGTATTCAAATTCTAAACCAGCTACATTAACTGTATCGCCTTCATTAATGCCCCGCTCTTGTAGCTCTTTTTCTATACCAAAGTTTTCTAAGATTTTAATTAAATGTCTTAGTCCTTCTTCTGTCGTCAAATCTCCCATTGCAACTTTTCGTTCCACTTCATCACCGCTAACTTTATAGACACCATTTTCTTTATTAATAACAAATCTATCTGACTCATCATCAGGTTGGGGTCCACGAATAACAACCTCTTCTTCTTCTGGTTTAGCCTGTGGCTTAGGTGTTGCTTCAACTAATTCATTAACGCGCCTAATCAGGTCATCTACGCCTGTACCAGTAACTGCAGAGATAGGGAAGACCTCATATCCTTCTGCTTCTAAAACTTCTTTCAAATTAGCTAAATTTTCCTCAGTATCAGTTAAATCTATCTTATTAGCAGCTACTACTTGTGGTCGCTCTAATAAATCAGAATTAAATTTCTCCAATTCCTGGTTGATTGTTCGGAAATCTTCTAAAGGATCACGACCTTCTAAAGCAGAAATATCTACCATATGGATTAGTACTTTAGTTCGTTCTACATGACGCAAAAATTGATCCCCTAATCCTACTCCGCTATGAGCTCCTTGAATCAAACCAGGAATATCAGCCATCACAAATGTATTATAATCACCTACTTTTACAACTCCTAAATTAGGTGTTGTAGTCGTAAAGTGATAGGCACCTGTTTTAGGCTTAGCAGCAGAAACATTAGAAATCAAAGTTGATTTCCCTACACTGGGATAACCCACTACTCCAACATCAGCTAATAATTTCAATTCTAGCTTTAGTTGCTTTTCCTCACCTGGCTCGCCATTTTCAGAAAACTTAGGAGCCTGACGAGTAGAACTTTTAAATCTTGCATTACCCCGACCTCCTCGGCCACCTTCAGCGATTACTACTTGTTGACCTTCTTCCACTAGGTCAGCAATTACTTTATCTTTTTTACGATCTACTACAGTAGTTCCTGGTGGTACAGAAACAATTAAATCTTCTGCATTCTTGCCATGTTGATCTTTACCTCGACCACGTTCTCCAGCTTCAGCTGCAAATACTTTCCGCTCTTTAAAGTCTAATAAAGTATTAATTCCTTCGTCAACTTCAAAGATTACATCACCACCAATTCCACCATCTCCACCATCGGGACCACCTTTTGCTTCATACTTTTCTCGGCGAAAACTCGTTGCTCCATCTCCACCGTCGCCACCTTTAACTTTAATTTCAACTTCATCTACAAACATTAATACCAACTCCGCTCTATAATTAAGAATCAACAATAGAATTTAGCTAGACAATTATTCTAATTTTTAGCTTACCACCTGTCAATTATTATATGAAAAAAACTCCCAGTCTTGACTGGGAGTTTAAGTCCTGTATCTATGCCATAGCCTCTAATTGTGATTCAGTGTAAACGTTAATTTGTCTCTTTTTCTTACCTTTTCGTTTAAATTCAACATAGCCATCAGACTTAGCAAATAAAGTATCATCTTTACCTTTACCTACATTTAATCCCGGGTGGAATTTAGTTCCACGCTGACGAATAATAATACTTCCCGCAGAAATAAACTCTCCATCATGACTTTTAACCCCTAATCTATTGGCATTACTATCTCGACCATTATTAGAACTACCAACAGCCTTTTTAGTAGCAAAAAGTTGCAAATTCATTTTAAGCATCATTCCCACCCCCTTCATTTATTTTAATATAATCTGGATATTCTTCTTTTGTTTCCTCTAACCCAGCTAGCATTGTCTCCAAAATTGCTTGTACTTCCTTATTACGAGCAACATCTAATTCTAGCTGACAGCTTAACCAACCATCAGTAGTAGAAATATCAGGGTCTAACTCAAGATAATTTATTAATCCAAATGCTGCTGTCTGTAATATTGCTGAAACAGCTGCACAAATTATATCCTGACCCTGTTGAGCATACTGCGCATGACCTTCAGCTGCAAAAGAAACAATCGTCCCATTTATTCGATTAATCTTAATTTTAATCATTTAGCCTGCAATGCTTTCTATTTTAACTCTTGTATATGGTTGACGATGACCTTGTTTTTTTCTGTAGTTATTCTTTGGCTTATATTTAAAGACAATAATTTTATCGCCTTTAACTTGACCAACTACCTCAGCAGTAACTGAAGCATCCTCTAAAGTTGGCTGACCAACTTGTAAAGAATCTTCTGTAGAAACAACTTTAACTACATCAAAATCGATCTTATCACCAGCTTCTACATCCAACTTTTCTACATCAAAAACTTGACCTTCTTCAACTTTATACTGTTTACCACCAGTTTCAATAATTGCGTACATTTTAGCACCTCCTCTACCTCAGACTCGCCGGCAACTAGGTAATCAATTTAGATTTTTAAACCCGTACCGCGCGGTTTTGGTAGTACCAACAAACTACCACTTACGAATATAAATATTAACATATAACTAACTAACTGTCAAGAAAAAATAGCCCTATTATTATACTATTTCAGCAGTTGCATAACACGGACCTAATTCAATTATCTTGACTTTAGCACTACCCCCTAATTGACTAGTATCACCTATTATTTTAACCATATAATCATCAACAGTAGTAATTACACCTGCAACAGTCTCTTCAATCTTTAAAGTTAATTGACTATCAGGAGCAACCGGAATATAAGATTCAATTTCTCGTTTAGATCCTGTCATCTCAATTTCTATATCTTCTAAAAATAGTAACGGATCTTCTAATATATATAATTTCATTTCTAATTCTTCTTCTAAATCTTTTAGCTTATCACTACTATCTAATTCAATTAACTTCATCAACAAATCAGGATTAACTTTAATTAAAGCAGCTTCACTAGATGAATCCCAAAACTCTTCCCGCAATTTTCTAAACAGGTTAACTACTATTGTTTCTGTCGATAATGTTTTGCCAGTTCCTTGACAGCAACGACAATTTTGCCATAGCTTTTGGCTCAATGTTTCCCGATCTCTCTTTCTAGTCAACTGAACTAATCCTAATTCACTAGCTCCAACCAAATTAGTTTTAGTCTTATCTTTAGCCAACTCTTGGCCTAAAACACTAAGAATTCTTTGCTGTTCTTCTTCTCCTTTCATATCTACAAAATCAATAATTATAATCCCACCAATATCTCTTAATTTAAGCTGTTTTGCTACTTCTCTAGCTGCTTCAAAATTAGTCTGGGCAAAAGTTTCTTTAGAATTTCCTGAACCTACATTAGCAGCAGTATTAACATCAATTGCCGTTAGTGCTTCAGTAGGATCAATTACAATATTCCCACCACAACTCAATTCAACCGTTCTTTGTTGTAATTTATCTAATTCTTCTTCTAACTGTCGATTAGCAAAGATTCCTTGGTCTCCATCATAATACTGAACTTTATCCTTTAATTGAGGAGCCAAACTCGCAACTAAATCTAGTAACTCCTGATAGCCACTGTTAGTATCTATTTCTATTTTATCTACTTCACTAGTTAATTTATCAACTACTAAACGGTTAATTAATCCAGCTCCTTGATAAATCAACTTTGGAGCTTGAGCTCTTTCAGCTGCCCTATGTATTTCATCCCACTTAGCTTCTAAAATTTTTAATTCCTCTAATAATTGTTCTTGTGATTTCCCCTTAGCAGCAGTTCGAACTATCATTCCTTTATCTCCGGGAGCAATTTCTTTAGCTAATCTACGTAATCTCCCTCGCTCCTGACCAGGAATACTTCTCGACACCCCAACATGTTGAGGATGTTTCATCAGCACCAAAGAACGACCAGTTAAATCCAATTTACAAGTTCCTTTAGGGCCTTTATCATCAACTGGAGCTTTACTTATTTGGACCATTACTTCATCACCAGTCTTTAAAACTTGTTGGATGGTATCTTTATTTTCATAAACAGGTAAAATATCATTAGCATGTAAAAACACATTCTGCTCTAATCCAACATCAACAAAAGCAGCTTGCATTCCTGGTAGTACATTCTCTACTTGCCCTTGATAAACATTTCCTACTAGTTGGCTATGAAACTCTCGTTCCACAAAAACCTCAACTAATTTCCCATCTTCTAATATTACCGCTCGAGTATCTAAATCTTTATTATTAATAATTATTTGTTTTCCAATTGTTCTCCCCTCCTCTTTTCGAATAAATTGAGAATTGAAAATGGACAATTGACAATTAAAGCCATAAAATTAATTTCAAAACCTAATAATTA
>JBNJDB010000166.1:0-4595 GCA_051744465.1 Bacillota bacterium | reverse complement strand
CACCAGAACAGATTGAAGAAGGGACTCTTGTTGGTGGTTTTGCTCATAATCAGGTTATGGAGTTAGCTGATGATATAGTAGAAGCAGTAAAATCAGGTGCTATCAAAGAATTCTTTGTGATGGCTGGTTGTGATGGACGAATGAATAGTCGTGAGTATTATACTGATTTTGCTGAAGGAATCCCAGAGGATACTGTTATTTTAACTGCTGGTTGTGCTAAGTATAGATACAATAAATTAGACTTAGGAGATATTGGTGGAATACCTCGTGTCCTAGATGCGGGCCAATGTAATGATTCTTATTCATTAGCAGTAATTGCAATGAAGTTACAAGAAGTCTTTGAGTTAGATGATATTAATGAATTGCCAATTTCTTATAATCTTGCTTGGTATGAGCAAAAGGCTGTAATTGTATTATTAGCTTTATTACACTTAGGGGTTAAAGATATTAAATTAGGCCCAACTCTACCAGCTTTCTTATCCGATAATGTAGCAAATGTATTAGTTGAAGAGTTTGGAATTAGTGGGATTGGAAGAGTAGAAGAAGATGTTGAGCAGTTCTTGAGTGCTTAATTAAACTAAAAAAAGTAAGTTGAATTAAACATGCACTGGACCTATTAATAGGTCCAGTGCATGTTTTTTTGTGATTATAATCTATCGATTTTGTGAAGCTAATCGTCATTATGGAAAAAATTAATCTGCCAAGTATAAAAATATTTGCTTTGGTCTAAACTAAAAAAGACCTAAAATTGTAGAAGGAGCTGCTAATGTGAAGAAATTATTAGTTGTATTATTTACTTTTATAATTTTAATCAGTGGTTGTGCAGTTAATAATCAAACAGAAAAAGAAGAGAGAGAAGAAGTAGAAAATAGCAAAGAACAATCTAGTATAGTAACAGAGAAATATCAGATTAGTGAACATCAAACTTTACAGTTTGATTTCAATCAACAGATTGCTGTTAAGTATGCAATTGTTGCTTTGAAAGAATTTGATCAAAATACTAATCAACAAGAGCAACTAGACAATTTCAATACTAAAAATCCAGTAGTTAGTTCTTTAACTTTTGAAGACCAAAATCATAATAAAAAGAGAATTGTGTTAGTCATATTTAAACATCTAAATAAAGAAGAACATTATGCTGCAACTAGATTATTGTTAAATCAAGATAAGTACTTTGATATAAAATCTAGGGGGTATCATGTAAGCGATAGTATAGAAAAATTGATTAACCAGCTTAAAAAACCAGCAATTAAGGTAAGTGAAACTGGGGAACAATTGAATTTTGTAGTCGTAAAAGATCTGCCTGCAGATATAGAAGAAGCAGTTGGATATGTAGGAAAGTTAAGAGGATTTGGAGTTTTAAAAAGAGAAGGAGAAGAATCTTATATATACATAGGTTCTGGTGAACGTTCAACTGGGGGCTATGATATCGCTGTAGAGGATGTTAGAAAAGTAGACGACCTTACTAGGATTAAAGTAAATGAAACGAGTCCTGATCCTGATGACCCAGTTACTACAGCACTCACCTATCCTAAAGTAGTAATTAAAGTAGATAATGCAACTAAGAATGTAGAAGTTGTTGTTAACGATAAAGGAAACAAGCTTCCAGATATAAATGATGAGCGTTCGGAAGCAGAATATTATAAATAATAATTAATTACTATCAATCAAGGAGTAGATAATGTGGAAATTATGGAAGTAACAACAAAGGACGATTTAGATAGATTAATTAGTAAAGTTAAATCAGCTCAAAAAGAGTATGCTAACTATTCGCAAGAAAAAGTTGATGAAATTTTTAAGAGTGCAGCTATAGCTGCTAATGATAATCGAATTACGCTAGCCAAATCTGCTGTAGAAGATACTGCTATGGGAGTAATTGAGGATAAGGTAATTAAAAATCATTTTTCCTCTGAATATATTTATAATAAATATAAAGATGAACAGACATGTGGAGTAATTGAGAATGACAGTTCTTTTGGATTGCAAAAGATTGCCGAGCCAATTGGAGTATTAGCTGGTATTGTACCAGTTACGAACCCAACTTCTACTGCTATTTTCAAGTCATTAATCTCTTTAAAAACTAGAAATGCTATAATTTTTTCGCCCCATCCTAGTGCTACGGAATGTACTATTCAAGCAGCAAAAATAATTCTAAAAGCGGCAGTTGAAGCAGGAGCTCCCCCGGGAATTATTGGATGGATTGATGAACCATCAATTGAGTTATCAAATTTTCTTATGAAACATGAGAGTGTGAATATGATTTTAGCAACAGGCGGGCCAAGTATGGTTAAAGCAGCCTATTCATCAGGGAAACCTGCAATTGGAGTAGGCTCAGGTAATACTCCAGCTGTAATAGATGAAACAGCTCATCTTAAAATGGCTGTGAGTTCTATTTTGATGAGCAAAACTTTTGATAATGGAGTTATTTGTGCTTCTGAGCAATCTGTCACTGTAGTTGGGGAGGTTTATGAAGAAGTGAAACGAGAATTTGCTGAACGTGGTGCTTATTTTCTATCTCCAGCTGAAAAAGAACAGATTAGTGAAGTATTGATTGTTGATGGTCATATTAATGGCGCTGTAGTGGGCCAAACTGCTCATGATATTGCCCAAATGGCAGATTTAGATTTACCTGAAAGTACTAAAGTGCTAATTGCTGAGGTAGAAGAGGTGGGAGAAGAAGAACCCTTTTCCTATGAAAAATTATCGCCAACTTTAGCTTTATATTATGCTGATGATTTTGAGGATGCAGTAGAGCGAGCAGTAGAATTGGTTAGATTTGGTGGAATAGGTCATACTTCAGTTCTTTATACAAATAAAATCAATCAAGAACGGATAGATTATTTTGGTTCCCAATTAAAAACTGGGCGTGTTCTTGTTAATATGCCCTCCTCTCAGGGAGCAATTGGAGATATATATAACTTCAAGCTAGATCCTTCTTTAACTTTAGGTTGTGGTTCTTGGGGTGGTAATTCAGTTAGTGAAAATGTTGGAGTCAAACATTTATTAAATATTAAAACTATTGCTGCTAGAAAAGAGAATATGCTCTGGTTTAGAGTGCCTGAAGAAATTTATTTTCGCTATGGTTCACTACCTACTGCTTTGAGTGAATTAGAGGATAAGAAGAAAGCTTTTATTGTTACTGATAAACAATTATACGAGTTAGGTTATGCTGAACAGGTTATTGCTGAGCTAGATGAAATGAATATTGATCATAAAGTTTTTGCTGAGGTTGAGCCTGATCCTTCTATTTCTACAATTAATAAAGCAGTTGAAAAGATGAATTATTTTGAACCTGATATTATTATTGCAATTGGTGGTGGTTCACCAATGGATGCAGCTAAGATTATGTGGTTGAAATATGAACATCCTCAATCAGAGTTTAAAGAATTATCAATGACTTTTATGGATATTCGAAAAAGAATTTATCAATTTCCTGAATTAGGTACTAAGGCTTGTTTAGTCGCAATACCTACGACTTCGGGAACAGGTTCAGAAGTCACTCCCTTTGCAGTAGTAACAGATGATGAAACAGGTATTAAGTATCCAATTGCAGATTATGAGTTAACCCCTAATATGGCAATTGTGGATCCTGATTTAGTATTGTCAATGCCCGATCGAGTGACAGCACATTCGGGAATTGATGCCTTAGTCCATGCCATTGAAGCGTATGTTTCGGTTCTTTCGAACGAATATACTAAAGGTTTAGCATTAGAATCAATTAGATTGATTTTTAAATATTTGCCTCGGTCTTATAAAAATGGTGCTGATGATAGAAAAGCGCGTGGTAAAGTACATTATGCTGCTACTACTGCTGGGATGGCTTTTGCTAATGCTTTTCTAGGTATCTGTCATTCGATGGCTCATAAATTAGGTTCTACATTCGATTTACCACATGGTTTAGCTAATGCTTTATTGATTAACCAAGTAATTAATTATAATGCAACTGATGTTCCTTTGAAACAGACTTCATTTCCGCAATATAAATATCCCTTAGCTACAAGAAGATATGCTAAAATTGCTGATCATTTGAATTTAGGTGGATCTAGTGAAGAAGAGAAAGCTAAATTATTAATTAGATCGATTGCTCAATTAAAAAATGAACTAGATATTCCAAGTAGTATAGAAGAAGCCGGGGTAACTGAAGTTAATTTTTACGAGGAATTAGATCGGATGGCAGAATTAGCTTTTGATGATCAATGTACAGGCGCTAATCCACGCTATCCATTGATTGATGAAATCAAGGAACTGTATATTAAAGGATTTAAAGGAGAAATATAGGGTTTGAGTATCTAGCGTATAGCTAGATAAGATAAGATTAGATATTAAAACTAGAATATTAATTGTACTTTTAAAGCATAATATTATTGTATTAGAAAGCGAGGTGAGAAGTGATGCCTAAAAATGAGAATATTAAATGTAAGGTAAGTAATTGTAATTATTGGGATAGTCAATATTGTACTGCTAATGCTATTGAGGTTAATGTTGATGGCGGAGGAACAAATGCTCCTAATGAAGAAAGAACTAATTGCCATACTTTTGAATCTCAGTAATAGTTATTTTGATTATCCCCTGTATTATACAGGGGATAATTTTAA
>JBNJDB010000165.1:0-4626 GCA_051744465.1 Bacillota bacterium | reverse complement strand
CTCTTGCTAAACGAGATAAGATACCTGTGTTTACAACATGTGACCATGAAATATTTAGTGTAGGAAGCTTAAGAATTAATGATAGGTATAAAGTAACTGATAAAACAACAAATATTATAATGATAGAAATTAGAGCTTTGAAGGAGGATTAATAATAATGGTTGAAGAAATCACAGAAGAAATTTTAATTACAGAAGAACAATTGCAAGCTACGGTTAAAGAATTAGGGGCAGAAATCACTGCTGAGTATAGTAAAGAAGATGATGTTATAATGGTTTGTATTCTCCGGGGTGCTTTTATATTCATGGCTGATTTAGCACGACATGTTAATTTGCCCGTGGTTTTAGATTTTATGGATGTAACAAGTTATGAAGGTGGGACTGAAACAACTGGTGATGTTCGGATTATTAAAGATTTAGAGGAAAGTATTGAAGGAAAAGATGTTTTACTTGTCGAAGATATAATTGATACTGGCTTAACTTTACAGCATGTAATTAAAATGTTAGAGACTAGAGATCCTGCTAGTATAAAGATTTGCACATTACTTGATAAGCCTGATCGTAGAACAGAAAAGCAAGTAGAAGTTGATTGGAATGGATTTGAGATTCCTAATAAATTTGTAGTAGGATATGGTTTGGATTATGATGAAAAATACCGAAATATTCCTTATATTTTTGTTCCTAAACCAGAATTATATCAAAGCGAGTAGCATATTTGCTACAATTAATAAAGTGTGATATAATATCAACTTGTAAAGTTGTTACTAAAAAAATTGTAGATAAGAGTTAATAAGTAAGTGTGATTTAATTAGAGGGGAGGATTATTAGTTGAAGAAATTTTCGAAGAGTATAGGATTTTATTTAATTATTATTGCGATTGGTGTATTAATAGCTCAATATATTATTGCGCCCAATCAATCACAACAGAATTTGGAGTATAGTGGATTTATTGAGCAAGTAGAGACAAATAAAATTACAGATGTTACAATTGTGGGGGAAAATGTAGTTAAAGGGACTACAAATTCTGGAAATAAGTTTGAGATAGATATTCCAGGTACGATAGGTAAAATAGAAGAAATGCTTAGAGAAAATGGAGTGCAAATTAAAACTGAGCCAGAACCTGAACCACCATGGTGGACTGGATTATTTGCTTATTTATTACCTACTATTATTTTAATTGCTGCTTTAATGTTTATTATGAAAAAAATGCAGGGTGGCGGCAATAAAATGATGTCATTTGGTAAAAATAAAGCAAAAATGCACGAAGAAAATGAAGAAAATAAAGTAACTTTTGATGATGTAGCGAATTATGAAGAAGTAAAAGAAGAGTTAGCAGAAGTAGTGGAATTTTTAAAGACGCCTGAAAAGTTTACTGAAGTAGGAGCAGAAATTCCTAAAGGGGTGTTACTATTAGGCCCACCGGGAACAGGTAAAACATTAATGGCTAAGGCTGTTGCTGGAGAAGCTGGAGTTCCATTTTTCTTTATTAGTGGATCTGATTTTGTAGAGATGTTTGTAGGAGTTGGAGCTTCACGAGTTAGAGATTTATTTGAGCAGGGTAAGAAGAATGCACCTTGTATTATATTTATTGATGAATTAGATGCTGTTGGTCGTCAAAGAGGTGCCGGTGTAGGTGGCGGTAATGATGAACGCGAACAGACTTTAAATCAATTGTTAGTTGAGATGGATGGGTTTGAACCGAATGAAGGTATTATCTTAATGGCTGCTACTAATAGGCCGGATGTATTAGATCCAGCTTTATTACGGCCAGGGAGATTCGATAGACAAGTTTTAGTTGACAAACCTGATTTTAGAGCTAGAAAAGGGATTTTGGAAATTCATATTGAAGATAAACCACTTGAAGGTGATGTAGATTTAGAAGTGTTAGCGCGGCGAACTCCTGGATTTACAGGTGCTGACATGGAAAACTTAGCTAATGAGGCTGCTATTTTAGCTGCTCGACGTGATAAGAAGAAACTTTCAATGTTAGAGTTTGATGATGCAATTGATCGAGTAATTGCTGGTCCAAAACGAGAGAGTAAAGTAATTAATGAAAAAGAGAAAAACATAGTTTCTTATCATGAAACTGGTCATGCTCTGTTAGGTGAATTGTTAGAGCATGCTGATCCGACACATAAAGTAACTATTATTCCTCGGGGTCGAGCTGGTGGATTTACTATTAATCTTCCCGAAGAGGATAAGGACTTTATTACTAAAGAAGAGTTAGAAGATAAGATCACTACTTTATTAGGTGGGCGAGTAGCAGAAAAAATATTCTTAAAAGATATTAGTACAGGAGCCCAAAATGATTTAGAAAGAGCTACTAAAATAGCTCGTGGTATGGTAACAGACTATGGTATGAGTGAGAAACTTGGTCCGTTAACTTTAGGTCAAAAAAGCAATGACCAAGTATTCTTGGGCCGAGATATTTCTAAAAGCAGAAATTATAGTGAAGAAGTTGCCTCTGATATTGACCAAGAGGTTAGAAATATTGTAGAGTCTGCTTATCAGCGTGCTATTCAACTATTAGAAGATAATAGTAATATGGTTGAAGAAATGGTAGTGCAATTGAAAGAAGAAGAAACATTAGAAAAAGATGATATTAAAGAAATAATTAGTAATTATAAACCAGGTTTTTATGATGAAGAAGATGAAGAAAAAAGCTTCAAATCTAAAAATCAAACAGCCGAAGAGGTAATAGATGTAGAACAAGAAGAAGAATAAAAAAATAAAGGCACTATACAACTGGCGGAACTTATGGAATTAACCATAGAGGAGTATAGTGTTTGATTTTAGCCGACCGCCTGGGCATTGATAGTAGTAACTGCTATCTGCCCAGGCGGTTTTATATATTAAGGTCATGTTGAGTATAATTTAATGGTTGGTAGTTTAGAATACTATTAGGTATAATTGATATTATATAAGGGGGCTAACAATGAAATCAGATATTAAAATTGCTCAAGAAACTGAATTAGAGTCAATAAAGGATGTAGCTAAGAATTTAGGTTTGACTAGTGATGATATTGAGTTATATGGAGATTATAAGGCCAAGGTGAAATTAGAAACTTATCAACGGTTGTTAAAAGAGAAAGAACCAGGTAATTTAATTTTGACAACGGCGATTAACCCTACTCCAGCCGGTGAAGGTAAGTCAACTACTACTGTAGGTTTGGGCCAAGCTTTGAATCAATTAGGAAAGCAGACTTCTGTTGCTTTACGAGAACCTTCTTTAGGTCCTTGTATGGGTATCAAAGGAGGGGCAGCTGGGGGAGGATATTCTCAAGTTGTACCGATGGAGGATATAAACCTACATTTCACAGGTGATATTCATGCTATTGGGATTGCTCATAATTTATTGTCTGCTACTATTGACAATCATATCAAACAAGGGAACAATTTAGATATTGATCCGAGTCAAGTTTCCTTCAAACGAGTAGTTGACATGAATGACCGTGCTTTAAGAAATATAACTGTCGGTCTCGGTGGTAGTAAAAATGGTCAAACGCGTGAAGATAGTTATATGATTACTGTTGCTTCAGAAGTAATGGCGATTTTATGTTTAGCAGAAGATATTCTTGATTTGAAAGAACGATTAGGCAGAATAATTGTTGCTTATACATATGATGGCGAGCCAGTTACAGCTAAAGATTTAAAAGTAGAAGGTGCTATGGCTGCGCTATTAAAAGATGCTATTAAGCCTAATTTAGTGCAAACATTAGAAAATACACCTGCTTTTATTCATGGAGGTCCATTTGCTAATATTGCCCATGGTTGTAATAGTACGATGGCTACTAAGTTGGCCCTGCATACGTCTGATTATGTAGTGACTGAAGCAGGATTTGGTGCGGATTTAGGAGCGGAGAAGTTTTTCAATATCAAATGTAGACTTGCTGATTTAACTCCTGATGCTGTAGTATTAGTGGCTACTACTAGAGCTCTTAAGATGCATGGTGGAGCAGAAAAAGATAATTTAAAAGAAGAAGATTTAGAGTCTTTAGAGGCTGGTTTAGAGAATCTAGCTAAGCATATTGAAAATGTACAGAAGTTTGGTAGCCCAATGGTAGTTGCAATTAATCAATTTAGCAGTGACACAAGAGCAGAAATTGAGATGATTAGGGAATATTGCGAACAACAAGGAGTCAAAGTAGCCCTATCACAGGTTTGGGCTGAAGGTGGAGCTGGTGGAACTGAATTAGCTAAAGAAGTTTTAGAGATAATTGAAACAGAAGAGAATCAGTTTGAACTTTTATATCAGACAGAAGATTCGATTAAAGATAAGATTGAAACTATAGCTACGGAGATTTATGGAGCAGAAAGTGTTGCCTTTAGTAAAGAAGCTAAGCAGGATATTGAAAGATTGGTAGCAGATGATTTTGATAAGTTACCAATTTGTATGGCTAAAACTCCTGCTTCTTTATCAGATGATCCTTCTTTGAAAGGGCGACCGACGGGTTTTGAAGTAACAGTTAGAGAGATTAATGTTTCGGCGGGAGCTGGTTTTTTAGTAGCTTTAACAGGCGATGTAATGACTATGCCTGGTTTACCAGCAGTTCCTTCAGCAGAAGATATAGATGTTGATCAAAATGGTAAAATAACTGGTCTGTTTTAGATAGTAAACACCTGTAGC
>JBNJDB010000164.1:0-4665 GCA_051744465.1 Bacillota bacterium | reverse complement strand
TTTCCCAATCCCTTTAAAAAACTTAGAACTTAAAAAATGAATCAAGGCCTGTTTATCAGAGAATGGTAACTCCTTACTAGTAACTACATTAAAATTCAGGCCATAATCATTCTGTTCATAATAACCTGTCAACTCCAGTTGAGTTCCAATAAAGGCAGGAGAACTGGCTACACAAGTTATCTCTTCCTCGTCAGTCTTTAATTTGAAGACATTAAACCCATCATCTTTATAAACTATACTAGTTACTTCACCAGCAATCACTTCCAAATCTTCCTCATTAGCTCCCTGCTCTTCAATCTCAATATTCTTCTGATTAACCATAATTTGATGGTTTTTATACTCATCATTCCATTTTTTAGATCCAGTTGTCTTTACTACATTCCCTTCGACAATCTTATCCGCAATTTCAGTTGGCAGATTTCCCTTTATAGTTAATTGTTCATGATTATCTCTTATAATTGAGAATATATAAAAACCATTCTTGTCATAATAAATTTTATTAATCCGCCCCGTAATCATCATTCAACCCCCTATTAACAATTCCAAACTGCAACTATGCTCTATGCTCTATGCTCTATCCCCATCAAATGCTGTAGACCAATAATAGTTTTAGCATCTTTAAACTCGCTAGTAACTAATTTATTCTTGATATCTTCCACTGACATTTCTTCTAACTCAATAAATTCATCTTTATCTAATTGCGTCTCATATTTATTTAAATCCGTAGCTAAATAAATATGTAAGACTTCATTTGTAAAACCAGGACTAGTATAGAACTCAGCTACTTTTTCTAAACAAGTAGCACGATACCCCGTCTCCTCTTCAAGTTCGCGTTGAGCACACTCTAATGGGTCCTCACCAGCTTCAAGCAGACCAGCTGGTAGTTCATATAAAGTCTCCTCTACAGCTTTGCGAAACTGCTTTATCAACGTAACCTTTCCTTGCTGATAAGGAATAACTGCTACCCCACCAGGATGTTCAACAATTTCTTTACTAGCAGTCTGTCTATTAGGCAATTTAACTTCTGTTACTTTTAAATTTAAAAGTTGGCCATTATATATTTCCGTAGTAGCAATCGTTTCTTCTGTTAAACCCTCCATAGTTGCCCCCTTAATCTATCTTTTTAATATCTAAATCAAATAATTTAATTGCATTTTTAAACATTATATTCTGATATTCAACTGCACTCAATTCAGTTTTTAAAATTTCTATTAGCTCAAAATATGATTTATAAGTATCTACTCCATCAATAGGTGCATCAGTTCCAAAAATAATTTTATGGCTCCCACATTTTTCTATAGCATCTAATACAGATTCTGGTTCTACCCAAGTAGTATCCCCATATAGATTAGGCAATTTTTCAATTAAAGAAATTGCTTTTTTATTATCAGTACCTAATCCCATATGAACCATTATAAAGTTAAGATTAGGATAGTCTTGAGCAAGTTGATAGACATGCCCTGGATCAGAATATTTATCTCCAGCAGTATGAATAGCAACCGGCAATTCTAATTGCTCTGCTAATTCAAGATAAGGTTTAACTTTTTTACTAGTAGGTTTTAACATTGAATGAAAGGGATGCATTTTTAAACCACAAAAATATTCTTGATTAGTAACTAGAAATTCTGCAATCCAATCATCATAACCTTCTAGATTAGCTTTAATCCAAAATTGCCCCTGCAATCGCTGAGGATTATTTTGAACAAAGTTTAATGTTCGTCTGTTAGAATCCTTTTGAGAAACTTGCACTTCTGGTGGAAGTTGATTAAAATTATGATCAAATTCAGACGACTCTAAACAGGACACAATACCATAATCAACTCCATACTTTTCCATCCCCGCTATAGCTTCTTCTTCTGTTAAATTAAAATCCAATATATTACCAATATGCAGATGGCTATCAACAATCATAGTTTGCCTCCTCTACTACTCCTGATTTAAAACTTGATAGAGCACAACCCTAATTTGAAAATAACTTATTTCCTCCGGCAAAGCTTCTTTAATCGGCTTTAATCTAGCCTCTTCTTGCTCATTTATCTGCTGAGCAATAAGCTCTTGTTGCTCGTCAGTTACAAAGGATTCAATATCAATATCTAAGCCTTCCTTAATCGCCCGTAATATATGTTTTTGAATCGTCCCTACAGTTAAATCCCTCAAATCAGCTACTCGTTCTAAATCATTGCCAGCCCGATATAGTTTATATGTTTTAATATAACTTGCAGTACTATTCTCTACATCTGGGCTAGATTGATCATCTTGGCCCCGGTTAGTAGCCTCCTTAATTTTATCTAAAAAGCGTTGCCCATAATCCTGTAACTTAGTCGTACCTACACCTTTAACTTTTAACATCTCTTTATTCGTTGCTGGTAATTTATCAACCATATCCCGCAAAGAACTATCCGGAAAAATAATAAAAGGTGGTACTGCTTCTTCAGCCGCAATCTCTTTTCTTAAATCACGTAAAGTTTCAAACAATTCATTAGTCCCCGCAATCTGTTCTGTCTCTTGGCGGACCTTCATTTCTACCCTTGCCTCATCTTCTAAAACAGGATAGGCTTTATCAGCAAGCTTTGTCGTCGCATATTTCCCTTCAGTTAATTCAATATATTTTTCGGCTATCAAGAACTTAATTAAATTTTTGATTTCTTTAATAGTCTTATTACTCATAATTCCATAAGTAGATACCTCATCAAGACCTAATTTCAAGATTTGTTTAGCTCGAGAACCACTCAAAACCTTAGCAACCTTAGTGACACCATAATTTTCATCTAATTTATAAATACAAGATAAAATCTTTTGGGCTTCAACAGTTATATCTACTAACTTTTGAGCATCATCACAATTACTACAATTATCACATTCCTCCGCTACATCCTCTTCTCCAAAGTAATTCAAAATATAGCCCCGCAAACATCTACTAGTATAACAATAATCAATCATTTTCTGCAATTTATTATGGGCCAAGGCTTTGCGTTTAGTAGATGAATTAGACTGTTCAATAAAATATTTAGGCAGACTAATATCACTAGGAGAAAATAATAACACACATTCACTCGGTTCTCCATCCCGTCCAGCTCGCCCTGCCTCTTGGTAATAGGATTCTATATCTTGGGGCATATTATTATGGATAACATATCTTACATTTGACTTATCAATCCCCATTCCAAAAGCATTAGTTGCTACTACAATTTTAAGCTCATCATAGAGGAATTTTTCTTGCGTCTGTTTACGTAATTCTTTGCTCAATCCAGCATGATACCTACCAACTGAAAATCCTTCATCTTGCAAAAAAGTATGTAACATATTAACTTCTTTTCTAGTCCCCGCATAAATGATTCCTGCCTCAGTACTATTTTTAGTTACATACTCTAAAATGAAATCGCGATCATCTTCACCCTTAACTAACTTAAATTTTAAATTTTCCCGATCAAAGCTAGTTACTATCGCCTCTTCAATATCCAAGATTTCTCTAATATCTTTTCTAACATCTGTAGTCGCTGTAGCAGTAAAAGCAGTTAAAATCGGATCATTTGATAAATCTTCTAAAAAATCAGAAATCAACAAATAAGCAGGTCTAAAATCATGGCCCCACTTTGAAATACAATGGGCTTCATCAACTACTACCTGAGAAACTTCAATTCCCTCTAATAGATTGAGAAAACGATCAGAGTTCAATCGTTCTGGTGCTACATACAATAAATCATAGTTCCCATCTTCTACTCTATTGATTCTATTTTCTATTTCTTGTCTGCTCAAAGAACTATTAATAAAAGTAGCATCAATTCCAACAGCCTCTAAAGAATCAATTTGATCTTTCATCAACGAAATTAGAGGTGAAAAAACAACTGTAACCCCCGATAAACAGAGAGCAGGTATCTGAAAACAAATTGACTTCCCACCACCTGTGGGCATGACCCCTAAAGTATTTTTTCCTTCTAGAATACTACTTATAATCTCTTCTTGTCCCGATCTAAATGATTGATAGCCAAAATAATCTTCTAAAATAGTCTGTGCTCTTTCTAACATTTTCTTTCCTCCAGTATAAAAGTAATTGAGTTAAGCTATAAATACTCTTCTTGATTTAGCTTAATTCACCTTTTAAAAAATTAAATCCTAGGCTTTCAAGCCCAGGATTTATTCGTTGTTCCCCTTTAATTATATTACTTATATTATCTGTCTTCAAACTTAATTCTTGCTGCAATTCTGATTGAACTTCTGCTGTTACTTTCAAAGTTACTCGTAGCATCATTAATCGATTTAATTTTTTCGTTAAAATCATTTTTGTTACATCCCCTTTTAATTAATCTACTTAGTATAATTTATTAATTGTTGATAACCACTCATAAATCATTGTTAAAATATTAATTTTTCTATAAAAACAGGTATTTTAAATCAGATAGCTAATAATTATAATAGAAAGAATTATAATCACTAATAGGAGCTGAATGATAATGCAACTTTGTTTCTGGTTAATAATAATTATTATTTCCATACTTAGCATAATAATTGGCTATCTTGGCTTAAAAAATAAATCAAAGCAAGAAACCATTCAACAACAACAACAAAATTTTAAAAAAATACAAAAGCAACAACAATCTAATCTTAATCAAGCTAAAATGATCCACCGTAGTTCATTACCCGATAATTTGCCGCAAAAAAATAATC
>JBNJDB010000163.1:0-4683 GCA_051744465.1 Bacillota bacterium | reverse complement strand
TGTGCTACAATTCCTCCGACAAGAAATGCTGTAATCCAACTACCAAACCAGATAGCTATAGATTCAGTCCAATTTCTTTCTTTAATCATAATCATCATTGCAGCAATACACGGCACAAACAAAGTAATTGTAATCAAAGATACTGTTGTTTGAGCTGGAGTCATCAGACCCTGTTGAACTAAACTATTTAAACCTGCTGCACCAAAGTCACGTCGCACAATCCCCATAATAAACGCAGTAGCAGCTTCTTTAGGCAATTGTAACCAACCTACTGTAATTGGAGATACAACATCTTGAATAGCTACTAAAGCACCATAATAATCCATTAAAGTAACTATTACAGCACCAACCGCAAATATTGGCCATGCTTCTTTAATAAATGAAATAGATTTAATATATGTCTTGCTAAGTATATTTGTTAGCTTTGGTACTCTAAGTGGTGGCAAATCAATTAATAAATCTGTTGATTGACCAGGCATCACTTTATTCAATATTGTTCCTGCTAAAACATAAACAGCAACTAATACTCCAACATAAATTAGGAAGAACTTCATTCCTAATGGAGCAATTAATCCTACAATTACACCTAATTGAGCTGAACAAGGAATCGCCAATCCTAACAAGAAGATAGCAATAATCCGTTCTCGTTTAGAGCCTAATACCCGCGTTGTGATTGTAGCCATAGTAACACAACCAAAACCTAATAACATCGGGATAATAGCCCGTCCGTTCATCCCTAATTCAGTTAAAATTCGATCAACCAAAGTTGCTATTCGTGGTAAATAACCTGAATCTTCTAAGAAAGATAAAAACAAGTAAAAACCAATTACTAGTGGTAATAATAGACCAAATGTATAAGTTATAGCCATCGTTAATACACCAAACTCACCAGCTAATAACTCATAGATTAACGAACCAGGTTCAATAATTTGTTCTATAATTCCTCTAACAAATGGCTCGTACGTATCAGCAAATATAGTTCCCTCTGTGAAATCAACTACTGTTTGGGCAATAAAAACACCTACAAACTGATATAAGCCATACAAAGCTAGTAATAAAAAAGGAATTCCTGTTATCGGTCGCAACATCCACTGACCTAATTTTGTCTTGAAATTACTACCTTCACTCTTAATACTAATCGAGTCTTCGACTATTTCATTAACTCTAGATCTCCGATGTTTATAAATTTCTTCTTGCTCTCCACCAGGTTCTTTGTTATATTTATTAGCAACATTTTCATCGCCTTCTAAAATCAACAGAGCTTCTGGTCGGCTAGCTACATCGGTCATTAAATCATTTAATTTATCTTCTACTTCTAAACTACTATTTCCCACTTTAGCTCTATCTACGGCTTCTTTTACTTGCTCTAAGCCTGTTCCTTCTGTTGCTACTGTAGGAATTATTGGCACACCTAACTGCTCACTCAATTGATCTATATCAATGTCTAAGCCTTGACTCTCTGCTTCATCCATCATATTTAAAGCTACTACAACTGGGATACCCATATCTATAATCTGTTGCGTTAAAAACAAATCTCGCTCTAAATGAACTGCATCTACAATATTAACTACTACATCAGCTGATGCAATCACATCACGAGCAACAGTCTCTTCATCATTAAAGGAAGAAACTCCATAAACTCCTGGGGTATCAATTACAACATCCCCCTTATACTCTCCAGAACTAATTTCTAATGTTGTTCCTGGATAATTAGAAACATCTACATAAACTCCTGTAAAAGAATTAAAGAAAATTGATTTTCCTACATTAGGATTTCCTGCTAAAACAATTTTTTCTGCATCGGCTGGTATATCTATTTGATGACTAATATCACAACAATCCATCTGTTAATTTCCTCCTCAATTATTGTTCTACCCTTATATTTTTAGCTAATCTTCTACCTACTGCAATTTCTTGCAAATTTCTTTTAACAACTACTGGTCCACCAGGAACTTTTCCAGCACACGAAACATTAGCACCTTCAGAAATACCAAATCTTAATGCTTGTGCTCTAATCTGTTCATCATCAATATTAGAAATTTGAAATTGATCACCTAATTTAACATCTGCTAAAGTCATTTATAATTCACTCCCTATAGTTTAATTTTGATAACCATTATCATCCACAGGTAAAAATAAAACTCATTCTCAATACTACAATTATAATTATAATAGATACTTTCTAAAAAATCAAGACTAATTTATAAATTTAGCTAAAATTAAATATTTAAGCAACTAGTCCCAACAAATCTTCACTCTCATCTAGCTGAACTAGTTGCTTTAGAACGCAGCAAAATTTCTTGCTCTTGAACTGCTTCAAATTGAGCTAATAAATCTTCTATATAAACCCAACTAACTCTTTGTACTCCCGCTAATTTATTAAATTGATATTTGAAATCAACTACTATTTGACTATCCTTTTGTTCATAACTTATATTTAGTTCTCCACTTCGATTTATAAACTCTTTATTTTTAGGCAATTCTATTACTTCATACTCTGCCGGAAGATTAATTACAAGTTCGCGCTCTATTTTAGATGGTAAAGTATTCTTCGTATCAATAATACTCAATAACAGACTAATTGGCATTTTAATTGCTTTAATACTAATTTGATCTTGATTTTGCTGATAATAATCCATTGTCCGAAATTGTAAATTTAATTCCGCTAGTTCTTTCAAATCATTTACCCCATCAATATCCATCTGCTCAATTTTAGAATTAGCAAAATATTTATTTATGATTTTAAGCATCATTTCTTCTTGCCCTACCTGATGTAAGCTACCAAACATTGCTTTAGCAATGAAATCATAAATACCGCGCGCCTGTAACTTTAATTCGATATCAGCTGCTCCTGATTCTTTTAAATCTATAACTGCTTGTACTTGTTCTCTATTAGACTCTTTAGAAGCAATAGGTAATTTCCCAATATAACCTGTTCTTAAATTTAACATTCTTTTCCCTTGATAATCTAAAGGCAAATTACTATATCTAATAAATCCAGTTGTAGGCGCTAAATAAATATTTTGGTTAGGCAAATAAACTAAAATCCGATTAAAATCAGCTACTACTACTCTTGAATCAAAATTATTGTTTTTATTGAGTACTACTGGGTCAGCCTGAACTCCTATTTCTTGTAATAAAGCAACTAACAAATAAACTTTATCCTTGGCAACTGCATACTGTTGTTGATCAATTTTATTAACTTCTAAAGGCTGGTAGCCATTAACACCAAATTCATGATCAAGATATCTAATATTTGTTGCCACATAATTATAAAGAGCTTTTATCTTCGCTTCAGTCGTTTCTAAATCACTTGTTAAATTCTCAACTTTTGCTTGCAAGTCAGAATCTAATTGACCCTGCTCCTCAATAGAATTAGTATACCACTTACTCAACTGCTCCCAAGAATCTAGAGTAGAAATGAGTAATTCAGCTTCTGCTTTATAACCAGTCCATTTATATTTTTTGATACTATCTTCTCTACTAATATCTGGTCCTTTTAACTCATTGAGCGGGCTAACTTTAGTATTAATCTCTCTATCTTGCGGTAATTTTAATACTACTTTGCTTTCCTGACTATCTAGTTGGGACCGAATTTGTATTTCTTGGGGGATTAATAGCTTTTTAATCTGCTTTTGATAAGCATAAATTAAAATAGAACCTGGTTTTAAATCAGGTACAGAAATTATTTTACGCCGCTTACTCTGATATAGATTACTATTTGGTGTATAACTAACTTCCTCTTCTGTTATTTGCTCTCCACTAATCTTAACTAATTCTCCTGAGGGAGTTATTACTTGCACCTTTTCTAATTCGAATTCATGCCATCGTGGGTGAAATTCAATTGCAACTTGGGAATAATCTTGTGCCCCTTTTTTATTAAAAATTTTAATAGCTCGATAATGATATTCTTGATAAGGCTCAGTAGAATAATCAAAGGTCTGTTCTTCTCTCCAAACAACTGCATCTTTATCAGGATAATAAAAATGATTAGGAGCAGCTTGTAGTAATTGATTAGGATTATTAGTAGCAAATACTGTAGGGGAAATAATACTAATTAAAATTACAATTAATAAACTACAATAAATTTTACGCATCTGGGCACCTCCTAGAACATTAATTAATACTTTCAACTAAATTTATCACTATTATCATAGTCCCCAACTAGATTGCAAATTACCATCTATACCTAAATAAATTGAGAATTGAAAATTGACAATTAAAACTATAAAATCAACTTCAAAAATTAAAAATCATAAGCTTCCTACAAAATAGATTTAGCTAAGAACACTTATTTTAATAGTTACTATAATAACTTACTTGTTGGTCTTCTACCTGAGCTAAGTAGTGATCTATTTCGCTACCATTCAGCACTAAATCAGGCTCTAATTCCTGTAAAGGAATCAAAACAAAAGACCGCTCTTCAATTCGAGGATGAGGGATAATTAATTGAGCAGTTTCTACTTGCAAGTTATCATAAATTAAAATATCTATATCAATAACCCTTGGCCCCCATCTTTCCTCGCGAACTCTACCTAATTTTTCTTCTATTTGCTGTAATTTTGCTAATAATTTTTCGGGTTCTAAATCAGTTTTGATTTCCAAACACATATTTAAAAAATCATTTTGTTCTGTATAACCCCACGGAGCAGTCTCATATATAGCAGATGTAGCTACTAACTT
>JBNJDB010000162.1:0-4700 GCA_051744465.1 Bacillota bacterium | reverse complement strand
ACTGATGGACGGATTGTCTTAGGTAATGATGGGGAAGAGCTTAAATTTTTTCATGTTCATGATGGCTTAGGAATTAAATTAGCACAACAGGCGGGAATTAAAACAGCCATTATTACTGGTCGTGAGTCGGAATTGGTTGCTAGAAGGGCTGGTGAATTAGAGATTAGTGAAGTTCACCAAAATATCAAGGATAAATTAGAAGTCTTTGCTAATTTATTAGCTAAATATGATATTAGTGAAGAAAATGTTGCTTATATTGGCGATGATCTTAATGATTTGCCTATCTTAAAAAAGGTTGGCCTATCTTTGACTGTTGCTAATGGTGTGCAAGCGGTGCAAGATGAAGTTGATTATACTACTGAAAAAGAAGGTGGTCAAGGGGCAGTACGCGAAGCAATTGAATTGATTTTAGCTGCTCAAGACAAATAATAATGGGGGATTTAGTTACTAAGGAGTGAAATTAATGGGAGAGTTTTTAACTTATTTGTTATTTAAAGTATTAAAATTCATTGTCAATCTAGTGCCTGATAAAATTAGTTATTATTTGGCCCAAGGATTGGGTAGTTTATTATATCATCTAGTTTCAGAGCGCAGAGAATTAGCTGTTAGAAATATAAAGCAAGCTTTGCAATTTAGTGAGCAACAAGCGCAGCAGTTAACTAAAGAGGTATTTCAAGATGTAGCTATTAAATTTGTCAAAATATTAAAATTAGAAGGGTGCAGTTTGACTGAATTAGATGATTGTATTAAGGTAGAAGGTGAGGAGTATTTAGAACAAATAAAAGAAAGTGACCGAGGAACAGTCTTGTTCACAGGCCATTTTGGTAACTGGGAGTTATTAGGGATTTATTTATCGGCTTTAGGATATCCTTTGACTGCTATAGCTCGTGATCATAAGAATGATTATATTTACCAAGAAATTATGAAGATTAGAGAGAGTCAAGGTGCAGAAATATTTAATTTGGGTGAAATTAAAAAGTCTTTAAAGGCTTTACTGAACAACAAATCGTTGTTGATTTTAGGTGATCAAGATGCCCATGCTGCTGGTGAGTTTGTGGAATTTTTTGATCGGCCTGCTTCTACTCCTATAGGTCCTGTCAAGTTGGCCCAGCGCAGTAATTCCTATCTTGTGCCAGTTTATTTAGTTCGCGAAGGATTTAATAGTTATCGATTGATCGTTAATGAACCACGGACTATAGCAAAAGATGCTCCTTTAGAAGAGCAAAGAAGAGTATTACAAGAATTAACTACTTCTTTAGAAGATGTAATTAGAGATTACCCTAGTCAATGGTTGTGGCTTCATCGGAGATGGAAGACTAAACTTGAGGAGTGTAGTGATGACTAAGAAAAAATGGATTATATTTATAATAATTATTATTTTAATAGGTGGTTACTTTATTTTGGATAGTCAATCTACTTCTGAAAATGAAATTTCTAAAGATCCTCCTAAAGAGAAAAAGGAGCGAGATGAGTCTGATGCTGAAGCACAGTTAGAAGGTGCTGCGATGACTCTCTATAGTAGAGATGAAACAACTAAATGGGAATTGAAGGCTGAATCGATTGAACATTTTTCTAATCGAAAGCAAGTTGAATTAACTGAGATGAGTGCTGAAGTTTATGAAGATGGTGAGCAAGTAATTGTTGTAAGTGCTCAAGGTGGGATTTTAGATGAAAAAACTAATTTTTTAGAATTGCAAGGGCCGTTGACAATTAAAAATAAAGATAAAAAGATAAAAGCGGATAGATTGACTTGGAATAGTAGCAAGAATGAACTGATTGGCAGTGGTGATGTGTTATTGAAGCAACAAGGGTTAGAAGTAACTGGTGAACAGTTTGTGAGTCAAATTGATCTTAAGCGATTGCGGGTATTAGATGAAGTACACGTAATTTCGCGTAAAGAGGATGATAAGAATGAAAAATAAAAGAATAGTCGGATTACTAATAATTTTGTTATTATTAACTGTATTTAATGTTGGTGCTGCTAGTGAGCAACAACAGGAGTTTGAACTAAATGCTGATGAATTATTAATTGATGATGCTCAAGCTGAGATTACTGCTACAGGAAATGTAAAGTTTATTAGAGGGGAGATTAAACTTAGTGCTAATAAATTAATTGCCCAGCAGAATTTAAATCAGATTCAAGCAGATGGTGCTGTAGTAATGGAACAAGCTGAGGGAACTTTGCGGGGTGAGCATCTTAATTTAAATAGTCAAACGGAATTGGCTACTTTAACTGGAAATCCTAGCTATAAGAGTGAAGAGCTTTCAATTAGTGGCAAGAAGTTTGAATTTGATTTTAAAACTGGACAATTAGTTGTTAAACAACAAGTTTATTTAGAAAACAAAGCAGAAAATGTTACAGCTGAAGCTGATCAGTTGCAATATGATAGAGAAGAAGCAAGAGCTATTTTAACAGGTGATGTCTTGGCCCAGAAAGGTGAACGCCGGATTAATGCCGATAAGATGATTATTGATTTAGAAACAAATAAGATTAAGGCTGAAGGAAAAACTAAATTAGTAGTACCTAATACTACTGAAAAGCAGGGTGATAGTAATGGCGATTAAAGCTAATGATTTAGTCAAAACTTATGATAAAAAGAATGTTGTTGATGGAGTCGATTTTCAAGTAGACAAAGGAGAAATAGTTGGTATCTTAGGACCTAATGGTGCAGGGAAGACTACTACTTTTTATATGGTAGTTGGTTTGATTAAGCCTAATAGAGGCCAAGTGATTTTGGAAGGTAGAAATATTACTAAATTGCCGATGCATAAACGAGCCCAACAAGGAATTGGTTATTTAGCGCAAGAGGCATCTGTATTTCGCAAGTTAACAGTAGAAGAAAATATTATGGCTATTTTAGAGATGATTGATCGTCCTGAAGATGATCAACAGATTGTTGAGGAATTATTAGATGAGTTTGATATTAAAGGTTTGCGTGACCAAAAAGGTTATATGCTATCTGGTGGAGAACGTCGGAGAGTAGAAATAGCTAGATCATTAGCGACTGATCCTGATTATATACTATTAGATGAACCTTTTGCTGGAGTAGACCCCATTGCTGTGAGTGATATTCAAGATATTGTATCTCATCTAAAGAATAGAGGTTTAGGAGTGTTAGTAACTGACCATAGTGTCCGAGAAACATTGGCTATTACTGATCATTCTTATATTATGCATGAAGGAGAAATACTTTTATCAGGAACATCAGAAGAGATTGCTAATAGCGATGTAGCTAAAGAATTTTATTTAGGTGATAAATTTAAGATGTGAGGTGCGGAGAAATGAAGATTGTTGATCGCTATATATTACGGGAGTTAATTCAGCCCTTTTTATTTGGTGTATTTGCTTTTACTAGTATTTTTGTCGGTTCTGATGTATTAATTAGTTTAGCTAAATTAATGATGAAGTATGGGATTCCAATTTTGACAACAACTAAATTGTTTTTTCTTAGTTTACCTCAGATTATAGTCTGGACTTTTCCGATGTCGATGTTATTAGCTTCTTTGTTAGCTTTCGGCAGGCTATCAGGTGATAGTGAAATCATTGCTTTAAAGTCAGGTGGGATTAGTATTATTAGATTAATAATTCCTGTCTTAATTGTAGCATTATTGATTAGTGGGCTAACTATTTGGATGAATGATACTGTAGTACCTAAAAGTACTAATCTCTACGAGGAAATTGTTTGGGAGTTAAAACATGGTGAGGCCCAACCTGAAACCCAATCTAATTTACGAATTGCTCCTGTAGATAGTGCGACAGGCAAATTAGATTTTGTGTTGACTGCTAGTAAATATTACGGTGCAAGCCAAACTTTAGAAGAGGTTACTTTGCAAGATTATGAAGATGGTCAACTGGTTAATATTATTCAGGCTAAAGAAGCTAAATGGTCGGAGCAAAATTGGGTCTTTATCGATGGTGTGAGTTATACAATTACTGCTGAAGGACGAGTCCCACAGACTAAATTTTCGCGGATGAATATGAAGAATAGATTGAGTAGAGACCCACAACAGATTTCTAGACGTCAGAAGGATGAAGAGGAAATGAGTATCAAGGAATTAGGTAGACATATTAAACTGTTAGAGCAAGAGGGACAAGACGTAAAGAAATTGCAAGTTAGTTATCATCAGCGGTTTTCTATTCCATTAGCTTGTTTTATTTTTGCTCTAGTGGGAGCACCGCTCGGTCTGAGTCCTAATCGGTCTGGTTCATCAATCGGTCTAGGTTTAAGTATTATTGTTATCTTTATTTATTATACAATGATGACAGTTGGTTCTGCTTTAGGTCAGAGTGGTAATTTAACGCCTTGGCTGGGAGCTTGGCTGCAGAATATCATATTTATTATTGTCGGAATTGGCTTATTAATTAAAAAGAGTAGGTAGTTAGGAGAGTCGGCTGATGCCGGCTTTTTCTATTTTTTGTAAAAAACAAAAGGGTAATTATTTTTATTATAGAAAATATAGTAATATAAGTATAATAGTTGTTTTGTGGGGCTACTATTATTTTTAGGTTTTAATTGTCAATTTTGCTGAAAGTATTTAAACTTTAAAAGAGGAGGCTAACAAGTGAAAAAATACATACCTTTATTACTACTGGGATTTATCTTAGCTATTAATATTCCGGTAGCTGCTAATTTCGAGTTAGAAGCAGGAATGAGTTATAATACTCTGAACATGGAACAGTTTAATAGCTTCTTAGATAA
>JBNJDB010000161.1:0-4730 GCA_051744465.1 Bacillota bacterium | reverse complement strand
ATTTTGAAAAGATTGAGCTATAAAATTGAAAATTAAACTTAAATAAGTTATAATGTAATACTGTTGAGAGATTATATCACAGGTGAAGAAGGTGTAAATCATGTCAGAAAGATATAATAAGAGCAAACAAGCTAGTATTGTTAGTTTAGTTATAAATATCTTATTAGCTATTATCAAAATAATTGTCGGTTTTACTTTTGCCAGTAAGGCACTAGTAGCAGATGGATTTCATTCGGTATCAGATGTTGTTTCAACAGTGATTATAATAATGAGTATTAAAATTTCTCAAGCACCTCCTGATCAAGAACATCCTTATGGACATGGCAAAGCAGAATCAATTGCCACTAAATTATTAGGTTTATTGTTGATTTTCACAGGAGTATTTTTAGTCAAAGATGCAGTGATGAGTATTATAGAAGGCGAAATTTCAGTACCAGGTAGCTTAGTCTTATGGGTAGCGGGTCTTTCAATTGTAACTAAAGAATTACTATATAGATATATAAAACGAGTCGGCGAAAAAATTGATAGTAAAGGCTTGATTGCTGATGCAAATCATCATCGCTCTGATTCATTATCTTCATTTGCAGCTTTGATTGGAGCAGCTGGTGCCAAATTAGGTTGGCCCTTATTAGATCCTTTGGCTGGATTGGTAGTAGCTCTATTTATTATCAAAGTAGGGATTGAAATTTTATTAGATGCAATTAATGATTTGATGGATGCGGTTCCTAGTCAAGATAAAGTAGATGAAATTAAGGTAGAAATAGAAGAACTACCGGAAATAATTACTATAGGTGATATCAAGTTAAGAGCATATGGGCCAAATCTATATGTAGATGTAGCAATAGTAGTTGCTGATCAACTAACAGTGATTGAAGGTCATAGGATTGCTGTTAAAGTGAAAGATAAGATAATATCTGATAATGATAAGGTGCAAGAAGTTATGGTGCATGTTGATCCTGAGCAAGCATATTATAATTGATTACAAAGCAATAATAAAGGGGCTAATAATTGCAATGAAGCGAAAATATACTCTAGTCAAAATTGTATTAATGATATTAATCATATTAGTATTAACTGGATGTAATGAATCATTACTTATAAATGATTTTAGTATTGACTCCGCTACATACAAAGAAGAGGAATATTTTTTAGCTAAACGTGAAGTGGGATTTTCTGTTGATATAAAGAATCCTAGTGGAGGTAATTTAGATTATAAGTGGACAGCTAATGGTGGTCGTTTTTTAGCAGATAGTAATACAGCAAATCCAAAATATCTAACGCCTAATTTGCCTGGGGAATATAGTATATTTCTTACAGTTACTAATCAAAGAGGTCAAAAGATTAATCATCAATTTTCTTTTACTGTAAAAGGGGATTATCCTGATGAAGTTTCTTTAGATGAATTAAGTACTACTTCTGTTAAATCTGGAGTTAAGATAGATTGGTCAACTTACTCTGGGGATGATTTTTATAATTATAAGATATTGCGTAGTAATAATAATTTCATTGATTCTCAAGCAGAAGTTATAGCTACAATTACTGATAAAAGCAAATCATCATATACGGATTTTAATATTAAAGATAAAGAAGTCTATTCTTATCAAATTATGGTAATTAATGAGTCCGGTTATTTGTCAGTTAGCAATGAGAAGATGATTGAAACATTAGCCCAACAAGTAACTGAAATAAATCTAGAAGAGCAATTATCTGATTTGGTTATTAGTGCTACAAGGTCTGAATTATATATCAGTAATCAGCAAGAAGAATTATTGGTATTTGATACCTCTACCAGTCAAGTAAAACAAAAAATCAATTTAGGTATTAAAGCAGAAAAGATGCTGTTAGATGAAACAGAAAGATATTTGTTTGTTTTAGGTTTAGATCAGAAGGAATTATTACGCATTGATTTAGCTGATTTTTCGCAAAAGAAATTTAGTTTTGCAAATGAAATTAAAGATATTAGTTGGGGACAAGAAGATCTTTATTTAACTGTAGCAGGTGAATCAAATCTAATTAGATTTGATGTTGAAGAAGAGCAAGTTGTAGAAAAATTCAAGGTTAGTCATAATGATAATTTAGTTGCAGCTTCACGACTGAATATTTCAGATAGTGATTATTTGTTTATAGATAAAAACTTAGGGGAAAGCTTAATTTATGAGTTAGATGATTTAACTAAACCAATTGTTAAATTTGATATTGGGATTGTAAAAAATAGTATATTTACTGAGGTGAATGATCAGACTTCCTTATATGTAGCTAACACCCATCATCCTTTGCAACTATATTCAGGTATTAAATCAGGAGATATAACTTTAGAAAATAAGTTTGATGAAATTGCAACTCCAACAGATTTTATAATTGATCAACATGAGGAGCGAATTTTTGTTGCAACTGATAAAAAGATTTATATTTATTCTACAATAGATAATAAATTATTAGATAAAATTGAATTACAAAATTATATTAGACGGTTAGCCTGGGATGCAAAGCAAGAAAAATTATATCTATTAACTGCTGAACTTAATGAGCAAAATCATAATTTATTGATAATAGATTTAGATTAATTGTAGGGGGACAAGCTATGAGATATGGTAATCGGGGAAAAACATTTGAGCAAATGATTCAAACTTCAAATCAACAATATAAATTTCAAGATAAAGCAGTAATTCAAAAAATACCAACTCCGGTAAAGGTATTAGATATAGATTCTTATAGTGGTAAAATAAGGAGTGGTTTTTATGAACAAAAATCTACAGTTGATTATTTAGGAACTTATCAAGGAGTCCCAATTGCTTTTGAAGCTAAAGAGACTAATGTGAAAACTAGGTTTGACTTAAGTAATATTAAAGAGCATCAGTATCATTTTTTGAAGTCATGGATTAAGAGTGGAGGAGTAGGATTTATACTAGTCCAGTTTAGCAAATTGGATGAAGTTTATTATTTATCTTTTGATTTATTAGAAGAATTCTGGGAGCAAATGAATAGTGGAGGGCGTAAAAGTATACCATATGAAGAACTGGCTAAAGAAGAATATGAAATAGGAAGTAAAGGGATGATAGTTGTAGATTATTTGCCAGTAGTTGATAATATTTTAGATGATAATGATAAATCAACTTGATTTTTAGGGACAGATGTAATAAAATTATAAAGAAGGATGTTCAGAATTAAATTCTACATAGTATTTTATGATGAGTTTAATGATAAATTAGGAGGGGCTAATATGGCTAAAGAAATATTAATTACAGATGATGCTAATTTTATGAGAACTATGCTTTCAAAAATAGTAGAGGATAACGGGTATGAAGTTGTCGGAACAGCTGAAAATGGTGAAGAAGCAATTGAAGAATATAAAAATTTGGAACCGGATTTAGTAACAATGGATATTACAATGCCTGGAATGGATGGTATTGAAGCAACTAAAGGAATTATTGAATATGATTCTGATGCTAAAATTGTTGTATGTAGTGCAATGGGTCAAAAACCTATGGTGCTAGAAGCGATAGAAGCAGGAGCTAAGGATTTCATTGTTAAGCCCATCAAACCTGAAAAAGTAAAAGAAACTTTAGGTAAATTAATGGATGAGTAATTTGATTATTAAATTAAAACAGTTGGCTGGGGTCAATAAACTGTTTTTATAACTATTATAGAGAATTAAGGATTAGAAGATCATTTTCAAAGTGCCTGTTGTATTTATGACAAGAGGCACATTTGTTCTTTTTGGATATTTTAATAATTAATTATTAAAATATCTTGTTGCGGTAATAATAATTAATAGCTGAAAAATAATCACTAGGGGGATTTTAATTTATGTCTGATAAAGCAGTTAGAGTTAATGTAAAAGGGAGAATCCAAGGAGTTGCCTATCGTGCTTCTACACAACAAAAAGCTACGCGCTTAGGACTTACAGGTTATATTAGAAATGTTTCGGGTAACGAAGTTGAAGTATTAGCCCAAGGAACTGAAGATGAACTGTCAGAATTAATTGAATTTTTAGAAGCAGGCACTACAGGCGCAGAAATTGATGAATTTGATTATGACTGGATAGAGCCTGAGGAAGATCACTTCCGCTTTACTATAAAGTATTAAACGAGGTGGTAATATGGGAATCTTTGCTAAAATAAAAGAACTATTTGCAGTAAAGAAGAAAAAAGATGCAGTTAAGTTGATAGTTAAATGTAACAAATGTCAGGAAGAAATTAATTCTATATTTCGAAAAAATTATGATTTTCAACCTACTTATGGATCCGAAGATTATGATTATTCAATTACTAAAGAATTGGTTTGTCCCGGTTGTTATAACTCTATTAATTTATATTTAGAACTTGATGGTAATTTAGAAATTTTACAACAAGAAATTAATAATGGTCAAATTATTACTGAAGATGAATGATCTTGTACATAATTATTTTAAGAGACTAAATGGGGGAGGCAATAATTATGACTAAATTGCAAGAAGCATTAGAACAAGATGTTTATGCTGTAGTAGGAGCCTCAACTAACAAAGCAAAGTATGGCTATAAAGTATTTAAAGTTTTATCTAAATATGATCTAACTGTTTATCCCATTAATCCTTCCGCTGATGAAATAGCAGGAGAAAAATGTTATGATAATTTGGCAGAACTGCCACAAAAGGTCGATGTTGCAGTTACTGTAGTTCCAGCTAAAATAAGCGAACAGATACTAGATGAAGCAGCAGATTTAGATATTCCATTTGTCTGGATGCAGCCTGG
>JBNJDB010000160.1:0-4734 GCA_051744465.1 Bacillota bacterium | reverse complement strand
CGTCGTCTCATATAATCATATAGCATATCTAAATTTTCAGCTATTTCTTTTCCTTTTTCCATATCTAATGTTGTCTGTAGTTCAGTAATAATTGCTTGAACACGATTTAATTTATTATTTACCATTTCATAGTCTTCCTCTTCCATCCCTTTTCGCGCTGCTTTAGAAAATTTGATAGCTCCATCATACAACATCAGTAATAATTTCCCTTGGTCAGCAGTTTCAACTTGAGTTTTTTTATATTTCTGATAAGGATTATTAGGCATTATTATCTCCTCCATCAAATTGCAAATTATTAATATGTTCTTCTAATTTAATAAATACTTGCTTATATGATTTTAAATTACTTTCTAACTCGTAATTAATCAAATCAGTTAATAATATATAATCTTCATTTTCTACTGCTGATATTATTTCTTCCTCTAAAAAATTATTTAATTGCTTAATATAATATTCTAAGGTATTATTATCATAATTCAATTTTTTATAATCTATATTTAATAAATTTTTAATTGAATGTAAAAGACTATTTAATTCATTAATTCCAGTGATTAAATTATCAATTTCAGCCCAAGCTGTTTCATATTCTTCATTCGTTAAAGGAACAACAATTAAATTTTTGTTTTCTATCACCATTTGCAAATAATCTTGTGCTCCTTTAACCGGTTCTAATAAATCATCTTTAGTTACATCATTATTGTATCTCATTTAATTTTGTCTCCTCCTCATTAACTATTTTTTCAACCTTATCTATTCCATCATCAAAATAGTCAATTAATTCTTCGCAAATTTTTTCTATATCTTGCAAATTATCTAAGTTTTTATTGCACCACCTATTAAATTTAGTCTCTGTATTATTTTCTAATCTCCCTTTGCGAACTTTAGCTCTTTCCATTTCGATAGTAATCGGCTGACAAATGAAAGAGAAAAAAGGATCTTTTCTAGTCAACAACACTAATTCTCTATTAATTTCAGGGAATATATCGAAAATATAATCATTAATATCCTGATATTCATTTATTGTTTCCAATTTATTAAGTACTTCTTTAATCCAGCTTTTAATCAAAAATGCTTTATCCTTTATTTCTACAAAAATTTCTCTTTTATCATTTAATCTTTTTATTAATTTTTCTCCTTCATTTATTACATTTATCCTAGATGGTTTATTTATCATTTCACAAAATGAAGGCAATACATTATTACTATTTTCTTTAATAGCTTCTTGTAAAGATTTCTTAATTGTTCCTTTAATATAAGCCCCACCTTCTGTAGCATCAATACATGTTATATTAGTTTCTGCAATCTTATACTCAAACCATTTTTTAAATTGCCACCATTTCCGCCGAGTTTTTACTTTTCCTCCATAATAACCATCTACATACATTATTTCATTTCCTTTTATGTTTTTTTCTCCTTTTTTTTCATAGCCCGTACCTGTAACATGTTGCTTATCATTTTCACCAAAAGCTAAATCCTGACCAATTAATATTATAGGTGAACAATTTAAAGCTAAAGCAGTAGAAAAATTAAGATTAGCTACTGAATTCCCTGTATCATAGCCGGTTACACTATTTATATTATTAGCAAACCAACTTTCACTATAAACTGTCTTTCTTAAAGTAACTAATTTAAGACCAGAAAAATTATTATAAATTCTTTCATCAATAACTCCTTCAGCTACTAATGTCATTTGATTCAGTAATTGGTCATCGCTATCTTTAATTAAATCTTTAAAAAAATATTCATAGGGCCCTGTAGTTCTTTCTAAAACTCCTACAATATCCGGAATAATATTATGAGCTAACAATTTACTCAGTACCGTATCTGCAGCTAAAATTAAAACTTGCTCTTGATATTCTTTTAGTACATCAATATTTTTATCTAAAGAAGGTCCTGCTGCTACACAAACAGCTGGTTTATTCTTAAATTTGTTTATTTTTTCTAATGACTTACTTTTTAATAGATATTCAATGTTTTTAAATATGTTTTCCACTCCAACTAAACTATCCAGAGAAGAAGTCCCCATAATAAATGCTAAATAACGCATTAAACTAATAAATTGAGTTTTAAATTTATCATACGCTTTTTTTTCTTTTTCTTTAAGGACTGGCAATTCAAAAAAATCTACATTCCCAGCTAATAAAGCCATATATACAATATTTTTTAATTTCTGCTTCATATTAATATAATAATTACTATTAGTCCCATCAAAAATTTCTACTTTTTTCGAATTGAAAACATGAGTCAAATCACGATATTTAATTACTTCTTTTAAGATATCAAGTCTGTTTTCCCAAATAACCAAACGAGAATCTTTATTAAATCTATTTAATATTTCTTCTATATAATACCCACACCCAATTCCCATTACTCCAATCAAATTATAATATTTTAAATCTAATTTATCAATCTTTCTTTCAGCACCACTATAGGGGTTATAGCTACTATTAACTTGTTTAATTTTAGTATTAACTTTAATCTCTAAAATATAATTGGCTTTATCCTTAGTGGGAACAATAGAAAAATCTTTTTTCTCAACTTCTAATTTTTTTATTTTATCTGCTAATACCTTATTTTTTTGAGCTAATGCTTTTAAATTTTTCTGGTAAACTTGCTTCACTTTTCTGCCTCCTTAGATCCAATAACTTATTTAACATCTATCGCTATAGGTATATTCTTATTTTATTTTTTTTGATCAAAATATTTTCCTTCATAACTATCGATTTGACTATTATATGAATTATTTACATCTAATCCCTTTTGCACTTCATTTATATTCTTGATTAAAGCTTGTTGGTCTTGTTTGATTTTATTTTGATGTTCAACAGTAAGTTGCGTTATCTTTTCTAAAATTTGATAAATAGAGTTAACTATTTCTCCTAATTCATTTTTCTTAGGCAAATCATTATATTTTAAAAGATTTACTATAAAATGCTGATCATTCTTTATATTTAATTTTTGCGCCAAGGAATCCTTAATCGTAAAAATTTTCTTTTCCCGTTGATTAATTTCAGATATAATATCACTTTTTTTCTTGAGTAAAACATTTAATCCATCATAATCTTCTTGTTCAATAAACTCCAATTCTTTTTTAGTTAATTCTAATATATTCTGATAACGGCTATATTCTTGTTGATAGATATTAATTAATTTTTGAATTTGATCTGCTAAAATTAGAATCCCTCCTTCCTATCAACAAAGTTTATAAACTACCCAACAAAGTACTAATACTTCCTCCACCTAAATCACCCATTTGACTCTGCATCTGACTCATTTGAGCCTGCATTTCAGATATTGAAGTTTCCATATTAGTAAATTTATCTCTTAAACTTTCTTGTCTAGATTGTAAATCAGACTGCAAGTCAGAAATTTCATCATCAACATTATTTATTCTGTTATCATATAAATCAATTTTATTAGGTATAGTACCATTGGTTCTAGTTAAAGCATCTAAAGTAGAATCTAACTTAGTTGCCACCCCATCAAATCCTTGATCATCTTCTTTAGCATTAAATAATTTTTTTACTCCTTCAGGGTCATCCTCTAAAGCAGTTTCAAATTTATCTTCATCAAAACTCATAGTCCCTTCTCTATCAATTTCAATTCCTATCGTTGCTAATTGATTATAATCACTATCACTATCTACACTACTCATTATTTCATTTCTTAAATTAGAAGACAAACGCATTAAAGTCCCATCACCTTGTAGTACAGCAGCTTCTTCACTAGAAGCATCATAATCAAGTTTATCACTGATAAATCCCATACTACTATTATATTGATCTACAAATTCCTGCACAGCATCAGTAGCTTTCTCCTTATCAGGAGTTACTTCAATAGTTGTGTCCCCCGTATCCTTAAGATCAAATGTGACATTATCTACTACATCATTAATTCCTTCATTACTTGACCGCGTGATATCTTGAATTCCATTGACATCAAATTGAGCATCTTGAGCTTGCTGAATTGTATCATCACTAGTTAGGCTAAAATCAGTTAAACCTAGATCACTTAATACATTATCAGGATCATCTGCAGTAATTGCATTTTGGGCTCCAGTTTTACCACTTTCTAAAACTAAGCGATCATCTACTATTGAAGCTTTAACTAATTTATTACCATCACCATCATCATTTTCACTATCCTCATTAATATAATTCGCTAATTCATTTAAAGTTGTACTACTATCAATAGTATTATCATCACCCACTTTAATAGAATCCTCACCTACTTCTAGAGAAAAAGTCCCCTCAGCAAGCCCCAAAGCAGTATCAGAATCATCTTGTTTATCAGAAGCTAACCTATGAGCTTGAGCTAATTGATCTACTTGTAAATCATAACTATTCTCCGCCGCGTCTGAATTAGCCTCGGCAGTTGCAACATTTTCCTCACTACTAGCTGTTTGCATTGAATCAAATGTAGAAGAGAATTTCAAATCTCCAACTTTTCCCTCTAAGGAACTTACTTTACTATTCACATCTCGCCAAGCACCTTTAGATTCTTCTAAATCTGATTGTTCTTCATTTAAATTTTCATATTTGTCAGCAAATTCTGATTCCAAAATTTTGTTAATTTGTTGGTCAACATCTATTCCAC
Source organism: Bacillota bacterium (assembly GCA_051744465.1). GTDB lineage: Bacteria > Bacillota > Halanaerobiia > Halobacteroidales > Halobacteroidaceae > Halanaerobacter. The sequence continues at coordinate 138 of JBNJDB010000160.1, read as the reverse complement.
TACTCCCTAAACCAGATATACCTAAATCAGCCATTGTTATCGCCTCCATTCATATTTATTAACAATACATAATTAAAATAGCCAGCCGGAAAACCGGCCGGCTTAATTTTAATCTTATTTGATTTATCCAAGTAACTG
>JBNJDB010000159.1:0-4761 GCA_051744465.1 Bacillota bacterium | reverse complement strand
ATCATATTTCCTCTATAATAATCCCTGTAAATTACCATCTTTATTCGTTAATTCTACCTCTACTAGCTGATTCATAAACTTGTCCCTACCTGCTACTAAAACTCGCAAGTAATTAGCAGTTAAACCAGTTAACAATCCAGTCTGATTATCTCTTCGCTCCTCTAATAAGACTTCTTGCTTACTTCCTATAAATTGCTGACGATACTGTTGGGCCAATTTTTTTGCCAAATCTCGTAACTTTTTACTCCGTTTTTTCTTAACCCGAGAGTGTAGCTGGTTATCAAAACTAGCTGCCGGAGTCCCCTCGCGTTTAGAATATTTAAAGACATGAACTGAACTAAATTGCAATTCTTCTACTACAGAACAAGTAGCAGCAAAATCTGCTTCACTCTCACCTGGAAAACCTACAATCACATCGGTAGTAATTGATATTTGCGGTATCTTAGCCCGGATTTTATCTACCATTGCTCTGAAATCAGCTACTCGATAAGGTCGATTCATCGCCGCTAAAATTTTATCAGAGCCACTCTGTAGTGGCAAATGAAGATGGTTGCATAATTTATTTGCACTAGCAATTAAATTAATTAATTCATCACTAACTTCTGTTCCTTCAATCGAACTTAATCTAATTCGCTCAAGTCCATCTATTTCAATTAAGGCCTCAAGAAGCTCTACTAAATCCAAGTCTGCTATTCCTTGGCCATATTCACCTAAATGAATCCCTGTTAATACTATCTCTTTGATATCATGGCGAGCTAACTTTTTCGCTTCAGCAATAACTTTGTCTAATGGTCTACTTTTAACCCCACCACGCGCATAAGGGATAATGCAATAAGAACAGAATTGTTCACATCCATCTTGAACCTTAATATTAGCCCGATTCTTGCCGCGAACCTTTTCTAGTTGCACCTCTTCAAATGGATCTTCTGTATCCAATTCCTGAACAAAATTAATCTGTCCTTCACTTTTCATACCTTGTTCTATAAAATTCAAAATTTCTTGCCGCCCTTTAGTACCTAAAACTAAATCAACGCCATCAATTTCCATTACTTCATCACTATCCACTTGGGCATAACAACCTACTACTGCAACAAAAGCATCAGGGTTCCTCCGTTTTAATCTGCGTGTTATCTTTCGTGATTTCCTAGCACCTTGATGAGTTACAGTACAAGTATTAATAATATAGATATCAGCTAAGTCCTCAGCATCTACCACTTCATAATTTGCACTTTCAAACTGGGATCGCATCATTTGCGTATCATATTGATTCGCTTTGCAACCTAAAGTATAGAACGCAACTTTTTTCATAATTATCCTCCTAAATCCCCTAGCTCATATAACAACATAGTTAACGCCGCTAATCCCGCAGTCTCAGTCCGCAAAGTTCGCGGGCCAAGCATGACAGGTTCGACACCTTTATCTCCAGCAGATTCTATCTCAGCAGGACTAAAGCCCCCCTCAGGGCCAATAATAACTAAAATATTATCTATATTAGTTGAATTTTGATCACTAATTACTTCTCTTAAGCCTTGTTCTTCTTCTCCAACCCACGGGATTAGAGCTAAATCATAATCATCAACTAATTCCAATCCCTGCTGATAATCAAGCACCGCAGCTACTCTTGGAATTTGGGTTCGTTTTGATTGCTTAGCAGCAGATTTAGCTATCTTCTGCCAGCGCTTTTGACGTCGCTTTGCTTTGCTTGGTTTTAATTTAACTACTGTATGAGCAGTTTCCATCGGAATTACTCTTTTAATTCCCAATTCAGTACACTTGCGAACAATCATATCCATCTTTTTACTCTTGGGTAATCCCTGCAGTAAGGTTACCTCAATATCTGTCTCAGCATCAACTTCTAACCTTTTTATTATTTGGCCTTCTACTAATTGATCAGTAGTAGAGGTTAATTCAACTAGATATTTGTTTTCTAATCCATCAGCAACTGTAATCTTATCACCAGAACTCAAACGCAAAGAACGAGTAATATGTTTGACATCTTGGCCCCGGATAATAACTAAATCATCTCTAATATCAGCTGGATCTACAAAAAAATGATTCATTTGATTCACTCCCGGCATAAATTTAATTGATAATTAGCAATTGAGAATTGACAATTAAAAACATACACCAAAACCACAAATTACTGCTGTACTTATTATTTTTTATTCTAATTCTCAATTTTCCATTGTCAATTTTCAATAGTCCCTACTATCGTCACCCAATCATCACTTTCTTCACTTGCTTCAATTAACTCTTCAATCTTAAAATTATGTTCTGTTAAAGCAGCTTTAACTTCAGCTAATTTTTCCACTACAATTCCTGATAAAATAAAACGACTATTATTATGCATTACATCTTTCAAATCAGGAATTAATTCTAAAATAATATGAGGCAAAATATTGGCTATAACCAGATCATAGTTTGTATTTACTTCTTCTACTAAATTTCCCGTTACAAAATTAATTTGATCTGCTACATTATTTAATTTAGCATTTTCAGTAGCTACTTTAGTAGCCACAGGGTCAATATCAAGAGCAAAAATTTCTGCTGCTCCTAATTTAGCTGCAGCAATGGACAAAATCCCTGTTCCAGTTCCCAAATCTAAGACACTAGTATCTGTGCTTAGATTGGTTGTAATAGCTTCTAAGCAACTACTAGTGGTAACATGATGACCAGTACCAAAAGCTTGGCCGGGATCAATTTCAATTATAATTTCATCCTCGCTAGATTTATATTCTTCCCAAGTAGGTTTAATAACAATTTGATCAGTAATATGAAAGGGCTTAAAGTTCTCTTTCCAATTATTAGCCCAATCTTCTTCTTCTAAATCAGCAATTTCTAATTGAGCACTACCAATAGCTAAATCATAATCTTCTAAACCACTAATTTGTTCTTGAATCTTTTGTAATTCTTGTTCTAATTGATTATCAGCTTCAAAATAAGCTTTGATTATAATATCATCATCTCCACTAACAATTTTTTCGGTAAACAAACCACTAGCCCCTGCTTCTTCAAGCAGGTTGCTAATAGCTGAAAAAGCTTGGTTAGTGGTTTTGATTTCTACTTCTTTCCAATTCATGATAGAACCTCTCTTCTATTCAAAAAAGCTTTTTATTTTACTCCAAAAGTTTTCTTGTTCGGGATTAATTTCTGAACCGCTCATATCTGCAAATTTTTTCAATAAATCTTCTTGTTCTTGATCTAATTTTTCTGGAATTATCACTTTAATTTTTATAATCTGATCTCCCTTTTGCCCCCTTCGATTCAAATAAGGAATTCCTTTACCTTTTAAGCGGAAGGAGGAATTAGGTTGCGTTCCTTTAGGAATTGTAAATTTAACTTTGCCATCCAAAGTAGGCACTTTAATCTCATCACCTAAAGTAGCTTGCACAAAGTTAATTGGAACTTCACAGATTACATTATTACCTTCTCGTTTAAATAGCTCATGTTCCTTAACTTTAATTACAATATATAAATCACCAGCTCGACCACCTTGTTCACCAGCTTGACCTTCACCACGCATTCTCAATTTATGACCATCATTAACTCCAGCTGGAATATTAACAGTTACTTGACGACGCTTCTTAACTTTCCCTTCTCCATTACAAGTTGGACAAGGATCTTTAACAAACTGACCAGTACCATTACAACGATCACAAGTCTGGGTTTGAACCATTTGACCAAATGGAGTATTTTGTTTGAACTTTATTTCTCCCGCACCATCACATTTAGCACAAGTTTCTACATCAGATTCAGATCTTGCACCAGTTCCATTACAATCATCACAATCTTCTGTTCTAGGGATTGTAATCTCTTTTTTAGCCCCAAATGCAGCTTCTTCAAAATCAATCGTCATATTATATCTTAAATCAGCACCTTTGCGCGCACGACTCTGCTGTCGTCCACGTCCTCCTCCTCTACGATCACCAAAGAAGATATCAAAAATATCATCAAAACCACCGCCGCCAAATCCACCTTGACGACCGCCACCAAATCCTGAACCATCTTGGTTAAGGCCAGCATGACCATATTTATCATATTTAGCTTTCTGCTCTTCATCACTTAAAACTTCATAAGCCTCAGTAATCTCTTTAAACTTTTCTTCAGCATTTTCGGCATCACTAATATCAGGATGATATTTTTTCGATAATTTTCGATAAGCTCGTTTTATTTCTTTTTGACTTGCATCCTGACCAACACCCAATATATCATAATAATCTTTTTTTGCCATTATCTGCACCACCTTTACAATTAATAGAGCCAAAGCCTGAGGCTTTGGCTCTGTTTCTTAGTTAATTTATCTAAAATGAATTACTCTTCTTCATCTTCATTTACTTCTTCAAAGTCAACATCTACTACATCTTCTTCATCTTCAGCAGTTTCTGCACCTTCTGCTCCAGCAGCTCCAGCGGCACCTTGTTGCTGAGCTTGCTGCTCATACATTTGCTTTGATAGATCTTGTAATTGCTGAGTTAAAGCTTCTTTTTTATCATTAATTAGCTCTGTATCAATCTCATCAGGATCAATTTCATGGACATCAATATCTTCTAATACTTCTTCTAACTCTTCTTTAGCAGCTTCAATTTCTTCTACTACAGAAGCATCTACCTGATCTCCTGCTTCTTCTAGAGTACTATCTACCTGTCTTACAATTCCATCTGCTTCAGTTACTGTATCTACAGCTTCTTTCTTCTTTTTATCTTCTTCAGCATGCTCTTCTGCTTCATTAACCATATCTTCAATTTCTTCTTCGGATAATCC
>JBNJDB010000158.1:0-4835 GCA_051744465.1 Bacillota bacterium | reverse complement strand
TTGTGGGGAGGATTCAGGCATCTTTTAACTGACTTTAAATATTTTTGTTTGTGGTTATGAAATTAAAGGTTAACTAAGATGAGAATTGATTAATAATTTAATCTATCTTAGTTGACCTTTAATAAAATAAACTAAAAGATTTGTTCGAAGGAAAAAGATGTCTGAACCGTATCACAGAAAGTGAAACTTTATATAGCTGATATTTAACTATATAAGTTGGAATAATATTTTGTGAAATTAAATAAGGGGAGTTTGATAAGTGATGATAGAAGATAAAGAACTAGTAATTGCAATAGATGGACCTGCTGGAGCAGGAAAGAGTACAGTAGCAAAAGAGGTAGCTGATACATTAGGTTATATTTACATAGATACTGGAGCTATGTATCGGGCTATAACTTTGAAAGTTTTAGAAGAAGGGATAGATCCTAATCAATCACGGCAAGTAATTGAAGTAGCTAAAAAGACAGAGATTAGATTAAAAAAAGCAGATAATCAGGAACGGGTTATATTAGATAATAGAGATGTAACTGACAAAATAAGAACTAATGAAGTTAGTAATAATGTTTCTTTAGTAGCTAAAATAAAAGAAGTTCGGGGTCAGTTAGTTAAGTTGCAACGCAAGATGGCTGCTAGAGGTGGTATAGTAATGGATGGTCGTGATATTGGAACTGTAGTCTTGCCTGCTGCTGATTTAAAGGTCTTTTTAACTGCTGCAGTAGAGGAGAGAACAGAGCGTAGATATCAGGATTTAAAAGCTAAGGGGGAAGAAGTTGATTTTGAGCAGTTAAAACAAGAAATTATTCGTCGTGATCAATTAGATAGAAACCGGACTGTTAGCCCGTTAAAGAAAGCAGAAGATGCTCATGAAATTGATACTACAAATTTAAGCATTTCTGAAGTGGTGCAAGAAATAATGAGTTTGGGTCAGGAGGTCTAATAATGGATTGGTTTTATTGGTTTAGCCATAAAGTTTTAAAAACTACTTTTAAAGTTTTTTTGAGGAGCAAAGTTAGAGGTGTGGAAAACATTCCTCAAACTGGCCCATTGATTGTGGTAGCTAATCATGTGAGCAATTTTGATCCTCCAGTTTTGGGGGCTGCTCTCAACCGTGAAATTCATTATATGGCAAAATCAGAATTATTTGAAAACTTTTTCCTAGAAAAAATAATGAGAACTTATGGTGCTTTTCCTGTAAAGCGAGGGCGACCGGATACTAAAGCAATTAAGGAAGCATTACGATTAATAGATGAAGATGAGGTATTAGGTATTTTCCCGGAGGGAACGCGAAGTAAAACAGGCAAATTAGGTCGAGCAAAATTAGGTTCTGTCTTATTAGCTACTAAATCTAAAGCTCCCTTATTGCCTGTTGGGTTAAAGACTAGGCAACCATTTAAAAAAGGAGTAGAGGTTAATATCGGTCAATCATTTAGTTTAGATGATTATTATGAGCGGAAATTAGATCGCCAAGAGATGAGAGATGCTGGAGCAATAATTATGAATCAAATTGCAGAATTGTTGGATTAATATATTTATAAAAATATTATTGGGAGCGGGATAAGATGTCTGATTTATCACTGATTGTTGCTGTTGTTGCTGGTTTTACTTCTTTTGTATCACCTTGTGTTCTGCCTTTAGTACCTGCCTATGTGGGTTATATTACTGGTAGTAGCACTGAAAGTAGAGATAATGATAAGATGGTGACTTTGTGGCGAGCAGTAGGTTTTGTTTTGGGATTTTCTTTAGTTTTTATTATGATGGGAGTAACTGCTAGTTATATTGGGCAATTTTTTGCTAAATATAAATTATTGTTTAATAAAATTAGTGGGATCTTAATTATAATTTTTGGTTTACATTTAATTGGTTTATTAAAACTCAACTTTTTATATCGTGAAGCACGGGTAGATGGACCTAAAGAAGCTACTGATTGGCTAACTGCTGTAGTAATGGGGATGGCTTTTGCAGCTGGTTGGACACCTTGTGTTGGCCCAGTTTTAGCGTCAATTTTAGCCTATGCAGGTTCTTCAGCAACGGTAGCTCAAGGAACAATTTTATTAGTATTTTATTCTTTAGGTTTAGGAATACCATTTATTTTGACTGCAGTCTTTATTGATAAATTTATGGAAGTATCGAATAAAGTTAATAAGTATTTGCCATTAATTTCTAAAATTAGTGGGGCTATATTAATTTTATTTGGAATATTATTATTTTTAAATAAGATACAGAATTTGAGTCGCTTTTTTTATTAGATATTAAGAAAAGCAGCTAATAAGTGGGGGGATAGAGATGGATAAAAGATTTAAAAGTGGGTTAATTGCCGTCTTGGTTATTTTGATTATTGGATTAGGTTTTTATTATTATCAACTAGATGAAACAACTCCACAGGAAAAACAACAAGAGTTGTCTGAACAATTAGAAGAGGGAATTAGTCTGAATCAAATTGCACCAGATTTTACTTTGACTAATTTGGCTGGTGAAGAAGTATCATTATCTGATTATAGAGGAGATTATGTAATCCTCAATTTTTGGGCTACTTGGTGTCCGCCGTGTCGGAGAGAAATGCCAAATTTAGAGGAGTTTTATGCAACTAATAAAGATGATTTTGTAGTTTTAGCAGTTGATTTAGGAGAAGCTAAACAACAGGTGCAACAATTTATTGAAGAAGGTGGTTATAGTTTTCCAGTCCTATTAGATCATGACAAAGAAATTGGAACTAAGTACAATGTCTCTGCGATTCCAACTTCTTATTTTATTGATCCCCAAGGGGTAATTAAGCATATTAAAAAAGGGGCAGTAACTACAGAAGAGTTAAATCAAATTAAAAAAGATATCAAAAATTAAATAAATTGCAACTAATAAAGAGGGACCCAATCTAGATGGGGTCCCTCTTTATTAGTTATTCTACGTTAGCGTGTGTTTCATCATCATTAAATAAGAAACTAAAAGAATATAATCCAGCAAGACCTACTAAAGTGTAAATGATTCTACTAAAAGCATTGAGACCTCCAAATTCTGTTCCTGAAATTAGGGCAACTAAATCAACTCCAAAGATTCCAATTAATCCCCAGTTGAGTGCCCCTACCAACACTAATATTAGGGCTAATCTATCCATTCTAGTTTTCAACTCCTTACTTAATTAGTGATTATGATATTGTTACTTACTTCTAGCAAATATGCTAATTCTATAATTACAAACTTAGGGAACAATATATATTAACTTCTAATATTAATATATCTCAAATGGACATAAATTATTAGAAAAAAAAGAATTGCAATTAATAATAACAACTATTAATTAGTTTCCAAAAAATTATAAATACTAGTTTAATTATCTTTAAATCGGTTTAAAAGCTGATTATCTAGTTCTAACTAGCTTGGATAAGATTATAATAGTTAACTGAGCTTTTTAAGACCAGATATAAAAATATTACTTGAAAAATCAAATCAAATCATCTATAGTAAAGATAGTAAGAGTTAGTAATAATTATTTTTGTTAGGAAGAAATATAAGTTTATAAGGAGTGAATAGCTATGAAACTAAAATTCTATTTTGTGATTTTGTTAGTGATTGGAACTTTATTGGTCGGATTTAATACTACTGGTGTTGCTTATAATCACGATACTATGGAAAGTTATTTGTCATATCGAATCAAATATATTCATAATATTGCTTACAATACTAATATAGATTTGGCTAAGAATCGAGCTAAAGAGTATGCTAATTCAATACTTTATTGGAGTGATTATTATTCGCGGGAATTAGAGGTTGATATTGACCCATTAGTGTTAACAGCTATTCTTGAAGCTGAAACTAATTTTGTATCTAAAGATAGTTATGATAATGGAGATAGTATTGGTGTATCAAGTATGAAAATTAGTACTGCTAAGTGGGTTGCTAAGCGGATAGGTGTTAAATATAATAAATGGCGTATGTTAGATGCTACAGATTTAGGGATTAGATTTACCGCTTATTATTTAGGTTTAGCTTATAAAAATTATAATGATGATCTTCATAAAGTAATTGTATCTTATAATCAGGGCTATCATAAAGCTCAGGGCAAAGATGTAGATCAGTTATATAATAATTATTTGTTTAAAGTATTAGGTAGATATAATTATTATAAAAAACGAATGAAATATTATGGTCCGAATGGAGAAGAATTTTTCCAATATAAATTGGCCCAATTAAATTAAGCACTAAACCATTACCCTAGGGTAATGGTTTTTTTTAATAGTTCTTTATTAATTAGTTTTAAAATGCTATAATAGTAATTAATCTTATTAATAGTAGTTATTTAATTTGTTAAAGTAATTTAATATTGAGGTGAAAAAAATGGAATTAGAAGAACAACTTTCGTTATTAGAATCGTATTTTCGTAACGGAGAGCAAGAAGAAGAAACAATTGGAATTGAAGTAGAACATTTAATTATTCAACAAGAGGATTTAACAGCTGTAAATTATGAATCTTGTGGGGGAATTAAAAATATTTTAGAAGATTTTAATTCTAATCAATGGCAACAGCATAAAGAAGGAAATCATTTGTTGAATCTATCTTCTGAGTTGTCTGATATAACTATTGAGCCAGGTGGTCAGTTTGAAGTAGGAATTCAACCCCAGTATAGATTAGAAGAACTAGAAAAAATATATTTTGATTTCTTAAATGAGTTAGTACCTATTTTAGAAGAAAAGGATTATTTGTTGTTAGCATTAGGTTATCAGCCAGTTAGTAAGGTTGAAGATATTTCTTGGTTACCTAAAAAGCGATATGAGATTATGGCTGATTATTTGGGACAACAAGGTCAGTATGCTCATAATATGATGAAAGGAACTGCTGCTTT
>JBNJDB010000157.1:0-4926 GCA_051744465.1 Bacillota bacterium | reverse complement strand
AATTTAGGATTGGAGTGATGGGATTGTTTGAAGCTACAACTGTAATTGCTGTAAAACATGAAGATGAAGTTGCTGTTGCTGGGGATGGGCAAGTAACAATGGAGCATACTGTAATGAAACATGGAGCTAAAAAGATTAGAAGAATTCATGATGGTGAAGTATTAGCTGGCTTTGCGGGGTCTGCTGCAGATGCTTTTGCTCTGTTTGAGAAATTTGAAGGTAAATTAGAAGAGTTTCATGGTAATTTAAAACGAGCTGCAGTTGAACTAGCAAAAGAATGGCGAACAGATAAGATGTTGAGAAAATTAGAAGCCTTATTAATTGTTGTCGATGAAGAACAATTATTGGTAGTTTCTGGAACTGGTGATGTGATTGAACCTGATGAAGGAATTACTGCTATTGGATCGGGCGGATCATATGCATTGGCTGCTGCTAAAGCATATCGTGATTCTTCTGATTTATCGGCAGTTGAAATTGCTGAAAAATCTTTAAAAATTGCTTCTGATATTTGTATATATACTAATGATAATATTTCGGTAGAAAAATTATAAGGGGGATCAGGATGGAAAATTTGACACCACGTAAGATAGTTGAAAAATTAGATAAATATATTGTAGGTCAAAAAGATGCTAAAAAATCAGTAGCTATTGCTATGAGAAATAGATATCGAAGACAGAATTTAGATGATGATTTGCGCGATGAAGTAATTCCCAAAAATATTTTGATGATTGGTCCAACTGGTGTAGGTAAGACGGAGATTGCTCGAAGATTGGCAAAATTAGCTGAAGCTCCATTTAGTAAAATAGAGGTAACTAAATTTACTGAAGCTGGTTATGTGGGTCGTGATGTAGAATCAATGATTAGAGATTTGGTTCAGACTGCTATTAGGATGGTCAAAAAAGAAAAGCGAGTAGAAGTAGAAGAAAAGGCAGCAGAATTGGCCCAAGAGCGATTGCTGGATATCTTATTACCACAGCCTAATAAAAAAGATGATAATCTGTTTTCTGGATTATTTGAAGATGATGATGAGCAGCAAATAGAAGAAACAGACCAAGATAAAAGATTTAAAAAGCATAGAGAAAAATTACTGAAAAAATTAGAAACTGGGGAATTAGATGATAGAATAGTTGAAATAGAAGTAGAAGAAAATAATTCACAAATGGTAGAGATTTTTTCTGGTTCAGGAGTTGAAGAATTAGGTGTCAATTTCGAAGATATGTTTGGTGGTATGTTTCCTAATTCTAAGAAAAAAAGAAAAGTAGAAGTAAAAGAGGCAAAACAAATTTTACAAGACCAAGAAGCACAAAAATTGATAGATATAGATGAAGTGAATCGTGAAGCTATTGAACGGGTAGAACAATCAGGGATTATATTTTTAGATGAAATTGATAAAATTACTGGTAGTCAATCCGATTCCAATCCAGATGTTTCGCGAGGTGGTGTTCAGCGTGATATTCTACCTATTGTAGAAGGGTCAACTGTTAATACAAAGTTTGGTTCAGTAAAAACAGATCACATTTTATTTGTTGCTGCTGGGGCCTTTCATGTAGCTGATCCAACAGATTTAATACCTGAATTGCAAGGGCGTTTCCCTTTGCGAGTTGAATTAAATAATTTATCTAAAGAGAATTTCAAACAAATATTAACTGAACCAGAAAATGCTTTAACTAAACAATATCAAGCTTTATTAGCTACAGAAGGGGTAGAAATCGAATTTACTGCTACTGCTATTGATGAATTAGCCGAAATTGCCTTTACAGTTAATGAGCAGACCGAAAATATTGGGGCTCGTCGCTTGCACACAATTGTAGAAAAGTTATTAGAAGATATTTCATTTGAAGCTCCCGATTTGGAAGAAAAAGAAATTAAGATTGATCAAGACTATGTGCAAGAAAAATTAGCTGATGTTGTACAAGATAAGGATTTGAGCAAATATATTTTATAATTTGAAAAAAGGATAGAATTAAGATAAAATAATAGTATGGTTTTGTTAATAGTTGAGGAAAAATGTTGTATTATGCAAGGGGGAATAATTGATGAAAGAACTCTTAAATAAAACTAGAAAGATAAATAGGTTATTACAGCGTTCTGCAGGTCATCCTGTTGATTTTGGTGAGATTGCAGAAGTTTTAGGGGAGACTATTGGAGGTAATGTTTACCTTGCAGGAAAAGAAGGTGAAATTTTAAGTTATCATTTAATTGACCAATTTGAATGCGATATAATGAAAGAAGAAGTAATTGAAAAAGAAATATTTCCTCCTGATTATAATAATTGGTTGTTGGATATTAAGCAGACTCGTTCTAATTATGAACAAGAAGATGGTCAATGTGTATTTAAAAAAGATGAAGAATGTCTGTTTAAACATAAATTAACTACTGTTGTCCCTGTTAATGGTGGTGGTCAAAGATTAGGTACGTTAGTAATTGCTAGATTTGATGAAGAGTTTGGAGCTAGTGATTTATTATTAGCTGAATATGGAGCTACTGTTGTGGGAATGGAAATTTTGCGGTTAAGAAGTGAAAAAGTAGAAAAAGAAGCACGGGAAAAAGCTGCAGTTCATATTGCTTTAGAGACTTTATCTTATTCGGAATCAGAAGCAGTTGAGCATATATTTGAAGAATTAGATGGAGCTGAAGGTTTAGTTGTAGCTAGTAAAATTGCTGATAGAGTAGGTATAACTCGTTCAGTGATTGTTAATGCTTTAAGAAAGTTTGAAAGTGCTGGCGTAATTGAGTCTAAATCTTTAGGAATGAAAGGAACTCATATCAAAGTGCTAAACAAAAGATTATTTGATGAGTTAGAATAGAAAAAGTAGTTGATATATATTAAGTGAATATGTAGTATCTAACAGGCGTGTCCTAGGGCACGCTGATTTTATGCTTTAATAACTAATAGGAAAATATTAACTATTGCGATAATTATATTTTTTTGCAGGAGTTTGCTCCTAAAATGTCGAATGAAATAAAATAGTGGTGTTTAGCTTTGAACTTTAGTTTCAGCTTGAAAAAAAAGGGGGGTTGATGGGTTTGTTCAACAAACAGAGTTTTGGTGTTTTAGAGAAGTCTTTATCTGGTTTAAATTTAAGAAATGAAGCAATTAATAATAATATAGCTAATGTTGATACACCAAATTATAAACGAGAAGATGTTTCGTTTAAAGAAGAATTAAAAGGAGCTATGGGTCAGAATAATGACTTGGATGTAACAAACAGAAGACATATTTCGCTCAATGCTACTGATTTAAATTCTTTTCAGCCGGAAGTAACTAAAGAAGAAAATACTTCTTTCCGTAGTGATGGAAATAATGTAAGTATAGATAGTGAAATGGCTGAAATGGCTAAGAATAGTTTGGAATATAGAGCATTGGTCAAGCAAGTTTCTAATCAGTTTAAGCGAATGGGCTCAGTTATTCAAAAAGGAGGTAACGGATAATGGCTTTATTTAATGGACTTAATATTAGTGCTTCCGGGTTAACAGCACAACGAACTCGGATGGATACTATTTCTAATAATATAGCTAATGTAAATACAACTAGAACAGAAGAAGGAGGACCTTACCGTCGCAAAATGCCAGTTTTTGCTTCGCGATTAAAAGAGGAAATGGGTAATATTAATAACCAGAAGCAAGAAACTGGTGGAGGGGTTGAGATTTCTGAAATAAGAGAAAGTAGTCAACAACCCAAATTGAGATATAAACCGAACCATCCTGATGCAGATGAGAATGGTTATGTCAGTATGCCTAATATTAACATTGTGTCTGAAATGACTGATATGATGTCGGCGAGCAGGGCTTATGAAGCAAATGTAACTGCTGTAGATACATCAAAACAGATGGCTAAAAGTGCCTTGCAAATTGGTTAACTAGGGGAGGTTTATTATGAAGGTTGATGGAGCTTTTAATAAAAGTATAGCACAGATTGATTCGAGCATTAAAGAAACAGATAGTAATAATAAAAAAAGTTTTTCTGGAATGTTGAAAGAATCTATTTCTAATGTCAATCAACTGCAACATAAGTCTAATAAAGCTGGGGAGGATTTAGCGCTTGGTAAAACTGATAATATTCATGAAGTAATGATTGCAGCAGAAAAAGCAAAATTGTCTGTAGATTTAACTACAAAAGTTAGTAATAAGGTTGTTGGAGCATATGAAAAGATTATGAGGATGCAGGTGTGATTTATTTAGTTAGTCAGATTGGGGTGTGAATATGGCTGGGAATTTTGCTGAACTAAAAAATCAGTTTTTGCAATTATCAGAAGGACTTAGTAGAAAAGCCAAAATTATAATTGGTGTTTCCACTATAATTGCATTTTTAGGCTTGTTGATTTTAGTCAATTGGGCTAGCAGGCCTGATTATACTGTTTTATTTAATAATTTATCTTCAAAAGATGCTGGCAATATAGTTGATATCTTAGAAGAGAAACAGACTGATTATCAACTTGAGGAGAATGGAAGTAAAGTATTAGTACCTAAAAATAAAGTTCATAAGTTGCGATTAGATTTAGCTAGTGAAGGATTACCTTCCGGTGGAGTGACTGGTTTTGAAATATTTGATCAAACTCAAATCGGAAGTACCAATTTTGAACAAAAAGTTAATTATCATCGAGCTCTATCTGGAGAATTAACAAGAACAATTCAGCAGATGGGTAATGTAAGTTATGCTAAAGTACAAGTGACGCCAAGTGAGGATAGTATTTATAAAGACAAAGCTAAACCAGCTAAGGCTTCAGTGATGTTAAGGTTGGATCAATATCAAAAGTTGGAAACATCTCAGGTGCGTTCTATTGCTAATTTAGTAGCGAGTAGTGTAGAAGGATTAGACCCTGAAAAGGTCACAATAGTAGATACTGCTGGTAATTTATTATCGTCTAAATTAGAGCAAAACCAACAAGATGGAAGTGGTTTTAGTGATAATTTAGAAATGAAGAA
>JBNJDB010000156.1:0-4954 GCA_051744465.1 Bacillota bacterium | reverse complement strand
GTACTAATTTTGATGACCCCCTTCTGATATATAAAATGTTTCAGCTAAATTTATAACTATTAGCACAGTATTAAAACAGATTACAAATTGCCATCTATTCTCTAATAAATTGAGAATTGAAAATGGACAATTGACAATTAAAAGAATAATATCATATCATCCACTCAAAATAATTTTATCTCATTTAACTAAGAACACTATCTATAATTACATTAGTTAATTACTAATTCAAAGGTAAAGGACTTTTCTTTTTTCTCGAAAACAACTCCATTCTTTAAAATCTCGACTAATTCAAATTCATTAATCTTATCGCCTAGCTTAATTCGGGCAAACTGATTATTATTTTTAATAGTAACTAATGAATCTTCGTCCCTCTTTAAAATCCCTAGTAACTCAAAAGCAGGTCGACTAACTTCTATTACTTTTTTCTGAGAGTTATCCTTATCTTGCTCATTATCGGAATCATTATTTTCCTCTCTAATTTCTACTACTCGCAGATCAGATTGGAAAGGAGAATTAATTACAATCTGTTCTTCTTCTTCTTTGGGCTCCGGTTCTTCTTCTAATTCAATCTTATTAGGGATTTCAATCGGTTGATTTATCTCAGTTTTAAGTTCATTAATCTGTTTAGACTTCTGTTGCCAACTCCTATAATAATATAAATAAAGTCCCAAACTTAAAATAATGATTAATATTATTATAATTATTTTTTTCACTTATTAATCACTCCTTTCTATCGGAAAAACAAGACTAAGTTTAGCCTTTATTTCTGATTCAACTTTATTAATCTGTAGCTGTTTAGTATTATAAATATAATCTATTTCAGTCAAAAAATCATATATCGTTGCAAATTCTCCCGCAATTACAAAATCAACTTGCAAATCTGTTTCAGGTCTTGAATTGAATTCAATATCTTGAATCACATCAAAACTATTCAAATAAATAATAAAACGATTACGTTCTTTTTTCTGTAAAAAATCCTTTTTATTCTTCCGTTCTAACTTTTTTAACAGCTGTTCATATTTTAATTTAGTCTTTTCAAAATTCAAAACTTGTTCTTTTTTTTCTTCAAATTGATTCATTGTTTGGCTATATTCTAAGAGTGCTTGCGATTGTCTTGTTTCTAAAGGCTGATAACCAAATTTGTAAAAACCAAAACTTAGCAAAGTAAAGATAATCGCTACTATTATCAGTTTGCGCCACATAACTACTCTCCTTTCTGCACTTGGCCCCTAATATTGAATTCAACAAAATTCTCGCCTTTATCGATTTCATTGAGATAAAAAGAACTAAAAAACTCGGCATTGTCAATTTTACGATTTAAACTATGTAAATATCGGATATCAGATGTAATACCTGTACAACTGAAATTGTTATTTTCAAGTTCAAAACTCTGTAGATGAAGTTTATCTGCTGCTAATAAATTTATCTTAGCAAATACTTTTTGAGCCGGAATCATACTAGCAATCCGCTCTTCTTTCTTTTGTAGCTCGGCTTCAACTTCTTTCTTTTTTTCTTTTAATTGATTGATCTGTTCTAATTTCTGGTCTAATTCATTATTTCTTGCCGCTACTACTGCTTGCTTTTCCTCTAAATATTTCGCCTCTAAATAAAGATCTACAGTTAATCCTATGACTGCAGCAATCACAAGCACGCCCACTATACTACTAACAAAAATAATTTTTTCTTGCCGTTGTTCTATAAAAAAATCATCAGTTAGAAAATTAATCATTGCTGTTCCTCCTTCGCTCGCAGGGCCAAGCCTTTTGCTACAGAAAAACCTGGATCAGCTAATTTTTCTACTGGTAAACCAATTTGATTTTCTAAATAATCCTGCAATCCTTTGAAATGACTGCCCCCACCTGTTAACATCAACCGCTCTACTTCTTCTTTATAGCGAGATTGAAAATAATCAATCGAGCTATAAACTTGACTCCGTAACTCTTCGAGGACAACCTTTAAATCTTCATTTTCGACGCCTTCTTTTTTATATTCTTCGGCTCTACTATCTGATAAATTATTTCGTTTTGCTAACCGTTTAGTAATATCAGCTCCACCAAACTCAAAATTGCGGACAAAAATCAATCTACCTTGCTTAACAATTATCAAGTCAGTTCTCTTCTTGCCAATATCGATTAAGGAAACAGTCTCTGCTAAATCTGGTTTCTCTTCGGTCACATACCTTGCATTAGCATGAAATTCTGTTTCTATGGCCCGCGGTTTTAGACCAATCTCTTGTAATTTACTAAACTTTTCTTGTACTAAAGTGCGTTCTACAGCAAAAGCAATCGCATATTTCTTCTCAAAAAAATCTACAACTTCAGACTGAACTACGAGATTCTCTCGAGTAAATTCCAGTTCAATCATCTGTCCAATCTCTTCTTCACTCAAATTAGCAGCTAAATCAATAAAGCGTATTTCAACTTGATCACTATTAATTATAGTCGCCACCTTTTTATTAGCAAACTCATCTAGAGCAGATTTGTCTAGTTCTTTCACTTTAGCAGTCTTAAACTCCGAATCAGTTACTTCTGCTAACTTAAAAGTAGTCCCCATATCAACTCCTAAAAATCCCGAGCTACCAAACAATCCCCACATCAAATCACCTCTTCCAATTTACTCTTCTCTAATTTATCGATTGTTTTGTTGTTTTTTTCTTCTTTTGAATTATAATTGTCCATTCTACATTCTCAATTTTCAATTGCTCTTTATTGTTTGTTTGCTTTCTATCAACTGTACACTGTTAACCGTCAACTGTCTTTACTATCTTGTTTTCCTAATTGTCAATTTTCAATTCTCAATTGCCAATTAAAACCCTAGGTATTCAGTATTAGGGACTAGGAAGATCCTAATCCCTAACGCTCAGTACCTAGCTAAAAAAATTGTTGACTTGAATTTAATTAGTAGTCAAAACTGAAGTTTTTTCACTAGTGATATAATAGTAATAGTCATTTCCATCTTCTTCTAGCGTATCATTTGTTCCAACATCAGTACTATTTCCATTACCATCACTAACAGTTTTATCAGTGGAACCACTATTATTATAAGCTACAATATATCCAGACCCATCACTATCATAAGAATAACCAGTTAAATCAATCCCTAATTCTGTCTCTGCATCACCTTGAGCAGCCGGATATGATCCATCACCTTGATCAGTATCTAACTTATACCGTTCTAAAGCTGTCTGCACACTTGACAGACTCGATTTAACACTACTCAACTGCGCATCACCTTGAATATCACTCACCTGCGGGACAATAATTGCTGCTAAAATCCCGATTACTGCTACGACTACAATCAACTCCAACAGAGTAAATCCTGCTTCTTGGTTCATTAAATTTTTCATTATTTAAATTCCTCCTTTATAAATTTTAGGTTATATATTATCAGGCATAAAGCCAGTTAATAACAATCAGCTAGTTTAGGTCTCATACCATCTAGTTGTTCTTTAATAGCAGACAACTCACTAGTAATATACAAATAATCATCTACTCTTCCATCATCATCTAAATCTAAATTATAACTTAACAAATATTTTTCTTCTCTCTTTTGATAAGTAAAATCAACTTCTTCAATTTCTAATTCTTTTTGCAATTGACTCAGCTCAGGATAGGCGCCTTCTTGCACTTTATGCTGAGCAATAAATTTCCTCATATTCAGCAAATTCATTCTTATTTGGCGCTGTTTAGCACTATCTTCTATAAAATTGAAGCGAGGTACAACAAGACCAATTATTACTGAAATCAACGCCACTATAAGTATAATTTCTAGGAGCGCATAGTCCTTCGTTAGTACTTTTTTTCAATATCTTGGTGATTATTTTTATCAACCATTTGCATCCCCCCCTTAACCCATACCTTGTGACATCTTGAAGATAGGCAAAATTACTGCTGCTACTATCCCGCCAATCACAAAAGTTAGGAATATAATCAAAACTGGCTCAATTAAAGAAATTAATTTATCAAATCTTTCTTCTGCTTCTTCTTCATAAAAATCAACAATATCATCTAATTTTTCATTCAAATCACCAGTCTCTTCGCCAATCTTTATCATTTGAATTGCAATCCCAGGAAAAATATCTTGGTATTGCAAAGCATCACTAATACTAACTCCATCTCTAATCCTCAACCTTGCTTCGTTTAATCTATTTTTTATTTCTTTATTACTGATATTATTATTTACTATGCGCATACTCTGTAAGAAAGCGACTCCACTTTCTTCTAATAAACTTAAGTTCTTAGAAAAAATTATCAACGAATTTTCGAGTATAAAACTATTTAAGAGCGGAACCTTAAGCAATAAACTATCAATTACTAATTCGCCTGTTTCTGTTTTGTTGTAATAATAATAAATTCCTACCACCACTGCTACAACCGTCAAGACTAAGAACAACCAGTAATTAGTCATAAATCTACTAATTGCCATTATAATTTTAGTTGGCAGTGGTAGTTCAATATTCAACTTTTTAAAAGTTTCCATGAAGTTAGGTAATACCTTAACCATTAGTAAAATCACAACTATAATTGAAGCACTCATCGTAATCGCAGGATAACTTATCGCTGAAATAAATTTCTTCTTTTTTTCACTCTTTTGTTTAAAATAACTAGCTAAGTTAGTCAAGGTCTGGGCCAAGAACCCACCTTCTTCTCCAATCTCTACTAACTTAATAAAGTATTCCGAAAATATATGATCATGCTTTTGCAGCCCCCTAGAAAAGCTATGCCCTTTTTCAATATCAACAGCAATATCATTGACGGCTGACTTTAAAGCATCATTCCCTAACTGTTTTGAAAGAGCATTTAGACCACTGACAATTGGAATTCCCGACCTTAGCATTGAGGCAAGTTGCCGACTGAATAAATACTTTTCCTTTAAATCAACAGTCTCAGCCGTTAATTCTATCTCATTTAACATATTTATATATTTAAAAATACCTGATTTTTCTTCTTCT
>JBNJDB010000155.1:0-4962 GCA_051744465.1 Bacillota bacterium | reverse complement strand
TTTTCTTTTTATTTTTACATCAACATTAAAATTAGGTCGTAAAAATTTGTCTCGATTAGTTATTGAAATTTCGGCTGGAATTACTGTTTCGCCACCTCGTTCTAGAGCTCTATTATCAATTTTAATTACTTTCCCTTGATACTTTTTATCCCTATTAGCTAAAGGTATAATAGTAGCCTGAGCACCTAATTTAACATCTTTAATAAATTCTTCTGGGATATCAACTTCTACAACAAGCTCATCTAAATCAATAATACTAATTATTTTTTTCTCTTCGGTTATAATATCTCCTTCCTTATAACCTATATCAGATACAACCCCTTCTTGGATATCAGAAATAATTTGGTTTTCTTCTAGAAAACTTTTATTCAATTCTGTTTCTAATTGATTAATTTCTCTTGTTAACTGTTTCACTTCGACTTCTTGAGCTAAATAATTGTGCTGTTGTTGATACTTATGTTCGTTTAACTTCAATTTCAAATCTTTAATCACCTGTTTATGATTAATTAATTCAGTTTTGAGATTCTTAATTTCTTGCTTTTTATTATATTTAGTCTCTGCAAGTCCTAATTTAAGATTCTCAACTACCTGCTTTTGTCTAGCAACAGACTGTTTAAATTGGTCAAACTCATGTTGTGCAATAACTTCTTTGTTGAGTAACTTTTTCTGCTGAGCTAACTCCTCTTTCTTTTGTTGATATAGCTTTTTTTCTGTTTTTAACTTACTAGCTAACTTTTTCAAATCAGGACTATTTTGCTTAGTTAACTCACTTCTTGTTTCAGTTAACTTCTTAGTAGTTACTTCTTCTAATTTCTGTTCTGTCTGAAGTTTATTTTTTAATTGCTCAAAATTTATTTCACCACCTCGTTCAATCTTCTTTAATTTATTCTTCGCTGCTTGAAGCGAATTACGTTTGTGAGCTAACTTACCTTTTGCTTTAGTTAAATCTAAAGTAAGCAACTTATCATTTTGAGCAACCAAATCTCCTGTCTCTACAGCAACTTTAGCAACTCTAGCATTTAATTCTAATCTAATATTCTTCTCCTGCTTAGTTTTTATTTCTCCAAACACATCAATCGTATTAATTTCCTCTTTAATATCTTCATTAGCAGGCTGAGTGGCCTTTTCTTCTTGCTTACTACATCCAATTACTAGACTTGTAACTACTAATAACAATAACACTATGTGAAACTGGACTGATTTTTTCATTTTTTATCCACCTCTCCATCTTTCAAATTTACAATTCTAGTTCCATAGGCAGCAGTTTTAGTTGAATGAGTCACCTGCACAATTGTTTCTCCTTGCTCTTGATTAATTTTAGCAAATAATTCCATAATTTCTTCTTCTGTTTCGCTATCTAAATTTCCTGTCGGTTCATCAGCTAAAATAACATCAGGCTTATTAATCAAAGCTCGAGCTATTGCCACTCTCTGTTGTTGACCACCAGAAAGTTCGCGAGGAGTATGTTGTTTCCTATCAGCTAAACCTACCAGTTTTAAAATTTGATCTACATCATCGCGATGATTTTTTCTACTTTTGCCATCTAACAATAAAGGTAACATTACATTTTCTTCTACATTTAAATTAGGAATTAAATTATAAAACTGAAAAACAAATCCTATTTCTCTGCGCCGCAATAAGCTCTCTTGCTTATCATCCATAACTGATAATTCTTTGCCACCAATTTCAATCTTGCCTGAAGTCGGTTTATCTAAAGCACCAAGCAAATAAAGAAGTGTACTCTTACCAGATCCTGAAGGGCCCATTATCGAAATGAATTCTCCTCGTTCAACTGTTAGATTAATATTTTTCAAAGCTTCCACTTCTACTTGGCCCATCTGAAAAGTTTTACATACATCAACTGTCTCAATCATATTATTCATTTTTCATCCCCCTAATTCACCTACTATCTATTCATACTTTATTGCTTCAACAATATTTAATTTAGTTGACTTTAAAGTAGGTATAATAGCCGATAATACCGAAACAATAATTCCACTAATAATTGCTATTACAAACATCTGTAATGAATAATGCATAGGCATAGCCAAATTTAATGCCTGCAAAACTAATTCCATCATCTTAATAAATAATCCTCCGCCAAAACAACCTACAATTCCTCCAATTAAACCACCAGTTACTGCTTCAATCAGTATCATTTTCACAGTTTGAAATTTGCTCATTCCCACTGACCTAAATATGGCTAGGGTTCTCTTGCGGCTTATAAATTCTACCATGAAATTATTAAAGACACCAAAAATACCAATAATCATAGTTATGACTGAAAATCCTTTTAACAGAGTTAGCAACCCCGTCCACATTTTCATTTCTTGTTCTTCCATCTTGGCTAAGGTTTCTAAATGAATGTTTTCTCGGTTAAACTTTTCTTTAATTCTTTTAACTACTTTATCTGGTGACTGATATGTCTTAATATATATATCATCTTTATAACGCATCTTCATATCCCGTTTAAAGTATTTAGCAGAAGCAAAAGCAGCATTACCACCATTAAAAATCGTATTTACAAAACCTGCTACTTGATAAGGCTTTTTTCCACGAGCAGTCTGCAAGGTAATTACATCATCTAAATCAACCTTGAGTTTTTCTTGGAGAGTACTAGTTAAAATTATTTTTCGTCCCTTACTAAACTTAGCTAATAGTTCCTCTTTATCTCCTACCAGATTAAAATCCCAGTAATTAAAAAACTGATTGCCATCTACTCCATAAAGATTTCCGATATTCTGATTATGACTCGTTGCTTTTACTCCTCGGCTCCTATACAAGCCATAAACATCTTTAACCCCTTTTATCGCTTTTAATCTACCTATTATTCGTCGATCAGCTTGAGGGTGACCACCCCAAATTTGAAACTGAGCATCACTATATACATTTACTAATTCAAGGCTAGTACTATAGCTAGTAGTATTGATCATCAATAAACTAGCAATTCCAATGGTCAACAATGCAATATTATTCATCACACTTTTATTATTTCTTAAATTTTTGACAGCTAATAATCCTTCATTTCCTAAAATATAAGGATAAATTTTTTCTAATATGTATATACATAAGTTAGTTAATTGTGGTATCAAAAGTACAATTCCAACTCCAATAACTAGCATACAACTAGCATCTACTATCAGAGCCCAAGATTGACCGGCAACTAAAAAAGGTGTTACAATCCCTGCCACTAATAAGATAATCCCTACAATCATTTTCCACTGTTTCTTTTCTACTCTATCTTCGATATTATTTAGTACAATATCTTTAACTGAGATTTTAGATACTTTAATAATCGGTAATAATGAACTAACTATTGCTAATCCTACTGCCCCTACAAAAGCAGTAACTAACTGCCACATACTATAAACCATTTCCACCCCAGTTTTCACTTCCATATAAGCAGTACTAGCCATTACTTGCTTCATAATATATAAGATCCCTAAACCTAAACCACAGCCCAATAGCCCACCAATAATTCCATAGATCATACTTTCCCCTAACAATATGAAATCTGTCATCCTTCTGGTGGCTCCAATACTTCTAAAAGTACCTACTACAGGCAAACGTTCCATTGTAATTACTTTGAATGAAGTATAAATAATAAACACACTGATTAAAACTACTAGTGGTAACATTAATTTGAAGGGAGTTGTTATCATACTAGTATATTCTTTCATTTCTTGACGAGTGATCGTCTTTTTTACTTCGTATCTATCATATTCTGTACTTAACTGCTTAATCATTTGCTTGACACTAACTTCAGGTTTAGTTTTAATATAAATAGTCGAAACCCGCCCCCGAGCTCCATATAAAGAAGCCAACTTTTCTCTCGGTACGACAACAGTAATTCGCCCTTCTTGTGGTCTAAATAAACCTCTAGAATTAGCAATCCCAGAAACAATAAAATTATGTTTGTTCCCTTTTATCTGCAAGTTAAGATTAGAACCCAAACTCAAGTCATATTTATTTGCTGCCTCACGACTAATAATTACTTTTTTTTCTTGAAATGGGGCCAAATTATATTGCTCCTGAATTCTAATTGGATTCATCTTTTGTAATTGACTATACTCATACCCTCTAATAGTAACTGGGATTGTCTGGCCAGGTTGGTAACTGTAACGACCTCCTTTATTAACAGCTCCTACTACATATTCTAACTGCTGATTAAATTCATTAGCCTTATAAGCTCGAAATAAGGAACTAGGCGAATCCTTATTGGGCGTAATCATAATTTCTGCACTACCAAATTGGGATTTGGCTCGTTGCAAATACATTTCAGCTACAGTATCTGAAATAGCCATAGCAGAAAAAAAGAGTGCTGCTGATAAAGTAATCGAAAAAATGATTAAAAAAGTACGAAATTTATTTTCTTTTATATTTCTCAAAACAAACTTAAGAATAATCCCCATGCTTTTCACTCCTCAATTCAAATCTAGCTTATCTTCTAAATCGTTCTGATAAGTTGATATCGCCAGAGCTAGTATTAATCTCTAATTTACCATCTCCGCTAGCAATTACTCCTTTAACAACTTCATCACTTAATTTTAAAATATCTAAATTTATATCTGTAATATCTATATCCCCCGAACTAGTAGTCAATAATAACTCTAAAGAAGGGTCAGGAGCTAAATCAACCATAGCCTCACCCGAGCTAAGATTAATTCTATTACTAGTAGCACCCAAATCAAAAATGCCTTCGACATCACCACTACTTGTTTCTATATCAACTTTTCCGTCTGAAAAATCAATTTCTACATCACCAGAACTACTCCTATGTTCTAAAGCACCTTTAAGATCTCCTACTTGCAAATCACCAGAGCTAGTATTAGAATTAAGGTCACCATTCAAATCTTTGATGGTAATCTCTCCGCTACTTGTTGCAACTTCTAAATCACCTACTTGCTTTTCAATCTTTACATCTCCCGAACTAGTCGCAAAATTAGCACTAAACTCCTCAGG
>JBNJDB010000154.1:0-4994 GCA_051744465.1 Bacillota bacterium | reverse complement strand
CTAATTTAGAAGAACAATTAGATAAAAAAATTGCTGCTAAACAAGATTTGTCTTATAAATTGACTGAATCTAAAGCGACAGTTAATGAATATGATTTAAAAATAGATAATGAAGAAGAAAAATTAGATGATTTAATCTCTGAAATTGATGATTTTCAAGACAAGCTCTATCAGAAAAGGAATAAACGTCAAAAAGTAGATAATAAATTAGATTTAGCAAAACAAAGAAAAAAGAATCTATTGCAACAAGAAGAACGGTTAAAAGATGAAGTCAAAAGATTAAACCAAGATGTAAGTTCTTTGCAAGAAGAAATTGAAGTCATCAAAGAGCAACAAGAAGAAGTTATAACAGAGCTAAAAGGAAAAAAGGAAGTATTAGCAGAGCAAGAAGAAAAATTAGTTGAATTAAAAGAAAAATTGCAGACCAGTAATAATCGTCGCAAAGAGATTAGAAATAATAAATTAGATAATATAAATGAAATTAATCGCTATAAAAATAAGCTAAGTAATATAGAACAGAATATTAATTATTATACTTCGCAATTGGAAGATTTAGAATTTGAAAAAAAGCAAATCAAGGAAGAATTAAAAGGAAAGCAAGAGCAGAAAGAAAAATATGAGACTAAGCTAGCTAAATTACAGAATAAATTTGCCGAGCAAAAACAAAAGTTAGAAGATAAAAAGAATCTTAATCAAAAATTAACGGCTCAATTCGAAGATTTGAAAGAAAAGTATGATGATTTGAAAGATAAATCAAGCCGAAAAAAGTCTAAATTGAAGACATTACAGGATTTAGAGGAGAGTTATGCCGGGTATTATCGGGGAGTCAAGCAAGTGCTGAAGTATGCCCAAGATAATTTATCAGGTGTCTGTGGAGTAGTAGCTGAATTAATTGAAGTACCTGAAAAATATGAAACTGCAATTGAAGTAGCATTAGGAAGTATATTACAAAATATAATAGTAGAAGATAATAAAGTAGGACAACAGGCTATTGATTATTTAAAAGAGAATAATGCTGGTCGAGCTACTTTTTTACCGCTTGATTTAGTAGAGGCAAGAAGTTTAAGAAGTAATGAACAGAAGGCACTTAATATTACAGGAGCAGTCGATGTAGCAAACAAATTAGTTTCTTATGCAGATAAATATGACGCAGTAATCAAAAATATTTTAGGTCGGATAATAGTAGCTGAAGATATGGATTCAGCAGTTGAAATTTCTAAAGCAGCTAATAAACGAATTAAAGTAGTTACTTTAGAGGGTGAGATTATTAGGCCTGGTGGTTCTATGACCGGAGGAAGCCGAAATAAAAATAGTAATTTATTGGGTCGGTCGCGCCAAATTGAAGAATTAGAATCAGAAGTAGAAGATTTAGCTGATCAATTAGAAGAAATAGAAACAACGGGAGTTAATAAAAGAAAAGAAATAGAAAAGTTACGAGAAACGATTGAAGAGCTTGATAATGAAGTTCGAGAATTAGACTTAGAACAGACTAGTCTACAAAAAGATCACCAACAAGCTAGTAATGAAGTAGAGCGATTAAATAAAACTGTAGCTCATAAAAATAAGAAAATAGCTAATTTGAAAGAAAAGAAATCTGAATTAAAGCAAGATCAGTCCGGATTAGAAGAAGATCTAGATAATTTGACTACTGGTGAAGATAATTTAGAAGGTTTAATCACTAAGTTAGAATCTAAAATTAGTACTTTAGAAGAGAAAAAAGAGAGTTTGAGTTCAGAAATAACAGATACTAAAGTAGAGATTGCTTCTTTAGAACAAGAAGAAGCAAGTCTGAAACAAGAGCATAAAAGCAAGACAAAAAGTTTAAACCATAAACAAGAGAAAATAAGCACTGAAGAAAAGAATATTACTAAAGTAAAAAATAAAGCCCAAGAAATTGAAACTAAAAAAGGAGAATTAGCAACTGAAAAAGAAGAGTTGAAACTTGAAATTGATAAAAGTAAAGATGAGTTAGATGATTTAAAAGAAACTAGAGATAAAGTTAAAGAACAGATTAATAAGTATCAACGAGAATCAAAAGAAAGTAGAGAACGTAGAGACAAATTACAAGAGAAAGCAAATCAAAATGAAATAAAATTAACTGAAATTAAAGTTAAATTAGAGAATATTGAAGAAAAGTTGGCCGGAGAATATGATATAGAAGTTTACGATTTGATTGAAAGTAGAGAAGAGATAGATGACTATCAACAAGTTGAAGCCAAGATTAAAGAGTTGAAGAAAAATATGAAGGAGCTAGAACCAGTTAATATTGGTGCAATAGAAGAATATGAAAATTTAAGTGAGCGACTAGATTTTCTAGAAGAGCAGCATACAGATTTAATAGAAGGACGTAATTCATTGCAAGAAGTTATTTCTGAAATAGAAAATGAAATGGAAGAAGAATTTTCAGCTACTTTTGAGCAGATAAAAGAAGAATTTGAAACTATATTTGTTGATTTGTTTGAAGGTGGACAAGCAAAGTTAGAGTTGGCAGACAAAGATAATTTATTAGAAACTGGAATTGAGATTAATGCGCAACCACCAGGTAAAAACTTACAGAAATTATCTTTAATGTCCGGGGGAGAAAAAGCTTTAACTGCTACAGCTTTGATCTTTTCTTTATTAAAGGTTAATCCTAGTCCGTTTTATGTCCTAGATGAATTAGATGCGCCTTTAGATGATGCTAATGTTAATCGGTTTGCTGATTATTTGCAAGAATTATCAACGAGAGCTCAATTTATTGTTATTACCCATCGGAAAGGTACTATGAGAGCAGTTAATTCTTTATATGGGATTACTATGCAGAATTCTGGAGTATCACAGGTTGTTTCCTTGAAATTAGATGAAGTAGTTAATTATTAATTAAAATTTTTAAGATATTTTTTTGATTATTAGTTTTCTGAAGTTGATTTAATTTTTTTAATTGTCAATTGTACATTTTCAATTCTCAATTTGTTTGATAATGGATGGTAATTTGTAACCTAGTTCAGCACTATGACAGTAGTGATAAATTCAGCTGAGAGTATTCAATAAATAAAAAGGGGTGTTAGTTATGAGAGTTAAAGGCATAGCAGAGTCAATAGTAAATAAGCTAGTTACAAGAAGCAATCATTTGAGTCAAGGTCGAGCAGTTGGCGGTCTAGGTTTTGTTAATCAAGATGGATATATAGATTCGATTACAGAATTAGTGGATGGAGGAGTATCGGGATTGCCCTATCGTAAAATTCTATCCAAAGTAGCTAAAATCGAAGGAGAATCACTATTAGAATTGATGAATCAATTACCAGATAATACAGTATTAATTACTACTAACCCAGGAAAGACAGGATTGATTGTAGATACCGGTGGAATTAATACTATTAATCAACCTTTAGTTAGTATTGGAGTTAAGATGGGTGAGATTGCTGGAGTGGGAATTATTTATCCGCAAGATCATTTGTTTGAATTAACTACTAGATCCGAAGAAATCAAGTTGAAAAGATTAGCAGCTAAAACTATGGTAGAAGAGCGTGAAGTCCTAAAAGAACATTCGCAAACAAAAGTTGAATATTTAGAAATATGTGAAGAATTAGAAGAAGTAGATATTCCTGAAGTAGATGCAGATGTTAATCCTAAACCGGAATCTGAATGGCAGATCAAATCAGTTGCAGTTGATTCTATTGCAGAAGAATTTGCTGCTGATTTAGTAGAAAAATCGATTACTGTAGAGCAGGGTCGAGAAGTTGCTGCTCTTGGTAAAATAGAAGATGGTCATATTGTTCAACTCGGAGAAATAGTAGTTGGAGGAATGGGTTATGTTCCATCACGGTTATTAGCTTCTAGTTATACAGATATTTCTGGGATGTCGCTAAGGGAAGCTTATAGTACTAAGATTCCTAATAATGTAGCAATTGTTCATACTCATCCCGGTGGAACTGGAGTAATGCATATGGGTGATGCTATGGCTGGTCCAGTAACTTGGGGTCGTCCCGTAGTAGCAATTGGTCATGGTAAAGATGGAGAGATAAAAGGATCTACAGTAATTGAGTTATTAGCAGAAGGAATGGATTTGGCAGATGAATATGAAGAGTTAGGACAAGAATTTTATGGAGCAGAAACTCCAGAAGAAGAAGCAGATATTAGAAAAAGAAGATTTGGGATTGCACAGGAATATACGGATTTATGTAAATCGATAGAAATAAAATAGAGATAAAAAAGTTGAGCAGTGAAACAGTAAGACAGTAAGACAGTAAAACAGTAAAACAGTTTAAGATTAAATTCTAAGAATGAGTGAGTATAAGAGAGCTAATCGAACTTACAAGAGGGAAGAGAAAAAATTAATTGTTCAACTGTGTACCTGTAGCTGATTTTATTATCCGCCTCCTGATTTTTAAAAAGACAAAATTCATTGATCAGCTAAATTTATTATGAAATAATTTAATCTTAATTCAAGTAGTCTTATTTTAAGAGTGGGGGCAGGATATCAGTTTTAAATTGATTTTGTATCTTAGTTTTGAATTTTAATTGTCAATTCTAAATTATCAATTTTCAATTAAATATTGGGAGGCTTTAATAATGCTAAAAAAGATTTTTGGATTAGGTTCTGATGAAGAAACAGCAGAAAATCAAGAAGAAGCAGAAGTAGAAGAAAAAGTAGAGGAAGAAGCAGAAGAAAAGAAAAGTTTATTTGGTAGGCTGAAAGAGGGTTTGAGTAAAACTAGAGAAGGATTTGTATCTCAATTAGAGAGTCTATTTAGAAGTTATGATAAAATAAATGAAGACTTATATGAAGAGTTAGAAGAGGTTCTAATCAAAGCTGATGTTGGAGTCACAACAACAATGAAATTAGTTGAAGATATTAAAGAAAAAGCTAGAGAAGAAAAAATCAAAGATCCCAATAAATTAATTAATATTTTGCAAGATGATATTTTAGAGATGTTAAATCAGCCGAGCGAAGATGATGAACAGCCGACTATTTTAATGGTTGTAGGAGTTAATGGGGCTGGAAAGACAACAACT
>JBNJDB010000153.1:0-5034 GCA_051744465.1 Bacillota bacterium | reverse complement strand
TTTTGAATTTAATTGTCAATTCTCAATTGGATATTTTCAATTTATAAACTGGAGGGGTATTATGGCTGAATTAACACCAA
Source organism: Bacillota bacterium (assembly GCA_051744465.1). Taxonomy (GTDB): domain Bacteria; phylum Bacillota; class Halanaerobiia; order Halobacteroidales; family Halobacteroidaceae; genus Halanaerobacter. Next base: position 4,954 of record JBNJDB010000153.1, on the reverse strand, counting down.
TGATGCAACAATATGTTTCATTAAAAGAAGAGTATCCAGATTCAATTTTGTTTTTTAGATTAGGTGATTTTTATGAGATGTTTAATGAAGATGCTGAAGTAGCTTCACGAGAGTTAGAAATAACTTTGACTTCTCGTAAAAAAGGTGGCGGAGAAAAGACGCCGATGGCAGGAGTTCCTTGTCAATCAGTTGAATCATACATATCTCAATTAATAGATAAAGGTTATCGGGTAGCAATCTGTGAACAGATGGAAGAACCTAGTCAAGCTAGTGGAATAGTAGAAAGAGATGTAGTACGAGTTATTACACCAGGGACAGTAGTGGATAATGATATTTTAGATGATAAGAATAATAATTATTTAGCTGCAGTAGTAGGTGATGGAGAAGGTTATGGGTTTGGTTTTGTTGATGTTTCTACAGGAGAATTTTCTGTAACAGAACTAAAAGGAGCTGATGCTCGAGAAAAAGTAATTGATGAATTGTCGCGGTTGAATCCAGCAGAAGTACTAATGGACAAGCAGACAAGCCAAGTAGAACAAATAATGGAGTTTATTACGACCCAAATTAATCCTAGTATTACAGAATTAGAAGAAAAATTTAGTCGGGATGAAGCCTATGAATTATTGACAGAACATTTTGAAACGGTCAGTTTAGAAGGCTTTGGTTGTGAGGATAAACCGTATGCGATCAAAGTAGCGGGAGTTGTATTAGATTTTTTAATTGAGACGCAAAAGCGTAGTTTAAGTCATATTAATAAATTAACCACTTATTCAACTACTGATTATATGGTTTTAGATGTTAATACCAGACGTAACTTAGAATTAGTAGCGACAATGAGAGATAAAAGCAAAGAAGGTAGCCTTTTAGGAGTTATAGACCATACAGTAACTGCTATGGGTGGTAGGCGGTTGAAAAAATGGTTAGAACAACCCTTGCTAGAAGTAGATCGGATCAGAGACCGCTTAGGGGCGGTAGAAGAGATTAAGAATAATATTTTAATTAAAGAAGAACTAAAAGAACTCTTAAATCAAGTTTATGATATTGAGCGATTAATGGGTAAAATAATCTATGGTTCAGCTAACGCTCGAGATTTGATTGCCTTAAAGAATTCTATAGTTGTTCTGCCTGAAATTAAGGGTTTATTAGATAACTATGATGCTGCTAAACTACAACAATTGCAAGATAAAATGGACAAGTTAGAAGATATTAGTGATTTGATTGCAGGAGCAATCCAAGAAGAACCTCCAACTACCTTAACTGAAGGTGGAATTATTAAATATGGTTATGATGATGAACTAGATGAATTACTTGATGCCATGAATGAAGGCAAAGATTGGATTGTTGACCTCCAAAAAAGTGAGCGGGAACGAACGGGAATTAGTTCTTTAAAAGTTGGTCATAATAAAGTTCATGGTTATTATATAGAAGTAACCAAGGCTAATCTTGATGCTGTACCAGATGATTATGTTCGTAAGCAGACATTAAGTAATAGTGAACGATATATCACACCAGAATTAAAGGATAAAGAATCCTTAATCTTAGGTGCGCAAGAGAAAAGTATGGATTTAGAGTATGAACTATTTGGAGAAGTTAGAGAGCAAGTAGCTGAGCAGACAGAACGAATTCAAATTTCGGCAGATGTATTGGCTCAATTAGATTCTTTAGTCTCATTAGCGGAAGTAGCTTTGAATAATAATTATACTAAACCAGAAGTTAATCGGAGCGAAGAATTAGAGATAAAAGAAGGTCGCCATCCAGTTGTCGAAGATATGATGGATGGTGAAGTTTTTGTACCCAATGATGCTTATTTGAATGACCAAGAAGATAGATTCTGTATTATTACTGGGCCTAATATGTCAGGTAAATCTACTTATATGCGGCAAGTTGCCTTAATTACTTTATTGACTCAGATGGGTAGTTTTGTGCCTGCAACAGCAGCTAAAATTGGAATTGTTGATCGGATATTTACTAGAGTAGGTGCTTCTGATGATTTGACGACGGGCCAAAGTACTTTTATGGTCGAGATGAATGAAGTAGCGAATATCTTGAATAATGCTACTGCTAAAAGTTTGATTATTTTAGATGAAGTTGGCCGAGGGACAAGTACTTATGATGGATTAAGTATTGCTTGGTCAGTAACTGAATATATTAGCAATCGAGATAGAATTGGTGCTAAATCATTATTTGCAACCCATTATCATGAGTTGACGGAATTAGAAGAATTCTTACCAGGAGTGAAGAACTATAATATAGCTGTTGAAGAGGAAGAAGATGATGTTGTATTTTTAAGAAAGATAATTCCTGGAGGCGCCAATAAAAGTTATGGAATTGAAGTTGCCAAACGAGCTGGAATTCCTGATGAAGTAATTCAACGGTCTAAAGAGATTTTAGGTAATCTAGAACAAGGAGAAGAAGAAGTAGAACATCAGATCTATCATCCTGATAGAAGTAGAGATTCAGAAGATGAGCCAGTCGAGCAAGTAGCAGAAAAGCAAGAAAAGATGACAGAAGAAAAGAAAACTGATGCTGGACAGATGGCTTTGTTTGGAGCAGAGCAGGCTGAAAGTGAATTAGTCGAGCAGCTAAAGAAGTTAGATATAATGGGGATGACTCCTTTAGAGGCAATGAATAAATTGCATCAGTTGAAACAAAAAACAATGGACAATTGAGAATTGAAAATGGAGAATTAAAGGTCAAAAGATACAAAAGTTAAAAAACAATTGAGAATTGATAATGGAGAATGGAGAATTAAAGGTCAAAAAAAATAAAAAAGTTTAATTTTAAGTTTGAGTTTAAGAAAAAAATATAGAAAAGTTAAATTACTAGTTTGAGTTTGAGATTAAGTAAGAATAAGGGTTATTTGTAATTAAGTGGGTTACTGGTTGGGGACTGCGCAATCTGGAAACTTTCTTTTTTTGCTTGGTTTCATTCTTTTAATTGTCCATTCTAAATTGTCAATTTTCAATTAAAAAAACGCGCGGGGGTGATGAAATGGGAGAAATAAATCAATTATCAGAAAAGGTTAGTAATAAAATAGCAGCGGGTGAAGTAGTGGAGCGACCTGCTTCGGTGGTTAAAGAATTAGTTGAAAATTCTATTGATGCTGGTAGTACAGAGATTGAGGTGCAAGTAAAGGATGGCGGGAAGAAAGAAATTCAAGTAATTGATAATGGTAGTGGGATGGATGCTGAAGATGCTAAATTAGCTTTCAAGCGTCATGCTACGAGCAAAATTGAAGAGGCTAATGATTTATTTGCTTTACGTACTTTAGGGTTTCGCGGTGAGGCTTTGCCTAGTATTGTAGCGGTTTCTAAAGTGCAACTAATCACTCGAACCGAAGATAATCTCAAAGGGACTAAATTAAAAGTAGAAGGTGGAGAAATTAAATCCCAAGAGAGCTGTGGTTGTAGACAGGGAACTAATATTCGAGTTAGAGATTTATTCTTTAATACTCCTGTACGTTATAAATACTTAAAACAGACTTCTACTGAAATAGGTCATATTAGTAATATAATTAACCGTTTAAGCCTAGCTTATCCTGAAATTTCTTTTTCCTTAGAACATAATGGACGAAGTGTATTAGAAACTAGTGGTAGTGATAATCTGTTAGATGTGGTGTTTAATATTTATGGAAAAAAAGTTGCTAAAAATATGATTGAAGTAGATTATGAAGATCAGTATATGAAATTGAAGGGGTATGTTTCTAAACCATCGATTACGAGGTCTTCACGCAAACATCAGTCTTATTTTGTTAATGGTAGATTCATTAAGAGTAATTTGATGGGTAAAGCTGTCAAAGATGCCTATCATACGCTATTGAAGGTTCATAAATACCCCATAGTTGTTTTGAAACTGAAGCTGAATCCGATTTTAGTTGATGTTAATGTGCATCCGACTAAATTAGAGGCTAAGTTTAGCCGTGGTAGTGTAGTTTTTAATTTAGTTGAACAAGGTGTTAAAAGAGCTTTACAAGCAAGCGATTTAGTTCCTGAAATTAAGTTAGATGAAGGGAAAGATGGAGAAGAAGAAACTACTGACACGACTACAGATAAGGCTACCAAGGAAAACAATAAAACTAAGAATAAGACTGAAAATGAAAGAGCTGTGCAATCAGAAATCCAATTTTCTAATAAGAAAGAGAAAAGTAATAAATCGCAATCAAGCAATAAGTCGGGAGCTAGTTTTCGACCTCAGAAAAAGGATCAGGATAGTAAAGAAGAACGAGCCGAGAAGATAGAAAAATTATATGGTGGCCAAATGCCTACTACTGAAGTTGATGATTCAAAGAATAAAACTAACTCTGATGGGCAAGCAACTAAGCTAGAGGAGGCAGTTCAAGAAGGCGATAGTACTTATGGAGCTGATGGTAATTTAATTCCTTTAGGGCAGATTCATCAAACTTATATAGTAGCCCAGAGTTTAGATGGGATGTGTTTGATTGACCAGCATGCGCTCCATGAACGAATTAATTATGAGAAGTTATTAGCTAGTTTTAAAGAAGAAGAAGTCAATGTACAAGAGTTGCTTGTGCCTTTAAAACTTGATTTGACTCATCAAGAGATTCAATTATTAACAGAAAAGCAAGAACAACTAGAAAAGATAGGTTTTGAAATTGAAGAATTTGGTGGGGGTACTTATGTTGTGCAGGGGGTACCTGCTAAATTATATAGTTTGGATAATCAGGAACTTATTTTTTCTAGTATCGAAAAGCTATTGACTGAAGAAATTAGTGAAGAACATGAATTAGTAGAAGGGTTTATAACTATGCTAGCTTGTAAAATGTCTGTTAAAGCTGGAGATAAACTATCTAAACAAGAGATGAATCGGCTATTAAGTGATATGAAGAAATATGATATAACTAACTGTCCCCATGGTCGACCGGCGATTTTGAAGTTAACTACTGAAGAATTGGCCAAAAAATTCAAACGTGATTAAATAATGGTTGATAATAGTT
>JBNJDB010000152.1:0-5047 GCA_051744465.1 Bacillota bacterium | reverse complement strand
TTTTCTATTTATTCCTTATTTTTTATTTCTGTAACAATATCATCTTTGAATTGATTTAAAGATACTGCACCTAAATCACCTTCACGTCTATCCCTAACTGAAACAGTTTCTGCTTCTACTTCATCATCCCCTACGATTAACATATAAGGTACTTGCTGAACTTGAGCTTCTCTAATTTTATATCCTACTTTTTCTTGTCTAGCATCTACTTCTACTCGTATATCAGACTCTTCTAATTCAGATTTAACTTGATAAGCATAATCTAATTGATCATCACTAATTGGAATTATTTCAGCTTGAACAGGGGCCAACCAAGTTGGAAAGGCACCAGCATAGTGTTCAATTAAAATCCCCATAAACCGCTCTATACTACCATAAATAGCTCGATGAATCATTACTGGCCGGTGTTCTTCTCCATCTTCACCAATATAAGTCAAATCAAATCTTTCTGGCATTTGGAAATCAAGTTGGATAGTTCCACATTGCCAAGTTCGTCCTAAACAGTCCTCTAAATGAAAATCAATTTTGGGACCATAAAAAGCTCCATCTCCTTCATTAACCTCATAATCTAAATCATTATCAATAATTGCTTCTTTCAAAGCTCCAGTCGCTTTGTCCCATAATTTATCAGAGCCCATTGCTTTATCTGGCTTAGTACTCAATTCCACACTATAATTAAAACCAAAAGCACTATAAATTGTATCAACAAGTTCAATAACTCCATTCAATTCATCTTCAATTTGAGAAGGCAAACAATAAATATGAGCATCATCTTGAGTAAAGTTCCTTACTCTCATTAACCCATGCAAAGTTCCTGACCGTTCATGACGATGAACTAGACCTAACTCACCCATCCTAACTGGCAAATCACGATAACTATGCATTTTATCTTTATAAACAAGAATCCCACCAGGACAATTCATCGGCTTAACTGCATGATTTTCTTCATCAATTTCAGTAAAATACATATCTTCTTTATAATGATCCCAATGACCTGATTCTTGCCATAAATTCTGATCTAAAATAATAGGTGTCTTTATTTCATCATAACCAGCTTTTTTATGTTCATCACGCCAGAAATCAAGCAATTGATTTCTCAACACCATTCCTTTAGGATGAAAAAATGGAAATCCCTTACCTTCTTCATGCAGGCTAAATAAATCTAATTTCTTACCTATTTTTCTATGGTCACGCTTTTTAGCCTCTTCTAATTTTTCTAAATGTTCTTCTAGCTCTTTCTTTTTATTAAATGCTGTAGCATAAATACGCTGTAACATTTGATTGTCTTCATCCCCACGCCAATAAGCACCAGCAACACTTAATAATTTAAAAGCATTAGTTTTCAATTTACCAGTCGATGGCAAATGAGGGCCACGACAAAGATCAATAAAATCCCCTTGTTGATAGAAACTAACAGTTTCCTCCTCTAAATCCTTAATCAATTCTATTTTATAATCTTCTCCCAAATCTTTCATTTTAGCAATTGCCTCATCTTTAGATAATTCAATTCGTGTTAGTTGATTATCCTCTTTAATAATTTCTTTCATCTTGGCTTCTATTTTTTCAAAATCATTCTCTGACAACTGCTCTTCTAACTCAAAATCATAATAAAACCCATCTTCTATGGTAGGACCAATTGCCAATTTAACATCATTATATAACCGCTTAATAGCTTGCGCCATAACATGAGAAGCAGTATGACGATAAACATTTAACCCTTCTTCAGAATCAATTGTTATAATCTCTAAATCCACATCTTCAGTTATTTCATAATCTAAATCAACAGACTCGCCATCAATTTTGCCAGCAACAGAAGCTTTACCTAACCGAGGTCCGATATCAAAAGCTACATCTTTAATAGTAGCTCCTGCTTCAAATTCTAATTTAGAGCCATCGGGCAAAGTTACTTTAATATTATTCATTATTTTTTCCTCCTAAATTTTATTTGTTAAATCAAAAAAACCCTCGCTCTAAATTTAGAGACGAGGGACTCGTGGTTCCACTCTAATTAATCAAGTCTAGTATTGACTCACTTAAATGACCTAAATAACGATAGGTAGCCGGGTAACCATACTATTAAATTTCTGGCACCAACTCCAAGGGGGTTTTCAATTATTTTTTTCTTAGGAGATTCCCAGCTAATAGTCTCCTTTCTCTAAAAAGAAAAAAATAATTTACTCGTCCTTTTCTAAGTTGTTTAGCGATATTTAATTTTTATTCTTGTCTTTTATTATACTTCCAAAACAGATTAATGTCAAGATTCACTTCTGATTTTTCTTTTTAAATCTTCACTATTATCAACATTACAATATTTACAACCTAAACAAATTGACAAACTATCACCAAAAATATTCTCTAGATTTTCAACTAACTCAAACGGAGACTTAAAGTGCAATATTATTTCTTCCGGCGCCACAGCTAATAAAGAACTAATTAACAAATCCTTCTCATCTAATTCCTGCTCTAATTCTTCTAAAATATATTGATCTAGAAAAGGATCTTCAATTATATTTTTTTCATCACCCAGTAATTCAAAATCATCCTTTTTAACTTTAACTACATTGACTAATTTACTATATTTTTGCTTAGTATCAACGTAATATTTTAATAAATGAATAAACTCTTCATACTCTTTTTCCACACCATATTCTTCTATAGCATTTTTTACTGCTAATTCTAATTTAGATAAATAATCTTTTAATCTAAATTGTACAAAGCCTTCTAGCATTATTCTTCTTCCATCTTCTACATAATCTTTTATTTTTAATGAAATTCTATTTTTCCTCTCTAATTGTGCACTAATAGCTTTATCATTAGTACTTAAAATATTCAATCTATTTAAAGCAATATTTATAATTTCTTCTCTTTTATTTTGATCAAGTTGCTTACAATTTATTTCTAAAATTTTATGCAAAAAATCAGATTCTACATAATTAATAATTATATCAGATAAAACATTAGCAATGAATTCTCTTAAAATCTGAAATGATAACTGCTTTTTATCACCCGCAGATTCAAAAATTAATTTATTACCCTCTTTTAATTGCTTAACTTCAACTGCAATATTATCTTTTTTTAGAATTTCACTCTCAAACTTAAATCTTTTTTCTAATTGTTGCCTATAATTATTAGTCACTACTTTGACTAACGCCATTTAGCAGCCTCCTCCTATCTTACATTTATAATATTATATTCATTTAAATTGAATCTATACTTTTAGAAGGAGAGAAGAAGAGAATGATCAATCATTCTCTTCTTTATAAATATCTTGTTCGATCGACTTAATTTCTTCCTCTTCACCAGTCTTAGCACCAATTTTAACTTGATAGTGGTTCTTACGCGGACCATCTTTTACTTCTCCCACAAATTCATAACATAGCTTTTCATTATTATCTATATTAGTAATTACAAGTTCTGGTTCTTTAGTTAATTTTAAACGAGAACTGATTTTATCTTTAGCCTCTGCTAAAGATAGCTTAGGCTTTAATTCATTCTTGGGTCTTTTTTTATGTTTTAATAAATATTCAATCCCATTAAATCCTACTATTTCCCCATTATCTAGAGCTACTTCTGCGCTTACTGCATCAGGTTTGATTAATACATTATTTTGCTGGGGAATTAACGAGACCATTAAAAAATCATTAAACGAATGGCTTGACTTAACTTCCATATTATCAAATTTATTCTTATCAACAAATTCTAATGCTCTTTTTTCTGCTCTTTTATAACTTATCTTCTTCTGGCGCAAATCTCTCTTTTTCAATAACCAGACTACCTGCCCACCTTTTTTACTTACATCAGCATAAACAATATCTTGTGAATCATCTTTATGAACTGCCTTAACTTCATAGGCTGGAATCTTAACCTTAGCTTCTTCAGCAGCTTGCATTTTAACCCCATTTTTTTCTTTAACTTCATAATTATAATCATCTGGTTCCTCAAGAATTCTTTTAATCACTTCTAGTGCTTCATCTTGATCAATTTTCTTTGCTTTTACATTAGAAAGACTAGAAATCAAATCTTTTTCTCTTAACTGTTTATAATTTGGCATTGCTTTTTCTAAATCCGCTTGAAATTCATCAACTGTTACTTGACTATTTAATTTTGATAAACTATTTAATGGGCTAGCTGAGTATTCTTCTTCACTTTCATCAATTTTAATTCTTTTTTTATTGTTCCACTTGAATTTTTCTTTGTCCATCTCAGAATGAATTTCTTGCAAATTATTATTAACTCTGCCTATTTGATCATAAAACTTATTAATCATATCCTTTTCTTCCTCAGTTAAATTTTCTTCTGCTATTTTTTTATCTAAATGGTTAGTGTATTTTAATACATCTGCAAGTAAATATTTAACATTATTTAAAGTATCACTTGTAATTGGTAGTTGACCTATATCTTCTTTAGCAGAATAAGCTGACCTCCACACATTTGATAAATTAATTGATACATTATTCGCAGATTGAGAAATTAATAAAGAACCTAATTCTGATTCTAAAGAATCCACGTGGTGATTTACTCCTTGAAAAGCATATTCATATCTATTATTCAACTCGCTTTTTAATTGTTGATTAACAATATATCTATTATACCCCCAATAACTAACCCCCAATAAAAGTAAAGCTAACAAAGCTATTCCTAGTAAACGCTTATTAATATTTTTTAATTCCAAAACGGACACTCCCTATCTAGCAAAGATATGTTTTCCGATTCTGCGAACTACTTCTCGAGAATAAATCCAATACGTTGAAACTCCAGCTGGATTATAATAATAAATTGAACCATAAGTTGGATCCCAACCGTTACTAGCAGAAATAGCTGCTCGCACACTAGAAGACCCGGGCGTATGATTCCAAATATGACCATAAGCAACAGCAGTAAAGGCCCACGGCTGATAAATAACACCAGAAATAGTATCAGGAAATCGAGAACTACGGACTCGATTCATAATTACTGCTCCGACTGCTACTTGACCAACAAAAGGCTCTCCTCTTGCTTCAGCTGAAATGGTTCGAGCCATTAATCGAGTAGTAGGGGATAGACTCCA
>JBNJDB010000151.1:0-5053 GCA_051744465.1 Bacillota bacterium | reverse complement strand
TACTTTATTATCGTCCCTACGTGTTTTTTAAAGAACAAAAAAACACTTCGTGTAGTCCTAGTTACATTATTTTATTGCTAAGTATAATCTGCAATCAATATGCTTTTTTATTATTTGGTTGCTGACTGTCAACTGTCAACTTTAAACTGTAAACTTACTTTACTACCGTCCCTCCGTGTAGTGCTAGTTGCATTGTTTTATTGCACTTTATTTCTTGAATACTTTTCTTATTTGTTTCTCTATTTTATAATTGTCAATTCTACATTCTCAATTTTCCATTAATATTACATTTGTGTCAGATAAACAATTAGTGGAATCGTTATAACTGATAACAATGTTGTCAAAAATATCCCCTCAGAAGCTAATGCTTCATCGCCACCAAACTCTTGGGCGAAAATAGCTGTATTAGCAGCTGCTGGCATTCCTGTCAAAACTACTATAACTCCTAATAAAGTTGGCGATAGATTAAAGCTAGGAATTAAAGCACTAATTCCTTGTAGAATGAATAGAATAGCTAGGGGCAACATTAACAACCTAATTAATGCTACAAACCATAATTTGAATTTAGAAAAGATATCCTTAACTTTGACCTGGGCCAAGACATTTCCAACTACAATCATAGCTAAAGGAGTTGTCGTTTCTCCTAACATGGCAAAAGTATGATTAACAGCCCCTGGCAAATCGATGGAAAATAGGAAAATCAAAAATCCAATTCCAATTGAAATAATACCAGGATTAACTAAATTACTTAAATCCAATTTAGCATTTTCACTGTTACTACTAATCATAATCAAGACTCCTAAAGTCCACAAGAAGATATTAAAGACTAAATTATAAATTGCTGCTAGAAAAACACCTTGTTGCCCAAAAATAACTTCTACTACTGGATAACCCATAAAACCAACATTAGCAAAAATTAATATGAAACGATAAATCGCTCTTTCTTGTTTATCTTCCGTTAATAAAGAACTCAAAGACCACGAAACAATAGTCATTAAAATAAAAATTCCAACAGCGATAAATAAGACTACACCTAGTTGGTTCAAACGTTCTAAACTAAAATCATAATCCATAGAATTAATAATTAGAGCAGGTAAAGTTACATAGATAATCAAATTAGTTAAATTTTTATTTAAATGTTGATCAACTATCTCTAATCTTCTAATTATAAACCCAATCATTAATAAGAAAAATAAAATTAACGTTTGATTAAAAATTGTAGCACTCTGCTGAAAAATAAAACTAACTTGTTGAATCAAATCTGAAAAATTAATTTTTATCATCCTTTCCATCTTAACTGATGTTAATTTTTTACAAAACAAGGAGTCCACAAAATTATCTAGAAATGAGTAAGTATAAAGGAGGTTTATTTATGTGTCAATCTGTTACTATCCAACAATTAGCTAGTTCATACAATATTGTTCCTGAAAAGGTAGAGCTATATATTGAGCAAATCAAAAATAACACTGACTTAGTCACTAAACAAGAAGACAATAAATTTTCATTATCTGAAACAGCAGAAGAATATTTTACTGAAGCAGGCAACTATGAGTCAGACCATCAACAACTTCTAAATTATACTCTGTGTCGGCAAATTAATAATTTGTGTGCTCAACAAAAGACTGATTTCACATTGCAATTAACTAAACGAACTAAATTAAAACAGCAAAAAGAACAACCACAATTTTCTCAATTACCTGACTTAATCAAATTAGAAAAAAAGGCCTTTGCTGAAAAAATATTGAGTTGGCTCAAAAGTAAAATAGTACTAGAAGATTTAAATAAAGTTATTGTTGACCGCTTTAGTAAAGATAATAATTCTGACCAACAACCTGATTTAAGAATAACTTTATATGAGGATAATCATCCCCAAGATATCAATTTAATCTTCAAAGACAAATTAAACTTCTTGAAAAAAATATCTTATCAAGAACTAGAACATAAACTTGATACTACAATTGATTCTATAATAGATCTTCAAGAGAAATTAAACAATACTGATAATGAACAAGATATTAAGAGATTCTTTAAATCATTAGTAGGCTATAAAGATTATTATAAAATCACAACAGATCCCGAAATAATCATTATCGATTTTAGCCATATTAGCCTAGCTACTGAACTAAAGATAACTAAAGAAGAGGAAGACTGTTTACTTTTAGATTTCAATAATAATTGTCAAATTTCAATCTGTTCTGGCAAAGAAGATAAAACCTTCATCACTAAGTTAAAAAAAGAACCACAAGAAATGGAACTCTTTTCACTATAATTAAAGACACTTACTCTCACCAAAACTAAAAACATAATCTGAATTAGTAATAAAAGAACCCCTCCAACGAGGGGCTCTTCTTATAGCCCGGAAACCCCCCGGGCTTATTTTTAATTTTTCTATTCTTTTTTTCTTGAATTTTTTCTATCTTTTGAACTTTAATTCTCAATTGCCCATTATCCATTTTCAATTATTTTTAACTGTAAAGTTCAAAATATTCTCTTTCAGTAGGTAATTTACCTAATATAGCAGCACTAGCAGCTACATGAGCACTACCAAGATAAGTCTGAGAATCAGCTGGTCCAATTCGTGATTGATAATTTCTCGTTGTTGTTGTCAAAGCAACAGCACCAGGGCCAATTCTTCGCTTGTTACCCATACACAAACCACAACCAGGCATAATTACTGTAGCACCTGCATCAGTCAATTTCTCTAAGCTACCATCGGCAGCTAATTGATTATAAATATCTAACGAAGCAGGCGAAACTACAAAATTAACCTCTGGGTCTGCTTGATGACCTTCTACAATATCTGCTGCTTCTTTAATACTTTTATAATTTCCACCAACACAACTTCCAATAAATACTTCATCTAACTCTACTCCAGCTACTTCTGAAATAGGAGCTACATTATCAGGATGATGTGGTTTAGCTACTAATGGCTGCTTTACTTCCTCTAAAGGAATCTCAATTGTAGCAGCATAATTAGCATCTTCATCAGCTGCTGGTAGAACAGGATCTTCTAAAAATTCTTCTAAAGCAGCAATTGTTTTTACTACTGATGGACAGCTATCAGAATCAGGTCGTGATTTTAGATACTCTAAGTTATCTTCTAGAGCTGATAGAGTTTTTTCATCAGCAGGAACAATACCGGCAGACGCACTTCGCTCTGCAACAGCATTAGTTAAGATATAACGCTGGTCTTGACTTAAGAATTCTACACCTTCCATCTCTATAATCCGACCATTATAAACATCTTTCCCGACAGTCTCTTCAGCATAAGTAACCAAAGTAGAAACTAAGTCTCTAGCAGTTACTCCTTCTTGTGGTTGACCAGTAAAGACAACGCGAACCGATTCATCCATTGTTAAATCTTGCTTACCATACTTCATTGCCCCAGCAATAATATCTGAAGCAGCTGGGAATGAGATACCAGTTGGAGTTCTAGTATGAGAATCGCCACCAACAATCACATCTGTAGGTAAGACAAAACGATTACCAATAGTATGAATTATTCCTTCACCTGGTTTCAGACCAACACCACCTCGCTCTTTAACAAAGCCAGTTAAAAATTCATGAATTCCACGATCTTCACTTGATGGACATTCTCCAGTATGACATAAGGATTGAATTACAAAATCAGCTCCAAAGTCACCACCGGCCATTGCTTGATATTCATCTAAAGTCATTGGCCCCGTTGTATCCTGAGAAAAAGCACCTCTGACTTTTACTGTAGCAGTCTCACCAGGCAGGATAGTATCCTTACCATCAATTCGATTACGCCCTACTATCTTTTGGGCCAAAGTCTGTGGGGGCTGCTGGTCAGCAGGTTCAGCTCCATCTGGTAAATTGCTTTTATCAAAATCAAGCCCTGCCGTCTGACAATAATCTACAGCCCATTGTTGTAATTCATTTCCGGCATCAAAATAAGTCATGCCCCCCGCTGCAATTTTATTTAATTGATAATCAATTGGCAACTCTATATCTATCTCTTGGCTACCATTAACAATTAATTTCCTAGCAGCTACATCCACTTCTAACTGATCACCTTCACTAATACTTTCTGTACTACATTGCACAGGCAAAATTCCCGAAGCCACTAATGAATTTTCAAAGATAGGAGCAAAACTTTCCGCTACTACTACCCCACCTTCTTTTTTCTCTGGTTCACCTTCAACAGGATCCCCCAAAACTTGTAGCATTGTATATGTAGCAGATTTTCTCGAAGAACCTTCCCCAAGAGCTTTACCAGCTACAAAAATAATATTATCAGCCTCTGCTTCTAAGTCTGCTAAACGATCTAGGAAATCTTCTTCATCTGCTCGTCCATCCATAATAAATTGAGCATGTAAAGGTTGGTCAGTTCGACTATCAGCATTTTTTGATGGACTTAAATGACCAGTAGTTAGATTATCACCAACTTTAATTGTAGTTCCTTGGTATTGCTCCTCTAAATTCCAATCACGAGCAAACTCACGATTAGCCCAACTTCTAATCACTTCGTTAATTGCATCATTTTCTGCTGCTAATTCAGTTAATCGCTCAAATTCATCCGGATTAACCAAGACTGTATCCTTTAAAATATCAATTACTTCCGCAACAAACTTATCTTCTGCCACTAAAGAAATCAACTCACTTGTAGCAGCTCCACCTTTCATAGCCGCTAATAAACCAAGCGCCTCTTCAGCAGATAAATAATTAGACTCTACTTCTCCACTAGCAATTTTTCCTAAACCTTCTGCCTTAACATACGAAGAAGGAAAAGTCCCGCGGCGAACTTGCTCCGCAATCAATCTTAACAATAAATTATCTATTTTCTCCGACTCAAAAATAGTAAACTCCTCACTATCTAAGCCATCCACAGCTAAACCCGCTACTACAGCTTCAGTCTCTGATTCAGTCAACGGTCGCGGTGGTAAATCATAATTCTTGGCCCGTTGTAATGCCTTTTCTTTATAATCCTCTAAAACAGTTAATAATTCTTCTTTTTCCATACTCTAATCCTCCTCATAGATTATATAAATTATTGTCTATAATTATATAATAGTCTCCAGGGTATTACAAG
>JBNJDB010000150.1:0-5056 GCA_051744465.1 Bacillota bacterium | reverse complement strand
CCCTGCAGCAACACATCAAAATATTCAATTGAATCTTTAATTAAATCCAATAACTCCCCTTTGAATTTATTAACTACTACATCTTCTACATTGATTTGCTCTAGAATTTTTTCTAGGTCTTCAATTTGATTATCAACAGCGCTTGTACGTCCTACAAAAACATTTTCTTGCGCTAATGCTGAAGCACGCTTTTTAGTTTGGTTTATAATTGCATCTACTGCACTAGGCGGCTTTTTATCAGCCTTATTAATCAAAACTGAAAAATTAAGGTCATTACCTCTTAAATCATCCTGAATGAACTTTAAAATACTACCTTTTAATCCGCCATGTTCAACATCTGTAACTACTATATAGTAAACATCATCTTCTAAATATTGCAAAATTGCTTTATTATGATTTTCATAAGAAGAATCTCGTCCCGGCATATCAACTAAATATAAATCGGGATATTCTTTTAATTTAGCAATATTTAAATATATTTCGATATGTTTTAATTTACTTGCTTCTAAATTATTAATATTATTTAAAGCAACTTCTCGGCTGTCTTTCTGCACTGAATCAAGATAATGACATCTAATTTTTTCTTCGCTCCCATATTTGATTTCTGCAGCAATTGCAGTTTCTGGGGTAATATCGGTAGATAACACATCTCTTCCTAAAAAAGAATTAAGCAAAGTACTTTTCCCAGCACTAAAATCTCCTACTACTGGCACTGGCAATTTATAATCTTCTAATTTGGTTTCTAAATTTTTATAACGATTTAATATTTGTTCCTCAATTTCAGCCTTTTGACAAACATCTTTTCCTTCTTGGATACACTTTAATAATTTCTCTCGCATTATAGAGCCTCCTATTATATGTTTAAATATTAAGTTTAGATGATTGAGTAATATCAGTCTTTAGCTGGTCAAGCAGTGTTTCATATCTATCGATATATTCCTCTTTTTCTTTCATTTGCTCCTTGATCTTATCTAACTTTGCTTGCGATTCTTGCAGCACATTATCAATAAAGTTATTACTCGTTTCTTCAATAGTATTTATTATCTGTTTTGAAACATCATCTAGCAGCTTGTCTACATCATCTAAAATATCATTAATTACTCTTCTAATTAATCTCTGCAAATTAGATATATCATCATTAGTAACTCGTCGCCCACTGAATTGAGAAATGATTTTATCTTCATATTCATAAGCATTAAACTCTACTTCTGGCAATTGAATGTTGTTAACTGCTCTGCGAATCGGCAATAAGAGTTCTTCTTCACTTAAATCATTAATTATGCCCTCACCTTGCAGAACATCAAAAATAACATTCAACAGCTTAGATTCTAATTTATCAAAGTTTTTAACTTGCTTAATTTTTTCTTTTAAATCTTTTTCTATCGTCATCACAAACTCACTGACTTGATCAACTGCTTGATTAATATTAGCATAAGAAGTAGTTTCAGTTCTAACATTAGTTTCATAGCCACCTACACCTAATTTTCTTTTAACCCACGGTATAGCTCCATCTTTAGCATGTTTTTCTTCTACTTGGCTAGTTTCAGTGGCAATGTTAATATTTTTATACTGATAAGAAATAGTACCTGTTTCCGTCTCAAACATAGATAGTTCATGCTTAATATCTCCTAATTCCTGTTCAAAAATAAGCTTTATGCGACTGCGAGCCAAGTTCATTACTTTTTTTAATGTCTCTTGTCGTTGATTTAAATTTTGTAAATCAGAATCTTTAATATCTTTTAAGTCCTGTTCTGCTTCTGTTTTCATATTTTCTAATAGGTCTTGAAAATAATCTTGCTGCCCCCGAATATAATTCTGAAATTTATCCTGCATAATCTCTTCTTTATTATTCCTAATTCTCGGCAGTTCCTGTTTTCTGATGTCATCTATATTAGCCAGTTCTAATAAAAAGTCACGAGTGAAATTAATCTCTGGAAACATTTTTTTCAATCTATTTAAGACCCACTCCTCATCTTCCCCTAAAGCCTCGGGATTAACAGCCATATTATAGGCTAAACCAGAAATGAAAGTCGGCGGCAGGCTATTATGTAACGCTTTAAACACTTCCTGATTACCTTTCTCATTTAATTTAGGTTTGATAACAGTTTCAGCGTAATCATTTAAAGCATTTTTAACATGTGCTTTTGTAGCTTCATAATCTTTATGTTTTCCTGCTTCACCCAGCAGTGCTGAATCAAATTTACTACCTAATAATAAAACTTCTTTAATTCCCTCATTAGGCAAATTATTAGTAATCAGTCTAACATCTGAATTATCCATGAATTGACCTGCATAACTGAGCATAAATACAGCATCACATTTCTTTAAAAACTTTCTCGTCTTACGACCCCGGGAAACAATTGGATCATTCATACCCGGCGTGTCAATCACTTCTAAACCTTTAAGGCCTTGATGGTCAATATATAATTTAGAACTTTTCACTAACGGAGTATACTTACCATCTACCCCTACATAATCATCCATTTTCCCTAAGAGATCATCTATAGAAGCAGCCGGAATAACTTCTTCTTCATCAAAATAATTATTAATATTAACCCCTCTTTTTCTCGCTTGCTTGACTAATTGATTACTAGCCTTTAGTTCAGCCGGAATATCAACCATTCCTTCTACTTCTTCGTCACTAAGATCATTTAACCCTAATTTGTTTTTCTCTTCAGCAATTATTTCTTGATATTTATCAGCTCGTTCCTCAATCTTCTCCCAATCATTACGACTATAAAATTCTACTTTAGCTTTAGGCTTACTGCCGTATGTAATAACGGTTAAAGCAGCAGTCATTGGCGTGGCAGCTTTTGGTAATAAAGTCTTACCGTCAAATAATAAAGCATTTAAAAAGGTAGACTTACCGGCCTTTACTTGACCCACGACTCCTAACCTCAGCTTTCTTTTCTCCTGCTGCATATCAGTAATTGTTGCTTGAAATTCATCAGCAAACTCGTTTAACTTAATTAAATTATCAGAATCAATCAATTCTTCATATTTACTATAATTCTCTGCTACTTCTTCAAATAAATTAATACTATCTTCAATTATATCTTGCACTAGTCATCCCTCCTGATTTTATGGGGTGAAATTATTGTTGCTTTGCTAAGTCAGTGTTTAATTTTTCTATTAATGTTTCGTATTGTTCTACATACTTTTCTTTATCTGCAATTTGTTCTTTAATATCATCTAATTCAGTTCTTGTTTCTGCTAAGACATCATTAATGAATTCTTGACCTACTTCTTCTAAATGATTTACTATTTCTTCAGTTTTCGCTGCAATAGTTCGTTCAATATCCTGCGAAATTTGTTGGATGATTTTACGCTGCTTTTTTCGTAACTGCTTAATATCATTACCTTTGATTTCACCACTAAATTGGGAAGTAATCATTTCTTCATACTTTTCACTGTCCAAAGAAACCTGCGGCAGTTGAATTCTATCTATTGTTTTCTCAATCGGAACTAAAATTTCTTCACGGCTGAAATTCTCATCAGATAAGTCAAAAACTCCTATAATAGATTGAATCAACTGCTGCTTTAAGCCAGAGAAATCAATGATTTCTTTAATAGATCTCTTTATCTCTAACTCAGATTGCGTTACAAAACTATTAATCTGTTCTACAGCATCATAGGCACTAGCATAATTGTAGTTTACAGTTCTATATCTAGTTTCTGTACTCCCCCAAGTCCAAGGCTTATACCATTTAGAAGTACTGACTGTATATGACTCTTCTCGGCTTCCCGTTTTAACATCAATATCATTATATTGACCTGATTGTGCTTTGAGTTCAGAATTTAAAATAGAAAATTCATCTTTTAATCTCCTTAAAGTATTTTCAAATAGTTTATCAACTTTAGTTCTTGCTAACTCCATCTTCTGCTCTAATTGTTCTTGTTTATTAGTTAAACTTTCTAGAGTAGAATTTTTTAATTTATGCAAACTAACCTCAGCTGCTTGCTTAATACTCTTTAGTAGCTGAGTTAGCTCTTTTTTCTGCCCCGCTAGCAGATCATCAAAACGTTTGGCTAGGATCTCATCTTTTTCTGATTGAATTTCAGCAAATTTCTTATCTCTAATTTCAGCAATATTAGCTAATTCCAATAATCCCTCTTGATTGAATTCATAATTAGGAAAAGTTTTTCTTAATCTTTTTAAAATGTGGTCTTGATTTTCATCTAAATCATTGAAATTAACAGCTATATCATAGGCCATAGCCGAAATAAATGTCGGCGGTAGACTTTCTTTCAAACACTGTAATACTTCATCTTCAGGATAATCTTTTAGTAGCGGCAAAATTGTATTCTCGGCTTGCTTTTTTAACTTATGATAGACATTAGCTGCTGCCTTTTTTAAACCATTATATTTACTGCCTTCATCTAATAATACTGAATCAAACTTACTTGCTACTAAAACAACATTTCTAATTCCTTTAGCCGGCAAATTTTGCGTTAACACGCCAATATCAGAACTATCCATAAATTGACCAGCATAACTCAATAAAAATACTACATCACACTTACCTAAAAATTCTCTTGTTTTACGCCCCCGAGAGACAATCGGATCATTCATGCCTGGAGTATCAACAACT
The DNA here is from genome assembly GCA_051744465.1 of Bacillota bacterium. GTDB lineage: Bacteria > Bacillota > Halanaerobiia > Halobacteroidales > Halobacteroidaceae > Halanaerobacter. The sequence goes on along the minus strand of JBNJDB010000150.1, from coordinate 464 downwards.
TCTATGTTCTTGATTCCTTCATTATTAATATACAATCGCGAACTTTTCACTAACGGAGTATATTTACCATCTGCTCCTACGTAATTATTCAACTTCCCAATTAAACCATCTACTGTCTCACTCTCAATTGTTTCCGTTTCTCCAAAATGTTCTGCTACTCTAATACCATTTTCGTGGGCCATATCGACTAATTCTTTAGCACTTTTCACTTCTACTGGAATATTAGCACTGTTTTCTGCTTCTTGAGGCGTTATCTCTATATTCATAGAACGGTTTCTCTCAATTTCTTCTTCAATAATTGAATCATACTCTTTAGCTCGTTCAGTGATTGCTTCCCATTCTTCAGCATTATAAAACTCAATTTCTGCCCGCGGCTTTTCAGCATAGGAAATAATTGTTAAGGCGGCTGTCATTGGCGTTGCTGCTTTCGGGAGTAAGTCTTTTCCTTCAAATAATAATGAATT
>JBNJDB010000149.1:0-5056 GCA_051744465.1 Bacillota bacterium | reverse complement strand
TCTAGCTGCTAATTTATGAGCTTGTTCTTTGCCCACTTCGTTTAAAGGGATATCCTTATTGCCTTGAAATTTAAGCTTTTTATTCCATTCAGTTTCTCCATGCCTTACTAAAATTAATTTTACTGCCATAATGAATTCTCCTTATCTATAATATTGTGAAAAATATATTAATCCAATTTGTTTACCCTCTTTAAAGCTAAATAATTAGCCTCAATTGTAGCTTCTAATTCATTTTTCTTATGAGCATTAGAAATAAAATTAGCTTCAAATTGTGATGGAGGTAAATAAATACCTTGGTTTAACATTTGATTAAAATAAACAGCAAATGCATCAGTATCAGAAGTCTGAGCTGTATGATAATCAACTACTTCAGTATCAGTAAAGAAAAGACTGAACATAGACCCAACTCGAGAGACATGGGCTCTAATTCCCAAACTCTCAATATTATTTCTAAATCCTTCAGCTAAATATGCCCCTTTCTCTTCTAAAGAAGCATATACATCTGACTGCTTAAGTAGTTTCAATGTCTCAGCTCCTGCCTTCATTGCCAATGGATTCCCAGATAAAGTCCCCGCTTGATAAACAGGTCCCTCAGGGGCTACATACTCCATAATCTCTTTTTTTCCTCCATAAGCTCCCACAGGTAAACCACCACCAATGATTTTCCCTAAAGTTGTTATATCCGGTTCAACTTCATACAATTCTTGTGCGCCTCCATAAGATAACCTAAAACCTGTCATTACTTCATCAAAAATAAGCAAACTATCATTATCAGCAGTTAGCCTTCTTAAATCTTCTAAATATTCATCATAAGGTTCAATGACTCCCATATTACCAGTAACTGGTTCTAAAATAACTGCTGCAATCTCTTCTTGATACTTATTAAAAATTTTTTCTAATGTCTCTAAATCATTATAAGGGGCTACAATCGTTTCTGAAGCAATATCATTTGGTACTCCTGAACTACCAGAAATGCCCAATGTTGTAACTCCTGACCCGGCTTCAACTAACAAACTATCACCATGACCATGGTAGCAACCTTCCAATTTAACAATTTTATCACGTCCGGTATAACCTCTAGCTAATCTTAAAGCACTCATCGTCGCTTCAGTACCTGAGTTAACCATCCTAACTTTAGAAATTGAATTAACAGCATCAACTATTAATTCTGCTAGTTCTGTTTCTACTTTAGTAGGGGCACCAAAACTAGTCCCTTTTTTTAACTGTCTTTGTAATGACTCTACTACTTGAGGATGGTTATATCCTAAAATCATAGGTCCCCAAGAACCAACATAATCCAAATATTCATTATCCTCAACATCATATACTTTAGACCCTTTACCAGATTCAATAAATATTGGCTCATTATCAACGGCTGAAAAAGCACGAGCTGGACTATTTACTCCACCAGGAATAATTTTTTTTGCTTCTGCAAATGCTTCTTTTGAATTAGACATCTTATTTTCTACCTCCTATTGTAATATCTTATCTAAGAATAAATTAATTATAATAATCTTTCAGTGCAGTAGTTAAACCTTCAACTGTATATTTATCTGCTATAATTTCAACTTTTAAACCAAAATCACGCAGGGTATCAGCAGTAATAGGACCAATGCAAGCTAATTTAACTCCACTCAATAACTGGTGATAATCCGCTCCTAGCATTTTTATAAAATTTCTAACTGTAGAAGAACTTGTAAAAGTAACTACATCAATCTTATCTTCAGCTAACCTAGAAACTAAATTTTTATTCCCCGCACCTTGAATCGTCTTATAAGCTGTAATATTATCAACCTCAGCTCCTAAATCTTCTAATCCTGATTCCAAAGTAGGACGAGCAATATTGGCTCTAGGTAATAAAAACTTTTGTCCAGTTAAATCTTGACCAGAAAAATCAGCTAAGATTGCTTCACTTACATAATCTTCTGGGATATAATCTACTTTCAGACTATATGACTCCAATTCAGCTGCGGTTTTAGAACCAATCGCAGCTAAATTAACGCCAGCTAAAGCACGTACATCCTGACCAAGACTAAATAAACGTTCCATCACATATTTAACCCCATTAACACTAGTAAATATAATCCAATCATACTCATTTAGTTTTTTCAAACTCTCATCTAAAGGTTTATAATTATCTGGAGGAGTAATCTTAATCGCTGGTGCTTCAATAACTTTAGCTCCAGCTCTGGATAGTTGCTGACAAAATCCAGCTGCCTGTTTAGTTGGTCTAGTAACTACTATTTCTTTAGAAAATAAGGGCTTCTTTTCAAACCAATTTAATTTATCATGCATCTGCACTACTTCTCCAATTATAATAATTGCTGGGGGTTGGAAATCAGCTGCTTCTACTTTAGATACAATGTTTTCTAATTTACCTGTTAAAGTTTCCTGTTCTGGTCTAGTCCCCCATCTAATTAAAGCTATTGGCGTCTGAGGGTCACGACCAGCATTAATTAATCGCGGAACAATCTTAGGTAGATTCCCTACTCCCATTAAAACAACCAAAGAACCTACCCCGGTAGCTAATTTGTCCCAATCAATAAAACTTTTATCTTTACTGGGGTCTTGATGCCCAGTCACAAAGGCTACAGAAGAATTAAAATCACGATGGGTTAGAGGGATCCCTGCATAAGCAGGCACAGAAACAGGTGAAGTAATACCTGGCACAAGTTCAAACTCAATTTCTGCTTCAGCTAATAAAGTAGCTTCTTCGCCACCACGTCCAAAAACAAAAGGATCTCCTCCTTTTAATCTAGTTACTGTTTTCCCCGCTTGCGCTTTAGAGATTAATAATTCATTAATCTCTTTTTGGGTACGATAATGATCATTAGCCTTTTTACCTACATAAAAAGTTTCTGCATCTTCTGCAGCATATTTCAGTAATTTATTATTAGCTAATCTATCATATAAGATTACATCTGCTTCTTTAATTGTACGCAAACCTTTAGTTGTAATTAACTCTTCATCTCCAGGGCCTGCTCCTACCAAATAAACTTTGCCGCTCATTATTAATGTCCCTCCTCAATTTCTGCTAAAATTTCTGCTGCTCCCTGTTCAATTAATTTTTGTGCTAAATCAACTCCTATCTTAGTAGCTTCATTTCTGCTCCCAACTAAATTATCACGCAATAACTTAGTTCCATTCTCATTAGCGACCATACCTGATAAGTTTAATTTTTCACCTTCAATCTGAGCATAAGCTCCAATAGGAGTTTTACAATCACCACCTAAATGTTCTAAAAAACTTCTTTCTGCTTGGACTGTATCAATAGTATCTTGATCTTGGACTGAGAATAATAATTCTTTTATATGTTCATCATTTGCTCTAGTTTCTAAAGCTAATGCTCCTTGCCCTGCAGCAGGAATAGAAATCTGTGGGGATAAATATTGACTAATTTTATCTTCCCAACCCATCCTCTCCAAACCAGCTACTGCTAGTACAATCCCTGCTAAATCTAGCTTAACTAATTTATCTAATCTAGTATCAATATTACCTCTAATAGGTTCTACGACTAAATCAGATCGATAGTTTAATAATTGAGCCTTACGTCTCAAACTACCCGTCCCTATTTTAGCCCCAGGCTCCAGTTCATCTATCGTCTTATTGTCTTCAGTAATTAAAGCATCTAAAGGGTTAGCTCGTTTAGGGAAAGCTGCAATTTCTAAATCATCATCTATTTGAGCCGGCATATCTTTAAGGCTGTGAATTGCTAAATCAATTTCTTTTTCTAGTAATGCTACTTCTATTTCTTTAATAAATAATTTTTTCCCACCTATCTCTCTTAGCTGTTTATCTAAAATTTTATCCCCTTGGGTAGTTATCTCTTCTAAGTTAAATTCATATTCAGGAAATTCATCTGCTAACTTATTAGCTATCAATTTAGATTGAGCAATAGCTAATTGACTACTGCGTGTACCAATTATGACTTCCTTCATTATTTTCGCTCCTTTATTTTATTAGATAGATTAACCTCTTTTAAAATTGATTGTGGAAGAATCCTTTTAATCTTTGCTACTCCTTTTTCTTTTTGCTCCCCTAATAAATTAATTATCTTGTCATCCGCTAATTTTCTAAATATAGCTCTTCGTTCTTTCTTATCTTCTATTTTATTGAGCACTACTGGTCTAATCTCTGACATCAAAACTAGAAAATCTTTATATTCATTACCGAATTCAGTAGCTAATTTCTGAACTATCTGCTTAGATAAAGCCGGAAGATTACCTCCTGTAGCTACTGTTAATAATAAATCTCCTCTTTTAACTACTCCTGGCAAAGTAAAAGTAGATAATTCAGGATCATCAACAATATTAGCTAAAATATTTCTTTCTAATGCTAATTCTCCAATCTTTTTATTAACTTTAGACTTGTTTGTCGCTGCAATAACTAGAAAGCAATCCATTAAATCTTCAATTACAAATTTACGTTGATAGTAATCTATCTTATCTTTTTGGACAGCTACGGAATCATTTAAGCAGGGACTTACTAATTTAATTTCAGCAGAAGTAGTAAGCAATCTTTTTAATTTGCGACTAGCTACTTTCCCGCCTCCTACTATTAGTACTTTCTTATTTTTTAAATCAAGATTAATAGGATATTGTTCCATTTATTTAAGCACCCTCACCTTCACTTTGAACTTGATTTAAATTCTAATTTTTTAAATCAAAATATTTTTTCTAAACTATCAAATAAAATAATCATCACCATTCTTAATACAATTTGTTTAGGTGTAAAAAGCTTTATTTAACAAAAGCTAACATTATTTTATGATCTTCTTTAGATGAAGAATAGTGAATTAAATTAATTCCTTTAATTTATTGATCAAAACTAAATTTTCGCTTCTACTCTTAACTGCAATCCGAATGAATTCTTCTCCTAACCCTGAATAAGTATTGCAATTGCGAATCAAAATCCCATCTTGCCCCAATTCTTCTTCTAATCTAGAAGCAGTCCATTTACTAGCAGTTAAATCTACAAAAATATAATTAGCCTCAGGATAATAAACCTTAAGTTGAGCATAATTATTTAACTGTTGATATAAAAATTCTTTTTCGCG
>JBNJDB010000148.1:0-5062 GCA_051744465.1 Bacillota bacterium | reverse complement strand
TTTAAGATTAAAAGTAACATTGTCTACTACATCATCAATTCCTTCATTACTTTCTCTAGTAATATCTTGAATTCCATTTACACCAAATTGAGCATCTTGAGCTTGTTGAATTGTATCATCACTAGTCTTACTAAAATCAGTTAATCCTATATCAGCTAAAACACTATCTGTGTTTAATGAGTCACCATCACTATCCTTACTAGGTTTAGTAATAGCATTTGCTGCTCCAGTTTGACCGCTTTCTAAAACTAATCGATTATCTACTACTGAAGCCTTAACTAATTTATTACCACTATCATCATTGTCACTATCTTCATTAATATAATTCGCTAATTCATTTAGAGTTGTACTACTATCAATAGTATTCTCATCTCCAACTTGAATATTAGTCCCATTTACTCCTAAAGAAAAAGTACTATTATCAGTTAAACCCAAAGCAGTATCAGAATCAGATTGTTGGTCAGAACCCAAACGATGCGCTTGGGCTAATTGATCAACTTGTAAATCGTAACTATTTTCCGTCGCATCTGAATTAGCTGTAGCATTAGCAACACTTTCCTCACTACTTGTTGTCTGCATTGAATTAAAAGTAGAAGACATATTCAAATCTGTAACAGTACCCACTAGAGAACTCAATCTACTATTTACATCTCTCCAAGCTCCCTTAGATTCTTCTAATTCTGATTGTTCTTTAGTGAGATTTTCATATTTATCAGCAAATTCAGCTTCTAAAATCTTATTCATTTGCTGGTCAACATCTATCCCACTACTTCCTAATCCAGATATGCCTAAATCAGCCATTTTTAGCACCTCCATATTTAAATATTAGTTTTCAACTAATAATAAATAATAAAAAGCCAGCCGGAAAACCGGCCGGCTCAATTTGATTGATATTAATTTATCCCAATAATTGTAGTACTCCTTGTGACTTCTGATTAGCTTGCGCTAACATAGCAGTACCAGCTTGAGAAAGAATTCTCTGCTTACTCATATTCATCATTTCGGATGCCATATCAACATCTTTAATTCTTGAGTTAGCAGCTTTTAAGTTTTCTTCAGATGTACTTAAATTATTAATAGTATGATTTAAACGATTCTGTTTAGCACCTAATTTAGATCGTTCACTAGAAACATCAGAAATTGCCTTATCAACAGTAGCAATCGCTTCGTCAGCTCCAGTTTGAGTAGTTACATCTAAACCCTCTACTCCTAAATCAGCTGCTTTCATAGAACTAATACCTAACTTAGTATTTTGTTGTTCATTAGCACCAATATGGAAAGTTAATGAAGAATCAGTACCACCAGTAGCACCATAACCCTCACTATCTATACTGAAGTCAGTACCACTAGCAACAGTATCAGCACTAAAAGTTATATCATTTAAAGTCCCTGTATCACCAGATGCAATTTGGGTAGTATTTCCATCAGAGTCTTCAACTATAACATTACTCCCAGACTCAGTAAATGTATACGTCCCTGTACTATATTTCGTCTCTGCATCAAGACTAACTCCTCCAGAATTACTTGTTGTTGCTGCTGTTTGTCGAAGAGTATCAGCTTGGCTACCTTCAAGCAATTTTTTCGTGTTAAATTCAGTATTATTTGCAATTCGATCAACCTCATCAGTTAACTGATCAATCTCTCCTTGAATCTCTTCTCGATCAGCATCAGTATTACTATCGTTTGATGCCTGAACAGCTAATTCTCTAGTTCGCTGCAAAATAGAGTGTGTCTCTTTTAGAGCACCCTCTGCAGTTTGAATCATAGAAATACCATCTTGAGCATTTCTCTGTGCCTGACCTAGACCTTTAGTCTGAGAAGTCATCTTCTCACTAATTGCTAAACCTGCTGCATCATCAGAAGCTCGATTAATTCTCTTACCAGAAGACAATCTCTCCAACGACTTACTTTGTGACTCATTAGTCTGTTTCAATTGATTATACGAGTTTAAAGCTGCGACATTTGTATTTATTCTCATGAATATCATCCTCCTTGAGTTTTTGTTCCCAGCATCCTTGCTGGAATTTTAAGTAATAATTAAATCAGTCTTTCAGCCGGCCGGACTAAATAACTGATTTTAGTAACCACTGCTGTCCTAAAATTATATTTAGGACACCACCAATTACTAAAAAACTAATTTTTTATTGCCTCTACGCTAATTATCGACATTTCTCTATAATATTTAAAAGCAATCTAAGCATGATTTGTTTGATTATAATAGATTAAATCTATTTATCTGCTATATACTAGCTTATAACCCCTATTTAGTTTAAATCAATCTTCATTTTGCTTTAATTGAGCAACTAATTTACTTAGATTTTCAACTTTAGTTTGGGCAGCTGTTTTATTTTCTTCTTTAATCTGTTGATATAACTCTTCGCGATAAATTTCTATCTCCTGTGGTGCTTCTATACCTAATCGAATTTGGCCTCCACTTGATTCTACCACTGTAACTTTAATCTGGTCTCCAATCATGATACTCTCATTCTCTTTTCTAGTTAAAACTAACATATAATATCCCTCCTTGGATATTAATCAACTTCCCTGTTGATACAAATTAAGCAGATGCATTATCATGTTCTGAATTATTAAATAGCTGATACCTAACTGGATAATCCTCTGTCTCTAAAATTATCTGTTTAGCAATTTTTTGATTTTTATTAATTATAATCGGCGACTTCAAATTCATCGTCATATTTTGAGGATCTGTCGGTACAACTACAATATTAACAACTAATACATCTTCTTGGTTAATTATTTTTAACTGATTTTTTAACTGGTCTCCAATATCAAACTCATAATCTTCATAAAAGGGCCAAGGTTCACTAACTACAAAAGAAAGATCCGGGTCATTAATAGACTGTAACCAAAAAAATGGTGATTCTTCTTCAGCCCATAGTACAAATTCAGTCTGATCTTCAAAACCATACGGGCCAACTACAAATTCAATTATTTCTTCTTCTTTTACTTCTATTTTTCCAAATCGCGTTGTTTCAACCTTCATTCTATTACCTCCCAGGTTTGTTAATTTACAATTGCCTTTACGCTTTAACATCGACTGCTTGTATTTCAAATTTTGATTCCGGATCTACATATTTATCTATTTGCCCCCAATCCAATTCTCCTTGTGGAACATAAGATTTAGTATCTATATTAGTTTTTGTTGATGTAGATTCTACCTCAAATTGACCAGGCGCTGTTTTTATTTCTGGCCCTGGTTTCCATTTTAAACCAATCTCTTTAGGGACATCTTTGGAATTAGACTTAGCTTGTCTAATTAATGGCTGGCCACCATTCTCAATTTTAGCTAGTTGGTCTCCTTGTTGAGCATATCTAGCTATCCCTTGCAATGCAGCTTGTTGACCTTTCTGAGCAATCTCCTTACTATAAATCTTATAAAATTTTTCCCCTAAAGCTGCTCTAGCTTGCCTAGTATTAATTTCTACTTTAACATCTTTAGTATTTACTTTTATACTACCAGGTTGATGATTCATTTTAAAATCAGCTGCACTATTAGTTTCTAAAGACATCTTAGGAGGTTTGATATTAAGATTAAGGCGACCATTAGTTTGATTCACCTGTAAAGTTGTTTTCATTTCAACCCCCCCATTATAGTTCACAGTTTAAAGTTTACAATTTACAGTTAAATTCAAATTTAAAAATCAAAACTAAACTAAGAATTATCTTTACCACTTATAATTAGCAATAATATTTTCAAATCATTACCCGCAGTTAACAGCTACTTTATAAAATCAACCAAGCTCGGTTGTATAATTCTACCTCCGGATGATAAAGCCGCCCGATAAACATTTTCACTCATCTTTAAATCCATAATTGTTTTTGCTATATCAGCGTCTTCATTTTCAGATTTTAGCTTTTCAAATTTTATTTTATCATCCTCTAAACGAGTTTTAGTCATTTCCATTCTTTTCTGACGTGCTCCATTTTCAGATCTCATCTGTAAAATATTGTCAACATCTTGATCTAACTCTCCTACTCTATCCTCTGAAATAGATTCTCCATCATTATTGCGCAAATCATTTTCTAAATTTTCCATATGGTCTAATACCTGTTCAAAATCTTTACCTGATTGGTTAATCTGCAACTTAGCATTGGGAGCAATCTCTCGTTTAATCTTCCCCTCACCACCTTGATAGTCTGCATCTGCTCCTGTAATACCTTCATAAGGTTTTATTTTTGTTTTCTGTCCACTAAAAATATGACGATCATTATACGTAGTATTAGCTACCTCAACTATATTCTCTCTCAACTGGTGGACTTCATCAGCTACTGCTTGACGATCAGATCCACCCAAAGAATCATTAGCTCCTCTAAGAGCAAGCTCTCTTGTTCTCTGTAATACTTTACTTGCTTGATCTAAAGCAGAGTCAGTTGATTCACTCCATCCAATTCCCTCCTCAACATTTTCTCTATTTTGTTCATTCTGTTCTAGTTTAGAACTTAAATTCATACTTTTAGCTACTCCTGTTGGATCATCTGAAGGAGAATCAAATTTTTTTCCCGTTGATAACTGATTATTGTATTCATTTAAATCTTCTTTATTATTATTTAAATTTTTTAATAAATTACTCGACATATATTCATTAGTTACCCGCACTAGTCAACACCTCCTATTTATCTTTTCAAACCATTAATAGTAGTACTTAGCATCTCATCCATAGTTGAAACTATTTTAGCTCCAGCATTATATGCTTGTTGATATTTAATCATATTGCTCATCTCTTCATCTAAAGACACCCCTGAAATTTTTTCTTGTTTCTGTTCTAAAGAATCTAATAATGTATCTTGATTATCGACCATTCTCTGGGCTCGTTGGCTTTCTACTCCTAACTGCGCAATGTTAGATTCATAATAATCATTAAAAGTTGCTGTCTCATTATTCATAAGATCCTTATTTTCTATGTCAGCCATTGCTGAGGCATTGCTACCATCACCAGCATAGTCATTAACTCCATCTCCGTTCATATCAGCCATTTTACTAGCAGCAGCAATCTCTTGAATCCCATCATCAGTTTTCAAAGTATCTGCTAGATCTATATCA
>JBNJDB010000147.1:0-5063 GCA_051744465.1 Bacillota bacterium | reverse complement strand
ACCGCATTACCCACAATCTGATTAATATCAGTATAATCATTTTCTTTCATATATCCTTTAATCCCGTCTAAAACTTCCATACTTACTTCGGGATTAACAAAATTAGCTGTTCCAATTGAAATAGCACTGGCACCAGCCAATAAAAATTCAATTGCATCTTCATAATTGCTAATACCACCCATACCAATTAACGGAACGTCAACAGCTTTAGCAGCCTGATAAACCATTTTAACTGCTACTGGTTTGATTGCAGGACCCGATAATCCACCCATTTTATTAGCTAAAATAGGTTCTTGCTTCTGAATATCAATCTTCATGCCAACTAAAGTATTAATTAAAGATATAATATCCGTTCCTGCCTCTTCAACTGCCCTAGCAATAGCTGCAATATCAGCTACATTCGGTGATAATTTAGTAATTATAGGCAAATCAGTCTCTTTTCTAACTGCTTTTACTACTCCCGCAGCCATTTCCGGTTGGGTACCAAAAGCTAGTCCACCTTTTTTAACATTCGGACACGAAATATTAACTTCTAGTGCTCCTACTCCAGCCACATTTAATTTATTAGCTAATTGAGCATACTCTTCGACTGTATTACCCGAAATATTAACAATAGTCTCTGCTTCATATTTTTTAGTTTCCGGCAAAATTTTCTTTAAAAAATATTCTACTCCCGGGTTTTGTAGTCCAATTGCATTTAACATTCCACTTGGAGTCTCAGCTATACGAGGTGTCGCATTCCCCTGTTTAGCTTCTAATGTTGTCCCTTTAACCATTACTGCCCCTAGCTGATTAAGATCAACATAATTTTTATATTCCATCCCAAAACCAAAAGTTCCCGAAGCAGTAGTTACTGGATTAGCTAATTGCAATCCATTTAGGTCAACTTCTAAATTTAAATCACTCATCAAAAATCACCTCATCTAAAGCAAAAATAGGGCCAGTAGTACATGCCTTTTGATATTCCCAACCTGTTTCTGTATCTACTTTAACTTTACAAACACAGGATAAACAAGCTCCAGTTCCACAACCCATTCTTTCTTCTAAAGAAGCTTGACCTTTAATTCCATTCTGATTAGCCCAAGCTTGAACTTTCTTCATCATTACTTCGGGACCACAAGTATAAACATAATCTATATCTTCTAAATCTGTTAATAAATCAGTTACAAAACCTTGATACCCTGAACTACCATCCATAGTAGCAGTTTGAAGTTCTACATCTAAATATTGATACTGCTCTAAGTTTAATAGTTGCTCTTTAGTTTCTGATCCTAATAGAACAACCACTTCTTTATCAGCAGCCAATAAATTTTCTACTAATATAAGTAAAGGAGCAATTCCCATACCTCCACCAAGCACAAGACATTTTTCTGAATCTTCATCGATAGAAAAACCTGTTCCCAAAGGGCCCATCAAATCCACTTCATCTCCTGCTTCTAAAGTAGATAACAGTTTCGTACCCCGCCCAATTACCTCATAGACAATTGTTATTTCTCCTTTAACTAAATCAACTTCATTAAAACTAATTGGTCTTCTTAGCAGTGGGTCACTACTATTAATTTGATCAGCAACCCATTTCAGATGTAAAAATTGGCCCATTTTAGCCTCAGAAGCAATTTCTGGAGCTTTAATTACCATCTGATAATTACCCGGAGAAATTTCACTTTGACTAATTATTTTTCGAATACTTCGCTCTGGCATTCTAGTCCCTCGCTTTCTTTTTTTAATTGAAAATGGAAAATTGAGAATTGACAATTGTTTTTTAGCTTTTTAATTCTCCATTATCAATTCTCAATTGCTAATTATTTAAGTGTTAGCAATGACAATTAAATTATACGTAATCTTGTAACGCATGGACATTAAAGTCTACTCCATCGTCCATTTCTTTTAATACTTCTAAAATTGCTTCCGTTGTATCTAGAGAAGTTAAACACGGAATCCCCATTTCTACTGCATTTCTTCGTATTTTAAATCCATCTCTAGCTGGTACTTTACCCTTAGTTAATGTATTTACTACTAAATCAATCTCATCTTCTTTAATTAAATCAATTACATTCGGTGAACCTTCCGATAACTTCTTAATTTCTTCTACTTCTAATCCCGTCTCTTTTAGAGCTTGAGCTGTTCCTTTAGTTGCTACAACATTAAATCCTAAGTCAGCGAATTTCTTGATATGTGGTATTGCTTCATCTTTATCTTTATTAGCTATAGTAGCTAAAATAGTCCCTGATTCCGGAATATCCATATCCGCCCCAACAAAACCTTTATATAATGCCTTCTCATAGCTAGTATCTAATCCTAGAACCTCTCCTGTTGACTTCATCTCTGGGCCAAGGTTAGTATCTACCTTCGTCAGCTTAGAGAAGGAGAAGACAGGTACCTTAACGGCCACATGATCCTGTTCTGGTAATAATCCCAAGTCATAGTCCGTATCTTTTAATTTAGTCCCTAGCATTGCCTTAGTAGCTAAATTAACCATTGGCACGCCTGTCACTTTACTTAAATAAGGAATTGTTCGACTAGAACGAGGATTAACTTCAATGACATACGGAACTCCATCAGCGATAACATATTGGATGTTGACTAATCCTTGGACATCCAATTCTTGGGCCAATTTCGCAGTATGCTCCTCAATTTCTTCCTTAATCTCATCAGTTAACGTCTGAGCAGGATAAACAGCAATACTATCTCCAGAGTGAACTCCAGACCGTTCTATATGCTCCATAATTCCTGGAATAATGATATCTTCTCCATCAGAAATAGCATCAACTTCAATCTCATTACCCGTAATATATCTATCAATTAAAATTGGTTGATCAGGTGACACTTTAACTGCTGTTTCCATATATTCATTCAGCTCTTCATCATTATAAACAACTTCCATTGCTCGACCGCCTAATACATAAGAAGGTCGCACTAAAACTGGATAACCAATTTCAGCAGCAATATCTCGCGCTTCTGATTGAGAAGCAGCTATATCGCCCATTGGAGTAGGAATATCTAATTTATTCAATAAGTTAATAAACTTATCTCTATCTTCAGCAATATCGATCGCTTCCACTGAAGTTCCTAAAATATTAACCCCTTCTTCGGCTAATGGTTTTGCTAAATTAATCGAAGTCTGACCTCCAAATTGAACTACTACTCCTTCTGGTTGTTCATGTTCAATAATATTCATCACATCTTCTTTGGCTAATGGTTCAAAATATAATCTATCTGCAGTATCGAAATCAGTACTTACAGTTTCTGGGTTATTATTAGCTATAATTGATTCATAACCTTCTTCATGTAACGCCCAAGCAGAATGAACACTACAATAATCGAATTCAATCCCTTGTCCAATTCTAATTGGCCCAGACCCTAATACTAATACTCCTGATTTATCAGTAACCTTAGATTCATTTGTCTTTTCATAACTAGAATAATAATACGGTGTTTCCGCTTCAAACTCAGCTGCACAAGTATCTACCATTTTATAAACCGGATCAATCTGATTGTCAGTTCTAAATTCTTTAACTAAACCTTCCGGATTATCAGTTAAAAAACCAATTTCTTTATCAGAAAAACCAAATTCCTTAACAGTTTTAACTAACTCCGAAGTTAAACCTTTTTCTTCAAGTTCCCATTCTAAATTAATTATATTTTTCATCTTGTGTAAGAAGAATTTAGTAATCCCAGTCATCTGATGAACTGTATCAACACTCCATCCCCGGCCTAACACTTCAGCAATAACCATTAATCGTCTATCATCTGCTACTTTTAATTTCTTTTCTAATTCTTCATCATCCCAACTCTCAACATCATCATGTTTTAAACCAGAAGCCCCTATATCTAGCGAGCGTACTGCTTTTAGCATTGCTCCTTCTAAAGTTCTTTCGATTGACATCACTTCACCCGTAGCCTTCATTTGTGTTCCTAATTCTCGTTCAGCATAATGGAACTTGTCAAAAGGCCACCGTGGTATCTTAAAGACTACATAATCTAAAGCAGGCTCAAAACAAGCTTTAGTCTGTTTAGTAATTGCATTATCTATCTCATCTAATGTATATCCCAGAGCAATTCGAGCTGAAACCTGAGCAATTGGATATCCAGTTGCTTTAGAAGCTAAGGCACTAGAACGACTCACTCGCGGATTAACTTCTATAATATTATATTCCATACTATTTGGATTTAAAGCAAACTGAACATTACAACCACCTTCGATACCCAAAGCTCTAATTATTTTCAAAGATGAAGAACGAAGCATTTGATATTCTTTATCAGTTAAAGTCTGACTCGGTGCTACAACTATACTATCACCAGTATGAATTCCTACTGGATCAAAATTCTCCATATTACAGACTGTTATACAATTATCATTACTATCACGCATTACTTCATATTCTACTTCTTTCCATCCTTCAATACTTTTCTCAATCAATACCTGGCCAATTAAACTATGCTTAAAACCCCGCGAAGCTATTTTTTCTAATTCATCCGCATCAGCAGCAACTCCACCACCAGCACCACCCATAGTATAGGCAGGTCGAACTATAACTGGAAAACCAGTTCGCTTAGCAATCTCTAAACATTCTTCATATGTTTCAGCAGTCTTACTATCTAATACCGGCTCTTCAATCTCATTCATCAACTCGCGGAATGTATTTCTATCTTCAGCCTGCTCAATTGTATCTAATGGAGTTCCTAATAATTCTATATCTAGTCTATCTAAAATATCTGTTTCTGCTAAATCAATCGCTAAATTTAATCCCGTTTGCCCACCTAAAGTTGGCAAAATTCCATCTGGATTTTCTTTCTCTAAAATTTTCACAACTGAATCTACTGTTAATGGCTCAATATATACTCGCTCAGCCATATTTTTATCAGTCATAATTGTAGCCGGATTACTATTAACTAATACAACCTCAATTCCTTCTTCTTGTAAGGCCCGACAAGCTTGACTTCCCGAATAATCAAATTCTGCTGCTTGTCCAATCACAATTGGCCCAGAACCAATAACCATTACTTTATCTAAATCTTGACGTTTTGGCATTATTTAATTCCTCCCCTATAAATACAGTTGA
>JBNJDB010000146.1:0-5124 GCA_051744465.1 Bacillota bacterium | reverse complement strand
AATTAAAAGTAAAAAAGGTGATCTGTTGAATCAACAGAATATCAAAGAAATATCTGAATTAACTAAATCATTAGAAGGAATCAAGAATGTTGATGAGGTCACCTCAATGACTAATGCGGACTACATTGCTGGGACAAGTGAAGGAATGGAAGTAGAGGAGTTAGTAGAGGAGTTACCAAAAAATCAGAGTGATATTTATGATTTCAAAGAAAAATTATTTGCTTGGGATTTGTACCGCGACAATGTATATTCAGATGATTTAGGATCGACTCAAATTAGTGTCCAACTTGACAAAGGGTTAGCGATTGAAGAAAAGGAAGAAGTCTATAATAAAATAAGAGATAAATTAGATGATTATAAGAAGCATGATTTTGAATTTTATTTAGCGGGTAGTCCAGCAGTTAATGTATTAATGGGAAATAATATGGAATCAGATTTAAGAAGATTAATTCCTTTCGTAATTGCTGTAGTGTTAATTGTACTTTATTTATCTTTTAAAAATATTGGTGGAGTAATTTTACCAATGCTAACTGTTTCTATTAGTACAGTTTGGGCTTTAGGAATTATGGCACTGCTTAATATTGAATTAACAATGGTATCAACAGTAATTCCAGTGTTGTTGGTAGCAGTAGGAAGTGCATATGGGATTCATATTATTAGTCATTATTATGATGATTTGAGAAAAGAAAATAGACATGATTTAACTGAAAAAAGACATCGTGAGCTAGTAATTAAAACAGTCAAAAAAGTGGGGAAACCTGTTTTGCTAGCAGGTCTGACTACTATTGTAGGTTTTTCTTCTTTAGCTACAAGCAATATTATTCCAATTAGAGAGTTTGGTATTTTTACTGCTATAGGTGTTTTAACAGCTTTAATCGTGGCTTTGACTTTAATTCCTGCGCTTTTGTTGGTCAAACATAGTAATTTGGAATATAGTGAGGAAGAAGAGGACAGTCTAATTAATGGGGTTTTGGTGAAGTTATATAGTTATTTTTCGGGAGCAAGAGTTAGAGTGTTATTATTAGCTATTATGATAGTCATAATTTCGTTATATGGAATGTCAAAGGTAGTAATTGATAATGTAATGATTGAAATGTTTAGAGAGGATACAGCAATTAGAAAAGCAGACCAATTTATTAATCAAAAATTTAGTGGGACTAATATTTTAAATGTAATGATTGATGGTCCTGATGATGGGAGTTTGACTAATCCTGAAGTTTTAAAAGAAATAGATAATTTGAAAAGCTATCTAAGAAATGAGTATGATGAAGTAGGAAAAGTTACATCAGTAGCAGATTTTATTAAACGAATGAATCAAGTGATGCATTATCCTGAAGAAGAAATGGAGGGCGATACTCAATCAGAAACTAAAGATTCAAGTCAAGATGAAACTACTTCAGATTTTGGTGAAGAAACAACAAGTAGTTTTGGAGAAGAAGATACTAGCGATTTTAATGAGCAAGAAAACACTTCTGATTCCAATACAGAAGAAAAAAATGATTCTGAATCTGAAACCACTAGCGATTTTGGTGAAGAAACCACTTCAGATTTTGGTAGTAGTGAAGAAACGGAAGAAACAGAAGAAATCAATAGTCAAGTTGAGGATATAGCTCCTTCAACAGGGGAAATATCTGAAAAAGAAGTAATTACGTTATTAAATAAAGCAGTAGTCAGAGCAGAAAAGTTAGATTTAACTGGGGAAGAATTAGTTGATGTCGTAAGTAAAGAATTAAATTATAGGGGAGCAGCTTATAATGAAGTGCCTTATCATGCAGAAAAATATCCTGCAGAAAACAGAGAACAATTAAAAAATTTGGTTTCTCAATATTTATTAATGTATTCAGGTAGTTTAGATGATTTAATCAATGAACAGTTAGAGCCTGACAAAGGAAGAATGATGGTTCAGATAAAAACAGGAAGTAATATTACGATCAAAGAGGTAAAAAAAGATATTCAAAATTATGTTGATCATTATTTTCCTGAAGGATATGAAATTTCAATGGCCGGAAATGCAGATATGGCCTTAGCTGTTAATGATTTAATTGTATCTAGCCAAATTCTGAGCATCCTTGTGTCTTTAGTAGTTGTATTTTTGATAGTAGCAATTACTTATCGTTCTTTAATAGCAGGAATATATGGTATTATTCCTCTCAGCATTTCTTTGCTAATTAATTTTGGGGTTATGGGCTATACAGGGATTAAATTAGATATAGGTACAGCAATGGTTGCTTCCATTGCCATTGGAATTGGAGTTGATTATACTATTCACTTCTTATCTGCTTATCATTATGAACGTCAGCGCAGTGATGATTTAGATCAAGTTTGTCAAAATACTTTATTAACTGCTGGGAAAGCAATTATCTTTAATGCCACTTCAGTAGCAGCTGGTTTTGCAGTATTATTATTCTCTAACTTTTATCCGTTAGTGAATTTAGGATTACTAGTAATGTTGACAATGATTACTTCTTCTATTGCAGCAATGACTATTTTACCAGCTTTATTGAATTTATTCGAGCCAGATTTTATGAGCAACTAGGCAACCTAGCAATAAAAATATTAGTTTAGATTGCGCAGAGCATATAGCAAGAAGTAGAGAGACTAGGACTACACGGAGAGACAAAAGAGTAATAGCATTAAACTAATAGATTAGTAGAGCGTTAATGTTTTGACTTTAGGGGTTTAATTATCAATTCTCCATTATAAATTATCAATTATAATGGAGGTGCTAAAAAACTACAAACAAAGCTCAGTATTATGAATTAAGTAATTAATTTAATCGAGAGCACACTAAATTTATAATGGGAGGGATTAGTAATGAAAAAAAATTTGATTTTAATTTTAGTAGTATCTTTAGTATTAGTAAGTAGCACTGCTGCCTTTGCTATTACAGGTAAAGAAGTAATGGATGACGCTGAAGGAGTTTTAAACGAAGGCGATACTATGCATGCTTTGATGGGGATGGATTTGATTGATGAAGATGGGAATAAAAAGGAAAGAACTTTAGAAGTATGGGGGATGAAACATGATAAAGAAGAGGATTTATCACAAGTGGTAATGGAATTTCAAAGTCCGGCTTCAATTGCTGAAACTAGATTTTTACAAGTAGAAACTGAAGACCGCGATGATGATAAGTGGATTTATTTACCGGACCTAGGTCGAGTTAGAAGAATTGCTTCTGACCAAGGTGATGATTCTTTTGTGGGTTCTGATTTTACTTATGATGACTTAGAAACTAGAGATGTTGAAGAAGATAATCATGAATTATTGCGCGAAGAAAAATTAGATGATTATGAATGTTATGTAGTAGAATCTGTACCAAAAGATAAAGAAGATTATCAATATGGGAAAAGAATTTCGTGGGTGACTAAAAAACACGATATTCCTGTACGAGTAGAAATGTATGATAAAAAGGCTGATGAAGTTGAAAAAGTGCTAACAATTAAGCAGAACCTTGAAAAAATAAGTGGTTATTGGACAGTCTTCGATGCGGTAATGGAAGATAAAGAATCTGGTCATAAAACTCGTCTGTATATTAAACGAAATGATTCGGATCAGCCGTTTATTGAATATGATAAAAAGGTTAGTCCGAAAAGATTTACAAAGCGTTTTCTAAACCAGGGCAAATAAAGGGATAGTGGTACTGTTTTGAGTTTGTGGTTTTGAATTTAATTATCCATTATCCATTATAAATTACCAATTATAATGGAGGTGCTAAAAAGCTACAAATGAAGCTCAGTACTATAAATTAAGCAATTGTTTTAGTCGAGAGTACTAAGAATAAAAAAAGGGGGGAGAATAGATGAAACGAGTTACATTCATGATTTTGAGTGTGCTGGTAGTAATAAGTTTATTAGGTACTTCTGTTCAGGCAGATGAAAGTGCTTTTGGGTCAGAAAGTTCAGATGATGAATCAAGTACTGAAAGTGCTTTTTCTAGTAGTTCGTTTGGAGATAGCAGCGAAGATAAATTAAGTTGGGGTGGAACTTTAGAATTAGATACTAGAGCTATTTTAGATAAAGCAAATAAATCAGATATTTATTCTGATCCAATTTTTGATTTAGATTTAAATTATACAAGCGGGAATTCAGAAATTGATGTAACCCTGAATTTTGATGATACTGCCGATGATAAAGTTGAAATTGAAGAAGCGAC
The DNA here is from genome assembly GCA_051744465.1 of Bacillota bacterium. Taxonomy (GTDB): domain Bacteria; phylum Bacillota; class Halanaerobiia; order Halobacteroidales; family Halobacteroidaceae; genus Halanaerobacter. The sequence continues at coordinate 972 of JBNJDB010000146.1, read as the reverse complement.
TATGGAATTTGATTATGATAATTATGATTTGCTAGTCGGTAAGAAGAAAGAAGTATGGGGTAAAGGAGATAAGATACATGTAGTTGATAATTTAAATGGAGAAGATTTAACTGATTTTGTTAACCCTGATTATTTAGATCGTCAAATTGGAGAAGAAATGTTTAAAATGAATTATTATTTAGGCTCTGGGACTTTAGAAGCAGTCTATACTCCTAATTTCACACCTGATAAATTGGCTACTAATGGAGATTGGGTAGTTAATGAAATGCAGACTTTAAATGATTTAGAACCAGTATTAATGGAGCAGTTTGGGTTAGCTGATGCTAATCAAGTAAATAAAGAGTTACAGGATCACCCGCAGCAAGAAATTGAAGATGGTCAACTTGGATTGCGGTATACTAATTCTAAAGCAGGTTATGATTATGGATTTTCTTTCTACCAAGGTCATTTAAAAAGACCTAGTATGAACAATAAAGCTTTAGATAATTTAGAAGAAGATCATAAGAATCCAGATAGTAATCCAAATTATTCTGAAGAATATAAATCTTTTCTACGAGATTTAGATTTACATTATGATGAAGTTAGTGTCTTAGGAACAGAAATGAGTTCTGTGATTGCAGGTATTAATTCGCGAGCAGAATTAGCTTATTATTTAACTGAAGATACTGATGGCGATGATCCGACAGTAAAAAATAATAAAGTAGCTTGGTTGATTGGCGGCGATAGAGATCTACCTGTTAGCAATTTGAATCTTAATTTACAAGTTAAAAGTGAGTATATTTTAAACCATGATAAAATTGAAAATAATCCATATGATATAGAATATAATCAAGATAATGAATATTTCACTAATTTACTATCATTAGAACTTAATGATGAATTTAAAAACCAAACTGTTTTGCCGTCGATGACATTAGTTTATAATATAGAAACTGATGATTATTATCTAGATAATGAGCTAGAATTAGAATT
>JBNJDB010000145.1:0-5140 GCA_051744465.1 Bacillota bacterium | reverse complement strand
AATGTTTCTTTTAACTGCCAATCTGGTAACGGGATTTGAAGTAACAGGAATCTTTGCAGCTACTATTGGTGCCATTGTTTTGAGTATTATTAATAGTTTTATGTCTGATATAGTAGAAGAAGATTAGGTAGTAGCTAAAATTTGATTTTAAAGTGGTGAAAGGAGTCATTAAAAATGTGGGAATTGATACAAGCAAATAAACGAAAGACTATAATTCTATTTATTGCTTTAGGGTCTTGTTTATTAGGTTTAGGATATGCTGTGGGTTTTTATTTTTCTAGGTCAACTACGGGAGGTTCTATTGGAATTGGATTGGCTCTTTTAATATGGATATTTATGAGTGCTAAAAGCTATTTTTATGGTGATTCTTTGATTTTATCTGCTAGTAAGTCTAAACCATTATCTCGCAATATGCATCCGCAATTATTTAATATAGTAGAAGAGATGACAATAGCTTCTAATCTAACTCAACAGCCTAGTTTATATGCTATTCCTAGTCTGACTCCGAATGCTTTTGCTGTTGGAATTAAAGAGGATGAGAGTGCTATAGTTGTCACTACTGGGTTGTTATCTAAATTAGATCGCCATGAGTTGCAAGGAGTTATTGCTCATGAGATGTCTCATATAATCAACCGTGATGTCTTATATATGACATTTGCCCAGACATTATTAAGTACTATTTTATTAATTACGTCTTTTAATTCAAGCAAGTCTTCATCTCGCCGCCATAGAAATCGTAGTTGGAGGAGTAGTAAAAAATCATCTGAGGGGGCAATGTTATTATTAGTAGCATTACTGACTTCGGGTATTGCGAGAATGATTTATTTTAGTCTGTCCCGTAAAAGAGAATATTTAGCCGATGCAACTGCTGTTAGACTAACTCGGTATCCGCAGGGGTTGGCTTCAGCTTTGGAAAAAATAGCAGCTGATAAGGGCCAATTAGTAGTGGCTAATAAGATGACGGCTCCGCTCTATATTTCTAATCCATTAAAAAAGTTTAGTTCTAAAACTCATCCGCCGCTTAAAGAACGGATTAGGATTTTACGGAAAATTTCTGATGGAGCAAATTATCGGCATTATCAACGTGCTTATAATCTTGTTAAAGATAATGCATCGAATATTATTCCTGATAAGGCTTTGAGTGGCTCTGATTTCTTATCTTTACAGGATAGAACTACTAGCTCCGATAAGTCTGCAGTTGCTGCCAATGATTCTGCTACTAAAGAGCGAGAGACACAAAATTGGAATCGAGCTTTAGATGATTTTGGATTTTTATTATGTGATTGTGGTCTCAAAGTTAAAATCCCAGCAAGTTTTGCTAAAGAAAAAATTGCTTGTCCTCGTTGTGGAAGAGTTCATAAAGTTGCAGATGCAAGTGATTCTCCCCAGGAGGTATCCCCCTATAAGGAATCACCATTTAATAATAATCCTGACGGTACTGAAATAAAAAAAGTTACTAAGTCTAATTCGAAACAAGCTGAGGGAACTGAAGGAACGGATAGTGATGTAGAGCATCTAGGAGGAGAATTAACTTATTTGCGAGAAAATCCAGGAACTTGGGATTCATTCTTGTGTGATTGTGGTCATTTGGTGCAACTTTCACCTGTTTTTAAGGCTCCTAAGATAACTTGTAAAGGATGTGGATCAGAGATTAAGATAATTGATCAGTAATTAATTTTAATTAGGAACTGAACTATTACTGATGGTAGGAGGAAGATAAAGCATGGATTGTCCAGTCTGTAGAGATAAAACAATGATTATTTTAGAACTTGATGGTGTAGAGGTAGATTATTGTGTGTCGTGTCAAGGAGTCTGGTTGGATAGAGGAGAATTAGAGCTATTATTGGAAGGAACTGCAGGGAAAGATGATCTATTAGATTCCCTAACCCAGATGGAAACCCCAACTGAAAGAGTAAAGCCATGTCCAATTTGTAATCAAGAGATGGAGCAGATAGTAGTTGAGAATGATAATTTGATTCTAGACCAGTGTTCAGTGGAGCATGGATTGTGGTTTGATGGCGGAGAGTTAGAAGCAGTTATTAATTTAGGGACAGTAGATGATCAAAATCGGATTTTGAAATTATTGCGGGATATTTTCAAGCATCAGCCCCAATAAAAGATTATTTACAGAGGAGTGCAAAGAATGTGGTGGATTTTATTAATTATTGTAGTAATTCCAGTTTTGTTTTTGTGGTTAACTTATAATTCATTAGTTGAATTAGAGAATACAGTAGAAGTGGCTTGGTCGCAAATTGATGTTCAATTGCAACGCAGACATGATTTGATTCCAAAATTAGTAAAAGTAACTCAAGAGTATATTGATTATGAAAGAGAAGTGATCAATAATCTAGTGGAAGCGAGAAGAGAAGCTGTTCAATCTCAACAGATTGATAGTCAAGCTGGTGCAGAAAGTGATTTGAATCAGGCTCTTGATAAATTATTAGGAGTGGTGGAAGACTATCCAGATTTAAAAGCAAAAGAAAATTTTCTTGAACTGCACGAAGAATTAGTATCAACTGAAAACAAAATTGCCTTTGGACGCCAAAGCTATAATGATGCAGTCTTGTATTTTAATAATCAGGTAGAGACTTTTCCATCTAATCTGATTGCCGATTATTTTGGTTTTGAAACAGAAGATTATTTTGAAATTGAATACCAACGGGAAAGAAAAGCACCGGACTTAGGTTTGTGATTATCAATTAATATAGGAGGCGTTAATTATGAGTTGGATTTTGTTAGGAATTTTAATTTTAGGAGTTGTAGTTGCGATTAAGGATTATAATACAATTATTAAGTTAGAAAATCAGGTAGAGAATGCTTGGTCACAAATTGATGTCCAATTAAAGCGACGTCATGATTTAATTCCTAATCTAGTAGAGATTGCTAAAGGCTATATGGAACACGAACAAGAAACTTTAGAAAAGGTCATTCAGGCTAGGAGTCAGGCTGTTAATGCCAGTAATGTTCAAGAACAAGCTAAATCAGAAGGGATGTTAAATCAAGCTTTGGAGAAATTATCTTTTGTAGTAGAGGATTATCCCGACTTGAAGGCTAATCAGAATTTCCTTGAATTGCAAGAAGAGTTAACGGCTACTGAGGATAAGATTTCTTTTGCGCGTCAAAGCTATAATAATCAAGTCTTAAGGTTTAATAATAAGATAGAAGTATTTCCTTCCAATCTAGTTGCTAATATGTTTAGGTTTGAGCAACAAGACTTTTTCGAGATTGAAGCTCCTAACCAGCGCGAGGCACCTGAAATTAGTTTTAGCTGATTTGAGTAATTGTTGAAATTAATGTTAAATATTAGCTAAATAGGGCGTTTGTCATATAAAATAAAAGATGAGTAGTAATAATTCTTTAGTAGTTCCAAATTTTACTTTAGAAATTGGCCCGCAAATATTCTATAATGGTATCTAATAGAAGTAAAGAATAAATTAAGATTTTTTACTTTGTGTTTTTAAAAAGATAAAAAACACTTCGTGTAGTCCTAGTTGCATTGTTTTATTGCTGGGTTTTGTTTTTTCAATTGTCAATTTTCCATTATCAATTCTCAATTTATTTGGGGGGGATTAAATGAGACAAGACTATTTAGCAGGAGATTATATTAATTATCCTTGTTCAAGTTGTGGTCAGAAATTAAAGTTAAAAGATGACTTAAAAAAGTTATCATCAACTACGGAAGTAACTATTGAATGTCAAGATTGTGGACTAGAAAAAGATTATACAGTTGCTGAATTGAAGGCAATAATTAATGCTGCTTCTTAATTCAGTTAATTAACAACCAGTGATGGTTGTTAATTTTTTTAGCTCTCTCTTTTATTTTTGGTTTAAAAAAATTTAGTTTGTGATATAATTAAGATTAATCTTAATTATATTAAAAATTGCTAGTTTCTGGTAGGTAAAATTGTGGATGAAGATATCTTTAAATTTGCTTTACTTTTAATTATAATTAAATGTAGCATTAAATTAGTTAAACAAAGGAGCGATTAAGATGAAACAGTATGCTCGGGTTATTTCTCAATCAGATGAAGAGCAGGTTGAGGTAATGGTCCAAAAACATTCTGCTTGTGGTAAATGTGGACATTGTGATGAGGATGATAATTTAGTTTTAACTCTTGATAATAGTTTGAATGTTGATACCGGTGATGTGGTTACAATAGAAATGACAGGAACTAATATTTCAGGTGCTGCAATTACAATTTATTTGTTACCTTTGTTAGCTTTGATAGTTGGCTATATTGGGGCTAGTTATTTGGGGGTTCAAACTGAATTAAGTAGAATCGGTTTAGCGGCTTTATTATTTGCTTTATCATTTATTGGAGCAAGAAAACTAGGTCAAGTAAAAGCAGAAGACTATCAAGCACAAATGGAGGAAGTAGTAAGTTAAAGAAAGGGGCAAAATAGATGAGTTATAAATTAATAGCAATTGATTTAGATGATACTTTACTAGGAGCTGATCATCAAATTAGTGAACCGACAAAAAAAGTGATTGATCAAGCTCGAGAAAAAGGGGTTAAGGTTGTGATTGCTACGGGGCGAATGCATGCTTCTGCTAAGCCTTATGCTCAAGAATTAGGTTTAACAGGGCCAATTATTACTTATAATGGTGCTTTGACTAAAGAAGTAGCTAGTGGAGATGTTGTTGAACATAAGCCAGTTAGTCTAGAGTTGACGAAAGAAATTGCTGGCTATGCTGGAGATAATGATTTGCATCTTAATCTTTATTTAAATGATAACTTATATTTCAATCAAGATAGTGCAGCAGCTAAATATTACCAAGATTTAGCTGGGATTAAAGGTGAAGTGATTAGGGAAGATTTAGATCAATTTATCGATCAAGCTTCAACTAAATTAATCATTATTGATGAGGATGATCGAGTTCAAGAAGTTTTAGCAGAATTACAGTCTAAATATGTTGACCGCTTACATATTACAACTTCGAAATCTGTATTTGTAGAAATAATGAATCCCGAGGTCAATAAGGGCCAAGCTGTTGCTAACTTAGCTGAAAAGTATGGTTATCAGGCTAGTGAGGTAATTACAATTGGAGATAGTTATAATGATCAAGAAATGCTAGAATATGCTGGACTTGGCGTAGCAGTTGATAATGCCTGGCCTGAAGTAAAAGAGAGTGCTGATT
>JBNJDB010000144.1:0-5212 GCA_051744465.1 Bacillota bacterium | reverse complement strand
AGGATTAAGGTCTTTAGCTTATAATTTTTTATCCATTTTAAGATGTTTAATTCCTGCTTCAATAAATTCTTCTTCTGAAAGCAAACTATAGCCATTACTTTGATAAAAATCTTTAGCCCTAACTTGAGCATGCAATTTTATCCGGTCTAATCCTCTTTTAGTAGCAAATTCTTCTACTCTTGTACATAATGAGCTACCAATTCCTTGGCCCCTATAAGTAGATTTAACCGCCATTCTTTCTAATTTAGCATAATCATCAAGTATTCTTAATCTACAAGTAGCAACTAATTTATCATTTTTTCGGGCTAAAAAGTGAACTGCTTGCTCCTCTTTATCATCAATTTCTAAATCAGCTGGAACACCTTGACCTTCCACAAAAACTTCTTTGCGCAAAGCAAATGCATCTGCTAGATTATCAGTATTAGTTTCAATCTCAATTTTTAGATTTTTTAATTTTTTTTTTATCTTTTGGCTTTGATTTTTTTGATACTGAACTAGTTTTATTACTTTTCTTTTCTGAAATACTAGTTCCTTTAAATAACGCGCCATCATTAATAACTAAATTAGAATAACAAATATCACCTGTTAATTTACCATCCTTCAATAATTTTAATTTGCCATTAGCTCGCACATCACCTTCTACTTCACCGGCAATTTCTATGTTTTCTCCCTCTACATCAGCCTTTAATTTCCCAGTTTTACCTACTAAAATATCTCCCTCAACCACTAATTTACCATTTAGTTGACCATCAACGCGAATCGATTCTTCAACCTCTACTTCACCTTCAATTGTTGTACCTTGATTAATAATAGTACTTATCTGTTTTTGTGCCTTCTTATTTTTCTTTTTCTTATCGTCACTTCCAAATAACATTAGTTAGCCTCCTCTATTAAAAAAATTGTCGGGGATTAGTATGGTTACCATTAACTAATACTTCATAATGTAGATGCGGTCCAGTACTACGACCAGAATTACCTGACAGAGCAACTTCTTCTCCTCTTTTAACTACTTCTCCTGTTCTAACTAATAGCTTATTATTATGCCCATATAAAGTTCTATAACCATAGCCATGGTCTAAAATAATTGTCCGCCCATAACCAGACTTCCAACCAGAAAAAGCTACTTTAGCTTTTCCAGTAGCAACTACCTTATGATTATACCAAACCCCAATATCTATGCCTTCATGAAAAATTTGTTTCTTTAGAACTGGGTGAAAACGACGACCATAGTCAGAAGTTATTCTACCTTTGCGGTCTAGTATAGGCCAACCTTTCGGTTTAGAAGCCAAGTAATCCTTATAATTTATTATATCCTGTTTTAAATCTGATAAATCTTTCTTTTTATCATTAATTCCCTCATCTAATGCAGATAAATTACGTCTTGTATTATTGATTAAAACTCCAGAAGAAGAATCATTTGTAGCTGAAGCTGTACTAGCTTGTGGTAATTTGACATTATTATTACTACTAATATCTTCTTGGTTTTGAAAATCAATCATCTCTTTAATTTTATGATTTTCCTCTTTGATTTGATTAAATTGCTCTTTGATTTGCTCTGTTTTATCAGATAAATTAGATAATTTACTCTGCAAATAATTATTTTTTTGCTTTAGCTTTTCTACTCTTTGTTTATAGGGGACTAAAAATCTTATTTCCTTATATGCTGCATTAAAACGATAATAATAATAATATAATAGTCCGGCTACAAAAACAAGAGAAATTATAATTAAATAAATTCCTATTTTAATCCACTTTTTTGGTATTTTTAACGAAAAAACTTCTTGCTCTGCTTCAGGAACAACCTGTAATGTAATCTTTTCTTGTTGATTATCTTTTAGCATAATCTCGCCCCCCCTTTTTTTGCTAATGATTTAGCCTTTTTTAGATTGTTATTAATATTTTAAAATAAATATACTAACAAGATACTAATAAATATAGCTGGTAATAGATTTCCAACTTTTATCTCAACTGCTTTTAACAAATTCAAGGCAATTGCCACAATCAATAAACCACCTACAGCGGTCATTTCAGTAATTACAGAAGTAATCAGTATTTCTTGAGCAATACCTGCTAATAAGGCAATACTACCTTGATACAAGAAAACTGATAGAGCCGAAAGAATAACTCCTGGTCCTAAGGTAGAAGCAAAGGCAATAGCTGAAAAACCATCTAATAATGATTTAGAATAAAGAGTAGATGGATTACCTAACCCGTCTTGAATTGCTCCAGTAATAGCCATAGCTCCTACACAATAAATTAAACTAGCATGAACAAAACCAGTTGCTAGTTTGCTATCACTATCTAATTTATATTCTATCCACTTTCCAAAGCGGTCTAAATTGGCTTCAATACTTAATAATTCTCCAATTATTCCTCCAATAACTAAACTAAAAATAACTACTGGCATATTCTCAGTCTGTAATGCCATTTGCAAGCCAATTAATAAAACGGCTAAACTTAAGCCCTGCATGACTACATCTTTTAGGGATTTAGAAATTTTATCACCAATAAACAACCCCAAACTACCGCCAACTAAGATAGCAATAGTATTAACAATGTTTCCTACCATAATTCATCACCTTTCCCTACAATATTATAGTATTCAATACTCAATTCTAAAATCCTGCTAAAAAAGGACAAAAAAATAAAAAGTATGCCTTTTTTCTAAAGCATACTTCATTTGGGATATCTTTATTTTCTATTTTTTGCCTGGAATTCCAGGTTGGGTCATTTCTTCTGGACTCAAAACTTTTTCTAACTCATTTTCAGTAAATATTTCTCGTTCTAAGACAGCTTCGTGAACAGTTTTATCTGTTTGTAAAACTTCTTCAGCAATTTGACTAGTTAATTGATAGCCCAAATAAGGATTTAAAGCAGTTAACAGCCCCAAACTATTATCTAATAACTTTTGACATCTTTCCTCTTCTGCCTCAATTCCATTAATACATTTTTCTCTAAACATTTTTACTCCATTATTTAAAACTTCTAAACTTTCTAAGAACTTATCAGCTAATAAAGGTAGCATTGCGTTTAATTCTAACTGACCAGACTGAGCAGCCAAAGTAATTGCTTGGTCATTACTCATCACCAAAAAACTAATCTGATTAATTGCCTCCGGAATTACAGGATTTATTTTACCCGGCATAATTGAAGAACCTAACTGTACTTGAGGTAATTTAATCTCTCCAATGCCTCCTTGAGGACCAGAAGAAAGCAATCTTAAATCATTGGCAATCTTATTTAAATTAACTGCTAAAGATTTAAACAATCCTGATACTTCCACAAATATATCTAAATTTTGTGTATTATCAATCATGTTTTCAGCATGGGCCAAGCTAATACCAGTATTATTTCTTAATCTTTTAACCACTTTAAAGATGAACTTAGGCTCAGCGTTCAGACCAGTCCCTACAGCTGTACCACCTAAGTTTACTTTTTTTAATCGGTCAGACACTTTATACAACCGCCATCGATCACGGCTAATTGCTTCCCCATAAGCAGAAAATTCTTGGCCAAGCGTAATCGGTACAGCATCTTGCAATTGCGTCCGCCCTAATTTTAAAACATTTGCAAATTCAGCTTCTTTTTCTTGTAAAGCAGTCTGTAAAGTAGCTACCTCTTCAGTTAAAGGAATTAACAAACGCAAAGATGCCAATTTAAGCGCCGTAGGATAAACATCATTCGTCGATTGACCTAAATTGACATCTTGATTAGGATGAACCAAATCATAATCTCCTTTAGTACCATCCAAAATTTCAATTGCTCGATTAGCCACTACCTCATTAACCATCATATTCGTAGAAGTCCCTGCCCCACCTTGTAGAGCATCAAGACCAAATTGTTCCTCTAATTCACCAGCTATAATTTCTTCACAAGCTTGAACAATAGCATCCTTTTTTTCTTCCGCTAATCTATCAATCTCATAATTAACACTCGCAGCAGCCTTTTTAACTTCCACAATAGCTTTAATTAACTCCCGATTAACCTGTCTGCCAGTTAAATCAAAATTTTCCTTAGCTCGAGCTGTATTGATTCCATAATAAACATCATCTGCTAGTTCTTTAGTTCCAATTAAATCTTTTTCTTCTCTCATTAAAATCACCCCAGAAAAACAGTTTACAATTTACAGTTTACAGTTGACAGTTGAAAAAACAACCTAAAAAAACTATTTTATATAGGTTGCGCAGTTAATTAGCAAAAAAGAAGGTAAGAAAGACTACATGAAGTGTTTTTTGCTCTTTAAAAACACGGAGGAACGATAAAAGACACTTGATAGTTGAATTCAAAATATAGATTAAATTAATAGTTTTTTGGATTCATAGATTTTTAATCTTTTATTGCTTATTTATTTTTTCAACTTTTAAATAGTATCAAGATTATTTTCTTTTAGTTTAAACAGGGTCACTTTTAATAAAACAAGCTATTGATCTAGTCTAATGTTATTGATTTTGAATTTTGAGGGAATTATTGCTTGAACGCAGTGAGTTTCAATTCCCTCCTGACCTTTTGGTTACTTTTGTGTCTACAGACAAAAGTAACACTAATCCTCCCATAGCATCTTCGCATAAGGAAACGGTTCTAAAGCACGATCTAAAATCCCGTGCACATCAGCAATTAACATCCCATAATTAACAATTGGTATATCTAAGCTATCAGCTTTTTTAATTCGATACAAAATTTCTTTCCGGTTAGTCATACAGCCCCCACATTGAACAATCAAATCATATTCTTCAACATTATCAGGAAATTCAAGTCCAGAAACATGGTCAAATTCTAAATCAGCTCCAACTTTTTGCCGTAACCAGCGCGGAATTTTAACTGTGCCGATATCATCACAAGTCCGATGGTGCGTACAAGATTCTGCTACTAAAATTTTATCTCCCGCCTGCAATTTATCAATTTGTTTAGCACCATTAGTCAAAATTTCTAAATCCCCTTTGTAACGAGCAAAAAGAATAGAAAAACCAGTTAATTGCACATTTTCGGGAACATCAGCAGCAACTTTCATAAAGGCTTGCGAATCAGTAACAACAATTTTAGGATCATCCTTTAACTCACTCAAAGCTCCTTTTAATTCGGTATCCTTAACGACTAATGCTTGAGCATCATGATCTAAAACATCCCGTAAAGTCTGTACTTGCGGTAAAATCAACCTTCCTTTCGGGGCAGCTGCATCAATTGGAATCACTAACACTACCGTATCTTGAGGTTT
>JBNJDB010000143.1:0-5215 GCA_051744465.1 Bacillota bacterium | reverse complement strand
ATAAAAAAGCAGAAAAATTACTAGAGGATTATTCTAGCAATAATAAATTTAAAGAAATTTAACCCCACCATAATTACTATCTCTTTAATCCTAATGCTGCAGTTCCTAAAGCATTATCACTGCTCCACTGGGGGGGAGCAAAATAAAGCTTAGCATTTAAATCTTGATTTTCTAAACTTGCTTTTAATTTATCTCTTAGATATTGATTAGCCATTACTCCTCCAACCAATAAAAGATTTGAACAATCATACTCCTCTATCGCCCTAGATAACATTTTAATTAATGAATTAGCTATCGACTCTTGTACCTCTAAAGCAATATTTTCTTTAGCTGCTCCTGCTGCAATCTTTCTCATTGCTGCTGAACAAGGACCAGAAAAACTGATCTCTAAATTTTGGACTGAATAAGCTAATTTAGTAGCATCCTCTGTAGCAGATTCAGCTAATTTTTCCAATCCTGGTCCCGCGGGAAAATCCAAACCAAGTTTAACTCCTACCCGATCAATAAACTGACCAGCAGTTATATCTTGGCTCCCTCCTATCTCTTGAATATCAAATTGAGCATCTTCTCCTCTATTAACTAATAATAAATCTGAAGTTCCCCCAGACAAATGAAGGGCCAAAAATCGATCAAGTTGCAGATCATTAGACCATAATCCAGCCATTAAATGACCTGCCTGATGAGAAACCTTAATCAATGGTATTTCTAAGGCATGGGCCAAAGATTTAGCCTGCGCTTGTCCAACCCTAAAAACTGGCATATAAGAATCCATTTCATCTCTAGGCCTAGTACTAACTACTACTTTAACTAATTGATCTTGATACCCCTCAATAACCTGAGCAATAAGTTCAGGCAACTTATTAACATGCTGAAAAACTGCTTTAGATTGCCGCAAACCCTTTTTTCCTTTTTCAACTTCCAATCGCTCCCGTTGCTGAGCAATCAATTTTCCATCTTGGTCTAATAGAGCCACAGCAGTAGTATAATTACTTGTATCTATTCCTAAAATAAACCCCTTATTCATCTTTTTCTAACTCCAATTCATCAATTGCTTTCCCTAACACTCCATTAACAAATTTAGCTGATTCTTGATTGCTAAAACTTTTTGCTAATTCTACTGCTTCATTAATTGATACAGCTACTGGTATATCAGCTTCATATAATGCTTCATATAATGCTAATCTGATTACATTTCTATCTACCTTGGCCATTCGGTCAACTTTCCAATTCTCTATATTATTATCAAGAAATTCATCAATTTCATCTATTTTTTGATAGGCTCCTGTAATCATATCTATTAAAAAACTATCCTCTAGATTTAATTCAGGGTGTTCGTGAGCTAAATTGTCTAAATTATCTCTTAAACTATCCTCATTAATATCAATTTGATATAAAAACTGGACTGTGATTTCTCGGGCCTGATGTCTTGTTATTTTTTTTGTCATCATAAATCGCTCCTTTTTGACTATTATAATCTATTTGATTACTCATTATTACTATATATCATTAAACAATAACTATCAAATCAAAATAAAAAACCACCTTAACACCAGGTGGCAATGAATCAACAATAAATTACTATCCAATTAAGCTTTACTCATGAGGTGGAAAGATATCATTTAAAATATCTCGCAAATCCTCTCGATTATCATAGCGCAGACCTAAATAATAACCAAGCCCCATACAGGTAATAATAAATGTAGCTGGGATAACACCAAACTCAATAACTAAAATAGAACTGACTAACCCGACTACTAAACCAATAATTCTACCTCGATATTTATGTAATAATTGTACAAGATCAGATAAATCATCCCAGTTAGTCATTTTCTAAACACCTCATTTTTTAATCTAATCGCAAGTTGCGATTTTTTTCTTCGGATTTTTCAATAGCTTCAACTAAAACTTCAACTTGATTTACTTGAGCTCCAATAGAGTCCTCTATCCCAGCTTTAACATGTTGTTGTAATTTATTAGCTAAGTTGGGAACTTTTGTTTTCTTATAGACAGCTAAATTTAATATTATATCTAAACCAGCATCTCGCACTTTAATTTCAGATTTAATATTAGTTGCTTTTGCTTCCTCTGCAGCTAAGTCCTTTACAAATTTATTAATAGCTTCTAAAGTAATGCGAATAGTTCCTAATTCACCTTCACCAATTATAGTCTGCTCTTTTCCTTTCTTAGTCGTAAATGATAACTGAATGATCCGTGCCGCAAGCAAAAATAACACTATAGAAACTACTAATACATCAATTCGACCTCCCAAACCAGAAATAAAATCAGCTATCTGATATTGAGAAAGCAATTCAAAATAAAAACCAAAAATTCCCACAGAAAGGATTGCCATAATTAAGGCTAGTACTAAAATAAAAATTCTATCTAATATTTTCATAATATTCTCCTTTCTACTAACTAGTTTTAAATACGATTAATTAACAATTAAAAACGGACGACATAATTCTATCGTCCATTTTAATTGTTAAAATTTCAAGTTGGATTATTTGACTCGAGGAACTTCTGTAACTTCTTCAGCTTCTTCTCTATCATTCTCTTCTTCTTCATCTTCTTCTTCCTCTTGATTAAGACTAATGCCTTCTACATGAACATTAGCTTCAACAACATTTAACCCAGTCATACTCTCAATAGCTTTTTTGACACTCTGTTGAATATCCCAAGCAACATCAGCTATTTTAACACCATATTCAACTATCACATATAAATCTACTGCTGTTTCAGTCTCACCAACTTCTACTCTAACACCTTTAGACAAGTTTTTCTTCCCTAACATTTCTGCAAAACCACCATCTAATAAACCACCGCTCATCCCTGCTACACCTTCAATTTCTGTAGCAGCTAGACCAGCAATAATACTAACCACCTCATCAGCAATTCGGATTACACCTTCATTTTCTTCAGTTTCCATTTTATGCCCCCCCTTAAATCAAGCCACTTAATGATTTATTATTCCTCTTCTTCATTAGTAATATGAGTAGGAATAAAACTAGTATCAAAATCACCTGTGATAAAGTATTCATTATTTAAAACTTCTTTATGAAATGGAATAGTGGTTTTAACTCCGCCAATTTTAAACTCATTTAAAGCTCTTAACATTCTTTTGCGGCTTTCTTCTCTATCTCGTCCCCAACAGATTAATTTTGCCACCATAGAATCATAGAATGGGGGAATTCGATAGTCTTGATAAACAGCACTATCTACTCGAACTCCAAATCCACCCGGAATTATATATTTAGTTACTTGCCCTGGTGAAGGTCGGAAATCTTTGGCCGGATCTTCCGCATTAATTCTACATTCAATAGCTGCACCATCAATTTCTATATCAGATTGATCATAGCCTAATTCCTCACCCATAGCAACTCTAATTTGTTCTTTAACAATATCAATACCTGTTACTAACTCAGTGACAGGGTGTTCTACCTGAATTCTAGTATTCATTTCAATAAAATAAAAATTATCATCTTTATCTAATAACATCTCTACTGTACCAGCATTATGATAATCAACTGCTTTAGCAGCCTTAATAGCCGCTTGGCCCATCTCTTCTCTTAATTCTTGATCAATAGCTGGAGAAGGAGCCTCTTCAATCATTTTCTGATGACGACGTTGAATTGAACAGTCTCGTTCACCTAAATGAACTACATTACCATGTTCATCAGCTAAGATTTGGAATTCTACATGACGAGGATCTTCAACATACTTTTCTAAATAAACTTCTGGGTTACCAAAAGCAGCTTCAGCTTCTGATTTAGCAGTCTGAATTGCTTGCACTACTTCATCTTTATTATTAGCAATTCTCATTCCACGTCCTCCGCCACCAAAAGAAGCCTTTACAATTACTGGATAGCCAATATCAGCAGCAATCTCTTTTGCTTCGTCAACACCTTCTAATGCTCCATCAGTTCCCGGAACCACAGGAACATCTGCTGCAATCATTGTATCTCTAGCAACTGACTTATCTCCCATTTTCTCAATTGTTCCGGCATTAGGGCCAATAAATTTAATCCCACAATCTTCACAAACTTCAGCAAAATGATCATTTTCTGATAAAAAACCATAACCGGGATGAATAGCATCTGAATTAGATATTTCAGCTACACTAATCAACCTTGGAATATCTAAATAACTCTCACTTGAT
This sequence comes from Bacillota bacterium, assembly GCA_051744465.1. Lineage (GTDB taxonomy): Bacteria > Bacillota > Halanaerobiia > Halobacteroidales > Halobacteroidaceae > Halanaerobacter. Next base: position 1,059 of record JBNJDB010000143.1, on the reverse strand, counting down.
GCAGCAGGGCCAATACAATACGATTGATCGGCAGTCTTAACATGTAACGCATCTTCATCAGCTTCTGAATAAACAGCTACTGTTTCAATACCTAATTCTTGGCAAGCTCTAATAATTCGAACTGCTACTTCGCCTCTATTTGCTATTAATACTTTATCAAACATTTTATCACTACTCCTTCTATACCAAATTCAAAATAACTAATATTCAATATGTTAACTACAAATTTATAGCTTATTCTTAAAAATTAGTGCCAGCAACTATAACCAAATTATTAATTTTAAGGTTAATGTCACTGACACTTAGATCTAATTATATTTTATTACAACTTCAAGTTCACTATTAAAGTTTTTCTAGAATAAATAATGGTTGACCAAACTCAATTGCTTCACCATCTTCAATTAAGATATCTGCTACCTTAGCTTTTTCTTCAACCTCAATTTCATTCATTAACTTCATAGCCTCAATAATACATAAAGTATCACCAGCTTCTACAACATCTCCTACTTCAACAAATGCATCTGCATCTGGAGCAGGTGAACGATAAAATGTACCTACCATTGGAGCTTCAAATTCTTCACCATCAACAGCAGTTTCAGCTTGTTCTTCACTTGCTTGTGTTTCTTCAACTGAATTATCAGTTGTTGTTTCTTTAACCTCAGTAGGTTGTGGTTGAGAAGTAGCAACTGTAGTTTCTTCAGCTACAACTTGACCACCTTTTTTAATACTAATTTTAGTACCTTCATCCTCTAAATTAAGCTCAGAGATATCAGTCTCATTTAACATTTCTACTAATTCTTTAATATCTTTTAATTCCATATCTTCATTAGCCTCCTTAGTGTGACCTTCTTCTGTATTATCTTCTCCAAAGATATCCTTTTCCTTTTTTCGTTCTTTCAAGAACTTTAATGCTACTTGTGGAAATAAAGCATAAGATAAATAATCTTCTTCTTTTTCAACATATCTTTCAACTTCATCCTTGATATCATCCAAAGTTGGCTCTAATAAATCAGCAGGACGACAAGTTATTGGTTCTTCATCACCAATCGCTTGTTCTTG
>JBNJDB010000142.1:0-5223 GCA_051744465.1 Bacillota bacterium | reverse complement strand
ATTCATAAAATCTTGTACACTATTGTATTGCTCAACAAATTCTTGAATAGAAGAAGTAGCTTTTTCAGTATCTTGACTTACTGTAACAGTGGCTGTGTCATTTTCTTGAGCTGAATCGCTGAGTTTAAAAGTCACATTATCTACTGCTTCATCTATGGTATTGTCTTGGCTAGTAATTCCAGTAATTCCATTGACTGTTATTTCAGCATTTTGAGCTGCTTGGTAACCGGCATTATTACTGATATCACCATTATCATTTTTCAAACCCAAATCTTGCCATAAACCATTATTATCAGCTAAGGTCATTTGATTGTCAGTTCCTGTTTCCTTACTTTCCAATATCAGTCTATTAGATACAATACTGGCATTCACATCAGCATCTTCATCATTGATTTTAGTCACAAAATCTTCCAAGGTATCAGTAGCAGATACATCAATATCATTACCATTAATTGTTACTGTATCATCTTTCATCATCACTGCAGTTGTCAAAGTATTCTGCTCTCCAGTCCCAGTACCATCCATTCTTGCTACTGTATCCGTATTGATTTGATCATTAAAAGTATACGTCTCTCCTAGATCTTCAGCAGTTAAATTATCTAAATCTCCTTCAGCAGTTGACTCATCTAAAGATGTATATGTTTGCTGGTCATTGCTGACAGCTACAATATTACCAGAACTATTCTTTAAACCATAATCATAATTTGTGCTATTAGTTGTTTCTACTACTGTATACTCACCACCATTCTGCATCGCTATCTCTGAAGCATCTTCAGTAGCAGTTGCACTATCAATACTACCAGACTGATCTGTCCCAGCTACTCTATGCGCTAGAGCCTTTTGTTGTACTTTTAAATCATAAGACCCTTCTGCAGCATCAGAATTAGCTGTAGCAGTAACTACTTCTTCATTACTGCTATTAGTTGTATTAGAACTAAAAGTGGAAGATAAATTTAACTGCGTCACTTTTTGCTCTAATTTGTCTATCCGAGAATTAACATCTCGCCAAGCACCTTTTTTAGCTTCTAAATCGCTCTTTTCCTCGCTTAAATTTTGCAATTTTGGCCCATATTGAGAATTTAATATCTTTTGAATAGTGTCATTAGTCGGCTGTCCACTAGCTAATCCATCCATCTGTAACCCATCAACCATAATTGCTCACCTCCGATTAAAAAAGACCAGCCGGAAGAACCGGCCGGCCTTTGTTTTAGTCATTAGCTATTAAATATTTTCTATTAGCTAACTTTCTTATTTTGGGTTTTTATAATTGTCAATGCTTCATTGTAAATTATAAATTAACCAAGTAACTGCATTACTCCCTGAGACTTCTGGTTAGCCTGAGCTAACATAGCAGTACCGGCCTGAGAAAGAATTCTAGACTTACTCATATCCATCATTTCTTTCGCCATATCTACATCTTCAATTCGAGAGTTAGCAGCAGTTAAGTTTTCTTCAGCTGCACTTAAGTTGTTTGTAACATGTTCTAATCTATTCTGCTTAGCACCTAATTTAGACCGCTCACCAGACACTTTCTGGATAGCATCATCTAATGTTCCAATGGCTTCATCAGCATTATCAGCACTCGTTACATCAACATCATTAACACCTAAAGCTTCTGATCTCATATCATTAATACTAATGTTCATATTTTGCCCTTCATTAGCACCAATATGAGACCGCACTGTATTATTAGAATTAATATCAAATTGAGCTTCATTATTGTCAGCTGTAGCTGACATAGCTTCTCCATCTAAATCAAGTTTTAACCCTTTTAAACTACCACTTGTGATTTCAATACTATTACCAGACCGTAATTTATCCGCATCAGCAATTACACTATCTCCACCTGTAATATTAGCATCAGTACCGGAAGCTGATTCATCAACAGCATTAACCGCAACATCAGTAGAAGCAGTTACCTCTAATTCATTAGCAGACCCAACAGCTTCATTTGTGATTTCTACGTCATCACCATTTGTTGCTGCAGTTGCTCCTAGTTCATCAGAATTCTCATTAATTGCATCTACTATATTTTGAGCATTATCAGCAGCTGTACTTGCAGAAACATCAGCCTCTATAGAATTTCCATTGATAGAAATTGTTTCTGAAGTTGATGCTCCTGTATCAGCTGTGAATGTAACTTCTCCTCCAGCAGCAGCACTTGCCGTACCAATGGTTACATCTTCAATTTCCTGAGTATCAGAAGTACCACCTTGAATGGACATCCATTCTTCTCCCTCGCTAGTATCTCCAGCAGTATTCTGATAATCAACATTAGTCTCTAATCCAGCACCACCATTTAACAACTTCTTAGTGTTAAATTCAGTAGTTTCACCAATGTTATCTAATTCTTCTTTTAGTTCATCAACCTCTTCTTGAATCTCTGCTCGATCATCAGCAGTATTTGTATCGTTAGCTGACTGCACAGAAAGTTCTCGCATTCTCTGCAAAATACTTTGCGATTCCTTTAAAGCACCTTCAGCAGTCTGAATCATAGAAATACTGTCTTGGGCATTACTCTGTGCCTGACCCAATCCATTCATCTGTCCTTTCATCTTCTGACTAATAGCTAATCCTGCAGCATCATCAGCAGCACTATTAATTCGTTTACCAGAAGACAATCTTTCCAAAGACTTATTCATATTATCATTAGTACCTTTAAGTTGATTATAAGAGTTTAACGCGGCGACATTCGTATTAATTCTCATTAGTTATCTCCTCCTTGAAGATTTTTAATCCCAGCTTCCTTGCTGGAATATGTTTGATTTGATTTTTAAAAGCTACTAATTAATACCTATCAACAGCCGGCCTTACTGAAAATAGCTATTCATTAGTAACCAAGGCTACCCTGAATCAATTCAGAGCACCATTAGTTACTAATTTTTATCTTCTACAACAGTTATCGACAAAACTCTATTTTTATTAATAGACTCATTTAGTCAAAAAAGATAATTAATAGCGATTGAAGGTAATTAAGTTCATTTTTCTATCTCATATCCCCTGTTTACTAATCAGTTTGTTTTTTTATTATTTCTTCTAGATGGTTGAGATTGACATTAGCAGCATCTTTATTTTCCGTAGCAATTTCTTGATAAATTTCCTCTCGATATATCTCTACATCTGAAGGAGCATCAATTCCTAATCTAATTTGTCCCCCCTCAACTTCTACAATAGTAATTTTAATATCATTGCCAATCATAATACTCTCATTTTCTTTGCGCGTCAATACTAGCATCTAATCCCTCCTTGGATTCAAATGACATCCATGTCAAATAGATTACGCTGAAGCATCTTCTTCTGCAAAAATTCTATATTTAATAGGATAGTCTTCTTCTTCCAAAATAATTTGTTTAGCTAATTTATTTTCTTGATTAATGATTATAGGTGATTTCAAATTCATAGTCGTTTGTCTCTTGTTTTCAGGAATTACTACCATATTAAGAACAGTTACATTCTCTTTATCTTTTAATTTTAATTTTGATTTTATTTCATCTCCCAATTCAAATTCATAATCTTCACAAAAGATCCAAGGTTCAGTTACTACAAAAGCTAAATCAGGTTCTGAAATAGACTGCAGCCAAAAGAAAGGAGACTCTTCATCTGCTAATAAAGTATATTGCATTTGCTCTTCAAATCCATAAGGTCCTACAACAAATTCAACAATTCTTTCTTCAACTATATCTATTTCTCCAAAGCGAGTAGTTTCTATTTTCATTATATAACCTCCCAGTTTAACAATATTCTAATAAAAATAAACAATCACCAATTTATTTATGCTTTCACATCTATTGTTTCAATTTCAAGTTGTGGTTTAGGCTCTAAATAACTTTCTATTTTACCCCAGTCTAACTCTCCTTGCGGCCAAAAAGAATCAAATTTCACATTCAACTGCCCTTCATTATAATTCATTTGCACATCTCCCGGAGTGATTTTAACCTCAGCCCCTGGTTTTCTTTTTAACCCAATCTCCCGCTTAGGGTCTTCTGAATTTGATTTAGCTTGACTAATCAATGGTTGTCCTTTGTTTTCAATTCTGGACAATTGATCACCTTGTTGAGCATATTTAGCTATGCCCTGCATCACTTCTTGATAACCCTGTTGAGCAATATCTTTGCTATATATTTTATGAAATTTATGATTTAAAGCTGCTCTAGCTTGCCTCGTACTAATTTCTACTTTAGCATCTCTAGTCTTGATTTCTAATCTGCCCGGTTTTTTACTCATCTCAAAATTTGCTTTAGGCTTCGTTTGTAAATTTAATTTGGGAGGCGTAATATTTAAATTAAGCTGTCCAGGAACTTGATTTATTCTTACAACCATTGCCATAGCCTTCACCTCCTCAAAATCAAACTTTAACAATTACTTAATAAAATCTACTAAACTAGGCTGAATTATTCTAGAACCAGAAGACAAAGCTGCTCGATAAACATTTTCACTCATCTTTAAATCCATAATTGTCTTAGCCATATCTACATCTTCGTTTTCAGACAATAGTTTTTCAAACTTAATTTTATCTTCTTCTAAACGATTCTTGGTCATTTCCATTCTTTTCTGGCGAGCTCCATTTTCCGCTCTTTTTTCCAATAAAGTATTGATGTTTTCATCTAATTCTCCTAATCTTTGATTAGAAATTTCGCCAGTCCTGCCCGCTTTTAAATCATCTGATAATTTTTTCAAATTATCTAAAGCTGACGAAAAAAATTCTCCTGTTGTATTTATTTTTAATTCTGTTCCACTAGCAATTTCCCGTTTTATTTCACCTTGATCACCTTGATAACCCCCATCAATATCAGCATAAGGCTTAATTTTAGTTTTTTGTCCTGCAAATAAATAGCGATCATTATGCTTAGAATTAGCAACATCAACTACATTCTCTCTTAACTGATCTATTTCTGCTGCCAAAGCATTGCGATCTTCGGTATTTAAAGATCCTCCTGCTCCTTTCACTGCCAATTCTCTCGCTCTTTGCAAAGAATTCCCAGCTTGCTCCATCGCAGAGTCAGTAGCTTTACTCCAAGCTAGTCCCTCTTCTACATTACTTGTTTGCTGTTCATTTTGTTCGATGGTTACATCTAAATCCATACTCTTCGCTACTCCTGTGGGGTCATCCGAAGGAGAATCAAACTTTTTTCCCGTTGATAACTGATTATTATATTCATTTAAATCTTCTTTATTATTATTTAAATTTTTTAATAAATTACTCGACATATATTCATTAGTTAC
>JBNJDB010000141.1:0-5234 GCA_051744465.1 Bacillota bacterium | reverse complement strand
TCGTGCCACTTTTTAAAATCTATTGCCATCCTACTTTATTAAAGATTTTAACTGCTTTTGTATTTAATTCTCCAAGTTTAGTCAAATCAATATTTTGTGCTTCAAAACTACCCCATGATTTTAATAAATCCGATGGTTCTACATTTGGATTAGCTGGATACTCATAATTGGCTTCAGCAAAGAATTCCTGTGCTTCTTTGCTTGATAGATATTCCATTAGTTTAATCGCATTCTCTTCATTTTTAGAATGTTTAGTTAAACCAATTCCACTTACATTAATATGAGTCGGTTCAGGGAATAAAATATCTATATCCTCTTGCGCTACTTTGATTTGTTGTTGCTCAGAAGAGTTTAACATTTTCCCTAAATAATAAGTATTCATAATTGCTAAATCACCAGTTCCCGAAGCAATAGCAAGAGCTTGAGCTCGGTCATTTCCTTTTGGTCGTCGCGCCATATTATCTACAATACCTTCAGCCCACTTAGCAGCTTCTTCTTCTCCATGTAATGCAATAAGTGATGCTAATAAAGATTGATTATAGATATTTGACGAAGATCTTACTAAAATTTCACCTTCCCATTTATCATCTGTTAAATCTTGATAAGTATTTATATCAGATACATCCGTATCTTTGTTGTGAACAACAACTCGACCTCTAACAGTCAATCCAAACCACTGATTGTCCTTATCTCTTAAATTATCAGGTATATTATTATTTAAGACTTCCGATTGAGCAGTCTGTAATATACCAGCCGATTTAGCACGGTGAAGTCTACCAGCATCAGCAGTAATTAATAAGTCAGCTGCAGTCTTTTCACCCTCTCTATCTATTCTTTCAATTAATTGATCAGAATCACCTTTCAAAACATTAACCTTAATTCCTGTCTTTTCTTCAAACTTTTCTAATAGCTCCTCATCTGTATCATAATGACGATTAGTATATAGATTTACCTCTCCTTTATCATTGCCTCTAAAGAAATCCCACAATCCAGCAGATGCAGTTGAAACTGAAACAATAGTCAAAGTTGCAATTAAAAATAATACTAATAATGATTTTTTCATGATTAATCCTCCTAATATTTTTTGATTTTGAAATCCATTATCAATAGCTAGTAAAAAAAACAAAACCACCCTAGTAATCAATTAGACTAGAATAGTTTCTTTTGATAATGATTTTCATTTTCTCTAGCCAGTTATTATATTAACATTCTACTCTGATTCTGTCAAGAAATAATTTTCTGGTAACTCAATGACTACATCCAATTACTAATATCATATCTGCCACTAAAATAACAACCTGCATTAGATGATATACTATTATCTAATTCTGCATTAGATAATTCTTTTGTTTTAATAGTTAAAGCTTGATTAGGACAATCACCTATACAATTGATAAAGGAACCACAAAAGGAAGTTTTGACTAATTTAGCTGTCCCATTCACAATTTTAATTCCACCTTTATCACAATTAGTGATACAATCGCCACAACCATTACATCTATCTTCATTTATTTGCACAAACTTCTTTAATTTCATTGCTTAAATCGCCCCTTTATTAATTGATATGTTAGAATATAATATAATTATACTTGCTAAATAAATTATTTTCTGTGAGCTAAATCACATCACATAATATTTTTTGAATAAAAAAAGAGAAACCCCTAAAATTGTGGGGTTTCCTACAGTTAATTATTATTTAAAAATTAGAATCTACAACAATCAAATCATTAATTTTTAATAAATCTATCTCTTTTGGATTATCTAATCTAGTTCCATCTCGTCCTTTAATTGTTTTTACTACTGGACGTTCTGGGAAATATTTGTTATGCCCACTAACTAAAGCAATTCTTCCATCACTTAAAGTAACTTTAGTACCAATCGGATATAAAGCAACAACATCCTTAAAAGCTTTTACTACTTCCCGGTCAAATCGAATCCCACCATTCGATATAATAAAATCTAATGCTTTATTATTAGGCCAGCGTCCTCTATAAGGTCGATCACTAGTCAAAGCATCAAAAATATCACAAACAGAGACTATCCTAACAACTTGATGTAATTTGTTCTCAGTTCTCCCTTGGGGATAACCAGTCCCATCATTCTTCTCATGATGAAACCTAATAATATATTTTGCTAAAGTTGGTATATCAAACTCATTCTTAATTAACTGATAACCATGGTCAACATGTTTTTTAACTTCTTCGTATTCGTCAGCAGTTAATTCTTCTCTTTTTTCCAGTAAAGAAGCTCGAACATTAATTTTCCCAATATCATGAAGCATAACTCCAATTGCTAAATCTTTAATCTTGTCACGATTCAAATTCATTTTTAAAGCAGTCTTAACACTAAGGATAGTTGTATTAACACTATGGGCAAAAATATATTCATCTATATTTCTAACACTTTGAATATGAATTAACTTATTTTTATTTTCTACAATACTTTCAATTATCTTTTTTATTTGTCGCTTTATATCATCAATATCAATCCTAAGATCATTTTTTAAATCATTTGTTACTTTCTTTAAGGCTTTTTGGCTTTGATTTCTTATTTTCTCGTTCACAATATAATCAATTTCAATATCGTCTGAGACCTTATCACTAACGTATACATAATATATACCTAAATTCTTAATTTTTTTAACATATTTATCTAGGTTCTTAGCTTTTTTCCGTAATAAAGGTCGGTTGTTAGCATCATATATTGTTTTAGCTAATTCCATATCAGGAGTTAAATCATCAACATTAACTAATCTCACAATGAAACCTCCTATCATTTGCTCCATAATTAGTTTAATAATCTATACTATTAATCCTGTTTAATCTTTTTTAATAACCCTTTAGTAGTTTGAGCTTGAATTTTAAAATCAACACATATCTTCTGATTATCTTCAGTTATATCTTCCATTATTTCTTGTAATTCTTTAATATTTTGATGAAGTTCATCAGCTTGTGAAGACAATTCTGTACTAGATGCAAACACTTGCTCAGAAGATGCGCTCATTTGATTAGTAGCAGCCACTTGATCATCGGTAGCTTCGATTACATCTTCCATGTGATTTCTCATTGTTGTAGAAGATTCTCTAATTTCTTCAAATACAGCAGCAATACTTCCTGTAGATTTTTCAGTTGGGACCATAATATCTATCGTCTTATCAGTCACATTTTGTACTTCAGTGATTATTTCTTTTGCTTCTTCTCCTAAATTCATACTTTGCTCCGCTAATCCTTTAATATCATCAGCAACAGCACCAAATCCCTGTCCTGAATTAGCAACTTCAATTGCTCCATCTAATGATAATAGATTAGTTTGATCGGCTATTGCCATAATTTCTTCTGTAATTGTACCCAACTTATTCACACTATCCTGTAAATCATCCATAATACAAACAGATTTATCAACTAATTCTGTACCTTCTTTAATTTTATCATCAGTTTTCCTGACCAGTTTAAAAGTTTTTTCTCCTATATTTGTTATTTCTTCTGCTCGAACAGATAAACTTTCAATTCCTTCAGAAATTTCTTGAATCGATTTAGAAATTTCATTAATAGCTATTGCCGTTTCTTTATCACCAGTCTTTACTTCTTTAATAATCTCAAAAACATCATTTATTCGCTGATTAGTTTTAGAAATTCTCTGATTATAATCCATCAATTCATCAATCATAGTTGCAATCTGTTGTACCTCAGTTTGACTTAAACTTTGCTTATAAAAACGACAATTATTTTTTTGATTTAACTGATTATAAATTGCTACTGCAAAATCATAACAACTAGAATATCCACAAAAATTACAATCTATGGTTCGATCTTCTTCCCGCGGTTTATCCAAACTATAAAACAAATTATCTAGTTCATTTGGACTAGGTTGCTTAATATCATTATTACTACTCAAATCATCATATTCTCTCGTATATAAACTTGATTCCCATTTTTTATCTATTTCTTGCTCCAAACTATTCTTTTGAAATAATTTTGTTAGTGCCTTGTCCTGTTCTTTATATTTTTTCTGAAGTCTTTCACTACGCTTTCTAACTGCAAACTCTAGCTGATCTACTGTCTTATTATTACTATTAACACCAGTTCCACTATTACAACCAGCCTTACAATTTAAACAATTTATTACAAGCGGATTCACTCCTTGCTCAATACTAGACTCGAGTTGACTCAAATAACTATCTATCTGATCAAATCCTGTCAATACTCTACTTTTAGTTTTGATTTCTGCTAAATATCTTTGTAACGTCTCAATTAATCCTTGCGGAGTAGAAAACAAGACAGCTTTTTCAGCATCAGGAGTTACAAATGCTTGCTCCGAATATTCTTCTAAACCTTTATCAGCTTCAGCAAAATAATTCTGAACTGATTGTAAAAGTATATTATAATCTCCTACTTCAGTTACTTCTAACTCCTTTCTTTTTGCTAAACACGGTGTTATAGTAACTATTTGATGATTTTTATACTTCGGATAAAATTCTTCTATCATTTTAATAGTATTCATCATTGGATTGGAGATAGGTGCTAAATAATCCAATAAATTCGGCTTATAAATTTGCAAATAATTAACTAAGACTGAACAAGTTTGAGCTAATACTACTTCCGGATTATTCTTTTTTATATAGTGAGCATAGCTTTTAGCAGTTAATTCTGCCCCAAAAGAAATATCAAATACAGCATCTATTCCAATAGAATCTAACCAGCCATTAATCTTTAAATAATTATCAGGAAAATTAGCTGCAATAGTCGGAGATACAATAGCAATTAGATCTTGATCTGCATTACTAAAGGTATCTTTAGTAAATTGCTCCCAATCATCACTGGCTACCCTAGCATTATTCTGACAGGCTGTAATACATTTTCCACAAGCAATACACATCTCAGAATTAATTTCTATATGATCTGTATTATTTGAATTACAAAATTCAACAGGGCATACTACAATACACTTCTGACAGTTGATACAATTTTCAGGATTGATTTCTATTATATTTGATGTCACCTCCTTTTCCCCCTCCTAAATAATTGTTTAATACTCTCAGCTAAATTATTTACTAAGTCCAAAATACTCAAGATTATTTTAAATTTTATATCATCTCCACCATAGTTGGAAATTGAAAATATACACTCATTAGTTTACAAGAATAAATCTAATATTTCATAATTATCTTCCTCTGAATCCTCATCATCTTTTGACTTGTCCTCAGGCTTATCTTCAGGCTTATCTTCAGGCTTATC
>JBNJDB010000140.1:0-5250 GCA_051744465.1 Bacillota bacterium | reverse complement strand
TTTAATTCTCAATTAATTTATAAGAAGGAGTGTTAAATAAGTGAATTGGAATTTAGATGATTTGTATGAAGGATTTGATACAGAAAAATTTAAAGCTGATTTGCAACTGGTAGATGAGCAGATAGCAGAGCTCAAAGAGTGGTCTGCTAATAATTTGGAAGAACAAGATAATCGAGTAGAACAGATTGAAGAGTTTTTAAAGTTGTTGCGCCAATTTAGAAAGAATTATTCAGTATTAATCAAATTTGCTCAGCTGAAATTGAGTGTTGATGCTAATAATCAACAGGCGGCTAAATATGTTGAGCAATTAGAAAAGAAAAAGACGGATTTAACTAGTGCTCAGGTTAAATTCCAAAGGTGGTTAGGAGAGATTGCAGATTTAGAAGAGGTTACTAGCCAATCTGAGCTGTTAACTGAACATCAGTTTTATTTAGAGGAATTAGCCCATGAAAGTCAGTATTTATTGAGCATGGAAGAAGAAGTAATGATTTCTAAATTACAGACTACAGGTTCTAGTGCCTGGTATAAATTAAAGCAAAAGTTAGTTTCTAATTTGATGGTAGAAATAGAACTTGAAGGGGAAAAGCAAGAATTACCATTATCTAAAGTAAGAAACATGGCCTATGATAGTGACCAACAGAAGAGAAAGAAAGCTTATCAAGCTGAGTTAGATTCATATAGTAAAATTGAGGATTCTGTGGCTAGTTGTTTGAATAGTATTAAAGGAGAGTCATTAACTTTAAGTCAAGAGCGAGGCTATCAGTCGCCTTTAGAGAAATCATTAATCAGCTCTAAACTAGATGAAGAAGTATTAGAGGCTATGATGGAGGCTATAACTGAGAGTCTGCCTGATTTTCGTAGATATTATCGCAAAAAGGCGGAACTATTAGGCCATGATGATGGTTTACCTTTTTATGATTTGTTTGCTCCCTTAGGTGCTGATGAACTGGAATTTGATTATGATAGTGCTAAAGACTTTATTATTGATAATTTTAGAAACTTTTCGGATGGTTTAGCTGATTATGCCCAGCGTGCTTTTCAAAATGATTGGATTGATGCAAAGCCGCGATCTGGGAAAAATGGTGGAGCATTCTGTATGAATATTCAACCGTTAGGTCAAAGTAGGATTCTTGCTAATTTTGAGGGTAGCTTTAGCAATGTTTCGACTTTGGCCCATGAATTAGGTCATGGATTTCATGGAGATTGTTTAACTGAGGAGAGTATTTTTAATACAGACTATCCGATGCCCCTAGCAGAAACTGCTTCTATTTTTTGTGAAACAATAATTCAAAAGGCGGCTTTAGAAAAGGCAGATGAAGAGCAACGTCTAGGGATCTTAGAAAATTCATTAATGGGTGCGGGCCAAGTGATTGTAGACATCTATAGTCGATACTTGTTTGAAACAGAGGTTTTCGAAGAACGTAAGGATTCTGCTCTATCAAGTGAGCAATTACAGGAATTAATGATTGAATCGCAGCAGGAAGCTTATGGTTCAGGACTAGATAATGACTTGTTACATCCTTATATGTGGGTTAATAAGATTCATTATTATATTCCAGGTTTTGATTTTTATAATTATCCCTATGCATTTGGTTTGTTATTTGGGAAAGGATTGTATGCCCAATATCAAGAACAAGGGTCAGAATTTATTGAGGAATATCAGGAATTACTCGCTGCTACTGGAAAGAAAGATGCTGTCGAAGTGGCACAAATGATGGATATTGATATTAAATCTGTTGATTTTTGGCGGCAGTCATTAGCAATTATTAAAGATGATATTAATCAATTTGTTAGTGCCAAATAGAATATTGTAGTTATAGTTTAAGGGGCATAGGGGATGTATGTATATGCCCCTCTAATTAAAACTTTTAATAAGAATAATTAATAATCAAGAGAAAATATCAGCTAAAACATTTTCGAAGTTTTCATATTCAAGAGTCAATTCTTTGTCTTCTAAAATGTTTTTAGAAGATGTAGTATCTTTAATTTTTGCAAAACCTAAATCAACTTCTGCAAAATCAACAATCATCTCTTCAATTTCAGAAATTGATCTTTCAATTCGTTCAATTTTACCACTAACAGTATCACTGCAATATTGACGAACCCGGAATTTCGTTTTCAGGACAGGAGTTTGCTCATATTCATCAACTGGTATTTTATAAGTTGTTTCTTGGGGTTCATCCATATCAATTGTTAATTCAAAAGTTAAGTAATAAGGTCCTGATTTAATGCTAGGATCATTTTGCGAGTCAGTTAAAATAATATTAATGCTATCATAACTAGCCTTTAATTCATCTTCAGATGAGTGAATGTCAAATTCAGTGTCGGCAAAAAAGTCTGTAAAACTCTTGTGAGCTTGATTAATAATTTCTTCTTTGCTTTGATTCCAAGTTGTTTCTAGCTTGGTAGTTATTTGTTGGTGTTCTTTTCTTAAATCTGATAGTTTTTTCAACTGAGATAATTCCAATTTAGCTCCCCCTTATTTTTTGGTTAGATAAATTTTACTGTTTAGACTCATATAATTGTTTCTAGAAAATAATTACTATCCCTTTAATATTAAAAAAATATTTAGTTTATCTGTTTATTTTTTTTATTTAAACAGATAAAATGTAAATAAGAAATTATTAAATTATAAATTCACTAGAAGATAAACTAATAGGAGGATTGATTGTTAATGGAAATTTATTCGTGGAATGTAAATGGAATTAGAGCAGTGGAACGGAAAGGTTTTCTTGATTGGATGGCTGATACAGAACCTGATGTCTTATGTTTGCAAGAAATTAGAATTCAACCGGAGCAAATAGCTGATAAATTAGAAAATATCGAAGGTTATCATTCTTATTTTAATTGTGGAGATAGAAAAGGCTACAGTGGGGTAGCATTGTATACTAAAGAAGAGCCTAAAGGAGTAGAATTTGGATTAGGGATTGATAGATTTGATAGAGAAGGTCGAGTATTAACGGCTTATTATGAGGACTTTACATTAATTAATATATATTTTCCTAATGGGCGTAGTAGTCAAGAACGATTAGATTATAAACTAGATTTTTATGACGCAGTATTTACATATTGTGAAGAATTAAAAGCTCAGGGCCAAGAATTGATTATTTCTGGAGATTATAACACTGCCCATCAACCAATTGATCTGCATAGCCCTGAAAATAATCGCAATAAATCAGGTTTTTTAGAAGAAGAACGGACTTGGTTGGATAAGTTAGTTAGTAATAATTATGTTGATACTTTTAGAGAATTTCATGACGGAGAGGTGAAGTATTCGTGGTGGAGTTATCGAACAAAGGCTAGAGATAGAAATGCTGGCTGGAGGATTGATTATCATTTTGTAACGGAAGGTTTACTAGAGGATGTAACTGATGCAGATGTATTAACAGATGTAATGGGCTCTGATCACTGTCCAATCTGGATTAAAGTAGAGACAGAATAAAAGCAAATTGTCCATTTTCAATTCTCAATTTGTTTTTTGGGAGGTTTAGTAGTGCAGAAAAAGATTGAAATAATTCTATTGGTTTTATTGTTAGTTGGCTTATTAATTACTCCTAAACTTGGTTTGGCTGCAGAGGAAAAGAGTAATTTAGAAGAGTTTAAAGAAGAAGTAACAACCAAAGAACAAAACGAAAATAACAGACGTGGACATAATCATCAGCACCATGACCATCATCAAAATGATGATTCATTTTGGACTTGGGTTTTTAAAGAAATCTTTTTTAGACCTATTTTTGCGCCGCGTAGATCTAGAGCTGTTAATATTATTGCTTACCCTTATTTAGCTCCTTATCGTAATCTAGAGTTGCCACAAAGAAAGTCTGGTTCGGTGCGGCAAAATGATAAGGATTTGACTATCAATACTAGCTTAACTAAACAATATGTAGCTAGCAATGATTTAGGTATACAGACTGCAGCTTGGCGTTTAGATAGTTCTATTATTTATCAGCGGCTTGTTTTAGACTTGGCCCAGACTAGGTATTATAATAATTTGGGAGAAGGATTAAACTGTAACGAAGCTCTAGTATCCTATATTTTTGCCCAGAATAGAGAGTGGCAATTTAAAACAGGACTTGGCTTAGAGGAAATAGCAGGTGTCAATGGATTTAAATATCAATATGCAATTGATTATCAACAAGATAATCTAGGTGGAGATGTATCTTTTGCCTTGACTCGATTAGCAACTAATAAAACAGTTTTTGAATTTGGCCCAGGGGTTGCTTATCTGAATCAAGATTTAAAGTTGAGATTAGGCTATCGCTTTAAAGAAATTAAAGGAACTAGTTTATTGGGACCTGAATTAACAGCCCAACTTCAATTTTAAGTGGGCTTAAGGAGCTGATTTGATGTTTAGAAATTATAGAGTACAACTATATGTTATATTGGTTTTATTCTTGCTTGTTGTAACTAGCAGTATTAGTTATGCAGGGCAAAGTCAGGAGCCAATCGAAATTGATTATGAAGAAGTCGCAACTGGGGAGTATAAATTTTATGCTCGCAATCAAAATTATGCTCCCTATCAGATTAAATTATCTTTTCAACAGCTGAGAAATATGAATCTAGATATTAATCTGCCTTATTATGGTGTTATTGAACCACGAGCAGATGGGCAATATTTGTTTACTGCTAAAGTCCAAGATGGGAAAAAGCACCAATTCAAATATCAATATCAGTATTTACTGGGCGATCCTGATCAATCTGAACCGGATGGGAGCTTATATTTATTTCCCTATACTCATGGAGAAAAATATAAGCTAAGTCAAGGCTATAATGGTAGCTATTCTCATCAAAATACCTTGGCCCTTGATTTTGCTATGGATAGAGGAACCAAAATTAGGGCTGCAAGAGATGGTAGAGTTGTGCAAGTTAAGGAAGATTCTAATACAGGTGGTGCTAGCGAGCGATATAATGAGTATGCTAATTATATTACTATTTATCATAGCGATGGTACTTTTGCTAAATATGTTCATTTGCAATATAACGGAGCGCGAGTCAGAGTAGGGGATAAGGTAACAGCAGGACAATTAATTGGTTATAGTGGTAATACTGGCTGGTCTCAGGGTCCTCATTTGCATTTTGAAGTCTTTAAAGCAGTCAAAATGGGCCAACAAACAGTAGCTACGAAGTTTCAAAATCGTAAACGGCGAGGGATTAGAGTTCAACCGGGTAAATATTATTATGGTTATCAGCCTGGTTATGGTAAATTTGATGTTCAATTAGGTAGAGAATTAACTAATAGTGATTATCAAG
>JBNJDB010000139.1:0-5427 GCA_051744465.1 Bacillota bacterium | reverse complement strand
AATTAATGAAGAATTATGATTTGATTGTAATTGGAGCAGGTCCAGCGGGTCTAATAGCAGCTGGCAAGGCAGCAGAGAGAGGTAAAGAAGTATTATTATTAGAAAAGAATGAACAGGTGGGTAAGAAAATTTTAATTACTGGTAAGGGGCGTTGTAATTTAACTAATGATTGTGAGATTGAAGAAATGATTAATAATTTCCCTGATACTGGTAAGTTTTTATACAGTGCTTTATATACTTTTAGTAATTGGCAGTTGCGTTCTTTCTTTGCTGATTTAGGTGTAGAGACTAAGGTGGAGCGTGGTGCTAGGGTATTTCCAGTTAGTAATGATGCAGCTGATATAGTTGCTGCATTAAAGAGGTATATTAATAAAACAGGTGTTAAATTGAAATTAAAGTCTCAAGTAACAGATATTATAGCTGATGAGGGCCAAGCGACAGGGGTTAAATTGGCTAACGGTCGAGAACATCAAGCAGATAATATTTTATTAGCAGTAGGTGGTAAGGCTTATCCTAGCACGGGTTCAGCTGGAGATGGTTATCAAATGGCAGAAAAATTAGGTCATAGAGTAACTTCTATCAAACCAGCTTTAGTTCCTTTAGAGACAGAAGAAGAATGGGTGAAGGATACTCAGGGTTTAAATTTGCGGAATGTAACGGCGACATTAGTTGCTGATGGAAGAGAAATTGCGGAAGAATTTGGGGAATTATTATTTGCTCATTTTGGAGTAACTGGTCCAATTGTTTTAACTTTAAGTAGAGCAGCTGTTAATCATTTAGAGCAGGATTTGAAACTAAAGATTAATCTTAAGCCAGCTCTATCAGCCCAGAAATTGGATAATCGTTTGCAACGTGATTTTGCTAAATATTCTCGTAAGCAGTTTAAAAATAGTTTAGGAGATTTATTACCCCGCAAGTTGATACCAGTAATTATTGAGTTATCTTCTATTCCTGATGATAAATTTGTGAATCAGATTACTACAGAAGAAAGAGAAGAATTGCTTGAATTATTGACAGGGTTAGAGTTAACAATTTCGGGGACGCGTGGTTTCAGAAAAGCTATTGTAACGACGGGTGGAATAGATATAACAGAGATTGATCCTTCAACTATGGAATCAAAATTAGTGGATGGTTTATATTGCGCGGGAGAGGTTTTAGATATTGATGGTTATACAGGTGGTTTTAATTTGCAAGCAGCTTTTTCTACCGGCTATTTAGTGGGGAATCAAGTTTAAAAGGATGGGGTTGATTATTCATGTAACTTCCTCTTTAAGCATATGATTATAATGATAATTTGTTTAAGGAGGAGTTCCATGAACTATAAAACTGAATCATTGCTGAAGCGATTTATAAATTGGATTGGAAATTTGGTTTTAAATTTAGTAGTAATTGGATTAGTATTATTAGTAGCAATTCAATTTATCTTAACTAATCCTAATTTGAAAGAAAGTATTATTGCTAAAGTGCCTTATGTGCAACAGGCATTAGAATTAGAGGAAGAGAACAAATTTTCTCAAACTGCTAAAACTGTTTTTGCGCCCCAAGAAAAACATATAGTCTTTCAAATCAAGGGTGACCTTAGCTCTAAGCAGGTTAAATTATTGATTAATGGTAATGTAGTAGGTGATTTTGCTTCTGGCTCATTAAAGGTGACAGTTGAACCAGGTGATAAGCTAGCTATTGATGCTCGTGAATATGAACGAGGAATTTGGTTGGAGATAACTGATATCTCTGCTAGTTTAAATTCTTTTCAAACAGGTCAACAATTTTGGGTTAAAGAACAATATAAGACTCTTGAGATTATTGAATCAGAGAATAAAATTTGAATTTATGCTTGCTTTGTTAGAAAAACTATGTTAGTATTTTTTACAACAGTAGTTAATTGTAGGATAGTAGAATAGTAGGTAACAAGTAGTTAGTTTTAATTAAAATTAGTATAAGTACTGACAAATTAATATAATAATATGTAGTATAGTAGCCAGGGTAGGATTAATAGGGATAAGTGCGCGTACTCCTGGACAAGGAGTACTTTATTTAGTTTTTGTAGAAAAAAGATTTTTAGTATTATAGGAGGCAGGTTATATAATGGCTAAAAAAGATGAAACAAGTAAAGAGGTTTCTTCAGCGGCAATCAAGATGAGTTTGACTGATCGTGCTGAAGAAGATGATTTGAAGGCTAAATACAAAGATACAGCGATGAAAGTAGCAGCGGTTGATTTTGGAGGAGAATTCAATTCTTCAATTAAAAACATTGTAGAACGAGCTATTGTAGCTGCTGAGCGGGAGGCAGTAATAGCCGAAGATAGTCATGCTGAACTAGGAGCTGTAGCAGGAGCAACTAGAGAAGCAATTAGCCAGATTCATTCTAAGGCTACTGGATTTAATGTAGGTGGTAAGATTGGTGTTGCTCGTAAAGGAGATCATATTAGTGTAGCAATTTATTTTGCTATTGGTTTATTACATTTAAATGAAATGGCATTGGGTTTAGGGCATCGCGCAGTCACCTAGGAAACTATCAATTCTCAATTTTTTTTAGTTGAAAGGAGTGAAAAGATGAAAGTGCGTGGTATTAGAGGAGCAATTACAGTAACTGAGGATAGAGAAGAAAAAATTATAACTGCTACTAAAGAATTATTAACTGAAATAATAGCAGCAAATGATTTAAAACAAGAGCAGGTAGCCTCAATTTTTTTCTCATTAACCCCTGATTTATCAGCTGCTTTTCCAGCAGTTGCAGCACGAGAATTAGGCTGGGATAATGCGGCGTTGTTCTGTTGTCAGGAGTTAGCAATTGATGATTCTTTGGAGCAATGTATTAGAGTTTTAATTCATTATAATACTGATAGAGTAGCAACTGAGTTGAATCATATTTATTTAAGACAAGCTAAGCAATTAAGACCTGATATAGTTGAGGAGGGAGCAGGAGAGAATGGAGAGTAAAAGTAATTTAATCAGGGAAGAGATTTTGGATATTAAACCTTATGTGCCTGGTAAACCAATTGAAGAAGTAAAGCGTGAGTTAGGTTTAGAGGAAGTAATTAAGTTAGCTTCTAATGAGAACCCTTTAGGAGCTTCACAGTTAGCTATCGATACTTTGCAAAGAGCAGCAACTGATGTTCATATTTATCCTGATGGTAATGTACATCGGCTGCGCAAGAAATTGAGTGCTCGGCTGGGAGTAGAGCAAGAGCAATTAATCTTTGGAAATGGTTCTGATGAAATAGTAATTATGTTAGGCCAAGCATTTATAGAGCCTACTGATGAGATTGTAATGGCGGAAACTACTTTTAGTGAGTATGGTTTTTCTACTAATATTATGGGAGGCAAGATAGTAAAAGTGCCTTTAAAAGATTACACCCATGATTTGGAAGCAATGGCTGATGCTATTACAGAGCAGACGAAGATTGTATTTGTCTGTAATCCTAATAATCCAACGGGAACTATGGTGGCAAAAATAGAATTTGAAGATTTCTTAACGGAAGTTCCTGATGATGTATTAGTAGTTATGGATGAAGCTTATAATGAGTATGTGATGAGTGATGAGTATCCTGCTACGATTGATTACTTAGCTGATTATGATAATTTGATTGTGTTGCGAACTTTTTCTAAGATTCATGGATTGGCTGGATTGCGAATTGGATATGGGATTGCAAATGAAGAGTTGATTTCTTATTTAGATCGAGTTCGTCAGCCATTTAATGTTGGAGCCTTGGCCCAGGAGGCAGCTTGTGCTAGTTTAGATGATGAAGGGCATGTAGCTAAAAGTATTGAATATAATCAGCAAGGAAAAGAGTATTTTTATGAAGAGTTTGATAAATTAGGATTAGATTATCAGCCTACAGAAGCTAATTTTATTTTAGTAGATGTAGAAAGAGATAATAATCAAGTCTTTCAAGAAATGTTAGAGCGTGGTGTGATTATTAGAAGTATGGATTCCTATGGTTATGATACTAAAATTCGAGTTACAGTTGGATTACCAGAGGAAAATAAAAAATGTATCAAGAATTTGAAAGAAGTATTAGGGGAGTAAGGATTAATTGACAATTGAGAATGGATAATGGACAATTAAAAGATAAGAGATAAAAGGTAAAAGGGAAAAAGTAAAAGGGAAAAGGTAAAAGGTAAGAGATGAAAGATAAAAAATATAAAATATAAAATTAAATTTGTTATTAAATCTTTAATCATAAATAAATCATAGAAGTGAGAATTTAAAAGGAGGAGATTAAAAATGATAGTTGTTATGGAACCTAGTGCTACAGAAGAAGATATTCAAGGAGTAGAAGAAAAGGTGAAGAGTGTAGGATTTCAACCACATCCAGACCAAGGTGAACATCAGACAGTAATTGGGGTTGTAGGAGATGGTGAGCGCGAAATATTATTAAATTCACTTGGTGCTTTTCCTGGTGTGGAAAAAGTAATTGAAATTACTAAACCATATAAATTATCTGGAAAAGAGTTTAAGTCTGAGCCTACAGTAGTTGATATTGATGGAGTTAAAGTTGGTGGCGATAACTTTACTTTTATGGCTGGACCTTGTTCAGTCGAAAGTAAAGAACAGTTATTTGAAGCAGCAGAGGCAGCTAAAGCTGGTGGAGCTGAGATGTTAAGAGGTGGAGCATTTAAACCGCGAACTTCGCCATATAGTTTCCAAGGTTTAAAGGAAAAAGGTTTGAAGTATTTAGCTGAAGCAAGAGAAAAGACAGGTTTGAAGATTGTTACAGAGGTAATGGATCCTCGTGAAGTAGAGTTAGTTGCTGAGTATGCGGATGTATTACAGATTGGTGCGCGAAATATGCAGAACTATCCTCTATTAAGAGAGGTTGGTAAGACTGATACTCCTGTGTTGTTAAAGCGAGCAATGACAGGAACATATCGTGAGTTCTTATTAGCTGCTGAATATGTTATGGCTGGTGGGAATTATGATGTTATGTTATGTATTAGAGGGATTAGAACTTTTGTTCAAGAAACTAGATATACACTTGACTTATCTGCTTTACCTGTGTTAAGAGAGTTGACACATCTACCGATTATTGTAGATCCAAGTCATAGTACAGGTAGTTGGAAGTATGTTCCATCTATTTCTAAAGGGGCGTTAGCAACTGGAGCAGATGGTCTATTAATTGAGATTCATCCTGATCCTCAGAATGCATTATCTGATGGACCACAGTCATTGAAACCAAACAAATTTAAGCAGATGGTAGAAGAAATGGAGCCAATTGCTGAAGCTGTTGGTAAAAACTTATAATGAGGTGACACCATGATTCGTAATGTAGCAATTGTAGGAGTCGGATTAATTGGAGCATCTTTAGGTTTAGGTCTACAGGATAATAATCAGATAGAAAATGTGGTGGGGATCGATCAGGATCCTCGCCATTTACAACAAGCATTGGATATCAATGCAATTGATAGAGCGGCTGATTTAAAAGC
>JBNJDB010000138.1:0-5503 GCA_051744465.1 Bacillota bacterium | reverse complement strand
ACTTTCCATTCTTAAATTATGATTGGGTTAAAAAAAGGGGAAAATTAGAAAAAAGTCATATTTTGTTGAAAAAGAACGAACACTTTTAATCCTGTTCTATTATTTCACATTAGCCTTAATTTGTGTTATAATGTCTATGTGAAATCTTTTTATTATTTATTCCTTGAATCACTTATTTGATAAATTTAAAATGAGGTGAATATATGGACAAGTCAAAACTAGGTATTTTAATGATACTATTAATTATAATTGGATTAGTTAGTTTTTTAAATTCGAATTATTTTATAGTAGAGGAAGTCCATATTAAAGGAAATGATTCTTTATCTGATAAATTTATTGTTGAATATTCTAATTTAGATAGAGAAATTAATATTTTTAATGTAGAACAAGAAGAATTAGCAAATCAATTAGTTGATTTGCCTCAGGTTAAAGGAGCAGTAGTGAAAAGAAGTCTACCAAGAAAAATATATATAGAAATACAAGAGCGAGTTCCTATTGCTATAGTTAGTAATAAATCATCTTATTTGGTAATTGATAAAGAAGCTTGGATTTTAGATAAGATAGATAATTTAAATGATACTAAATTACCTTTGTTTGTAGATCAAGATTTAGTTATTAAGCAAAACAAAGTTGAATTAACAGCAGAATCTGAACTAGCTGTTAATTACTTAAGTAAGTTATCCGAACAATTATTAAAAGAAGTTAAAGAATTTAAGATAGCTTCTTCTCAAAATGTAGAATTGATTTTAAGGGAAGGTGGCCAGGTGAATTTGGGTAAAGATTTTGCTATTGATAAAAAAGCGCAGGTTTTCAATAAAATTTATGCTGATTTACAACAAAAAGGAGTTAAGGTTGAACACATAAATTTGGAGCATAATCAGAATGTTTTTATTAAGACTAAGAAATAATTTAAAAAGAAAACAAAAAAATGGATATAAAAAAAGGAAAACAAAGATATTTATTGAAATTAGGAATAAAGGAGTATAAATTCCATTTGATTTTTATATAGTTAGGTTAATAATAGAAAGGAGGGCATTTAGTGGCGCCACGAAATGTAGTTGCAGGTATTGATGTAGGAACAACTAAAATATGTACAATAATTGCTGAAGTTTCTGATAATAATATTACAGATATAATTGGGGTTGGGACAAGTCCTTCTGAAGGCTTAAAGAAAGGTATGGTTGTTGATATAGATGATACTGTGAAATCAATTGAAAAGTCAGTAGATGAAGCAGAGAGAATGGCAGGATTAGAATTAGAATCTGCTTTTGTTGGTATAGCTGGCTCTCATATATCTTCACTTAATAGTCACGGTGTAGTTGCTGTTACAGGTGAGAATAAAGAAATAACTCATGAGGATATTGAACGAGTTATGGACGCAACTAAAATCATATCTATTCCACCAGAAAGAGAGATTATTCATGCATTACCGCGCGAATATATTGTTGATGGGTGCAAAGATATAAAATACCCATTGGGCATGGCGGGGGTTAGATTAGAAGCAGAAACGCATATAGTCACCGGTTCTGTAACGTCGATTCAAAATTTAGCAAAGAGTGTTAATCGAGCCGGAATTGGAGTAGAAGATATTGTGCTACAGCCTTTAGCAGCTAGTAAAGCTGTTTTATCTGATAGTGAAAAAGATTTAGGGGTTGTGCTTGTAGATATGGGAGGTGGCACTACAGATATTGCTGTGTTTAAGGAAGGAAGCATTTGGTATACTGCTATTTTACCTGTTGGGGGTGACCATGTTACAAGTGATATTGCGGTCGGCTTAAGAACTCCTAAAACTAATGCTGAAAGAATCAAAATTAAACATGGCTCTGCTGAGGCAAGCTTAATTGAAGATACAGAAGAAATTGATATTTTAGATACTTGTGGTGCTCAGAAAAGAAGTGTTTCTCGTAAAAGATTATCTGAAATTATTGAGCCTCGGATTGATGAAATATTTAGTATGGTTAAAGATGAACTAAGAAAAGGTAAATGTCAGGATTTAGTTCCGGCTGGAATGGTAATTACTGGTGGGGGCTCATTGTTAAAAGGATTGCCTGATTTTGTTTCTAGAAAATTAGATATGCCTGTCAGAAGTGGTAGGCCTGATAATTTAGATGGTTTATTAGATTGTTTAGATGGTTCTATTTATGAGCTAGGAGAAGATTATAATCAACTTTCAGAAGAAAGTGGTGCTATCTTTTCTACAGCAGTAGGATTAGTTCGTTATGGTGCTGAAATGGGCTTAAATGATGTATCTCAAAACCAAAACGAAGATAAACTAATAGATGATTTTATTAATCGGGTTAAAGATTGGTTTAAAAGCGTTTTTTAATTAGGAGATAGGGAGGGACATTATTAATGTCAACTTTTGAATTCGATTCTGAAATGGAACAATTTGCTGATATAAAAGTTGTAGGAGTAGGTGGCGGAGGAAATAACGCTGTTGATCGGATGATTGATTCAGGACTAAAAGGTGTTGAATTTGTGGCAGTTAATACAGATGGCCAAGCTCTAGTTTCTTCTAATGCCGAAATTACATTACAAATTGGTGATGAGTTAACCAATGGTTTAGGCGCAGGAGCTAATCCTGAAATTGGTGGTAAAGCTGCTGAAGAAAGTGAAGATTTGATATCAGAAACTTTAGAAGGATCTGATATGGTATTTATTACGGCAGGAATGGGTGGTGGAACTGGTACTGGTGCTACTCCTGTAATTGCTGAGATTGCTAAGGGTTTGGGTGCACTAACAGTTGGTGTAGTTACTAAGCCATTTACTGTTGAAGGACGCCAAAGAATGAAAAAGGCTAAAAAAGGTATTGAAAATTTAAAAGAAAAGGTAGATACTTTAATTATAATACCTAATGATAGATTATTAGATGTTGTGGAAAAGCAGACTACTTTAGTAGATGCTTTTAAAACAGCTGATGATGTTTTGCGACAGGGTGTGCAAGGGATATCTGATTTAATTACTATACCTGGCTTGATTAATCTTGACTTTGCTGATGTAAAAACTATTATGACTGATGCTGGCTCAGCTTTAATGGGCATAGGGACTGCTACAGGAGATAATAGAGCTGTTGAGGCAGCTAGGACTGCAATTGCTTCTCCGTTGCTAGAGGCGTCTATAGAAGGTGCTAAGGGAGTATTATTGAACGTCACTGGTGGATCTGGTTTAGGATTGCATGAAACTAATGAAGCAGCAAAAGTTATTTCTGAAGTTGCAGATCCAGAGGCAAATATCATTTTAGGATCTGTGGTAGATGATGATTTAGATGATGAAGTTAAAGTAACTGTTATAGCTACTGGATTTGACCGCCAAGAAAAAAGGGAAGAAGTTCAGGCGAGTGGAGGAGAAGAAGAGGTTCAACAAACAAAACAACAGCAGACTAAAAAGAAAAATCAAAGTAAGCCAGAGGATGATTTTGATATCCAATCCTTTGGTGATGATGATTTAGATATACCTGCATTTTTAAGAAGAAATAAGAATAGCTGACGTCTATCTCAATGTCCTATAGGGCATTGAGATTTTTTATTTCGACAAGAAAACATAGCAGGTGAGATAAAAGGAGAGCAAATTTTACCAATCCAAGATATTGTCGAAAAGAGGTTGTTTTTAGTATTCCAAAATATTATACCTGTTAGTTCTAATCTGAATAATTAACAATATATTTAGTATAAGGAAAGGGGGAGATAGTACTACGATGAAGTTAGTTGTTTATTTAGATTTATTATTAGGTGTTAATCTAATTATGAATTACCTATTATTGTGGGCTGCAGCTAAGTTATCAGATTTAAGATATAAAATTTGGCGTTTATTATTAGTTTCGTTAATAGGAACTTGCTATACAATTGTAGTTATTCTCCCTCAATTTAGATTTTTAAATAAAATTTTGATTCATATTATTATCTCTTTAATTATGATTTTAGGAGCTTTTGCTCCTTTAACAAAAAAGGTGTTTTTTAAGGTAGTTGGTTACTTTTATTTAATTACTTTTGCTACAGCAGGAGGAATCCTAGCTTTGTATAATTTAACTGGTGGTTCCCCATTAAATAGTTTGGCTGGTATTTTAAATATATCTCCTGATAATTTATGGATAATAATATTTGCTTTCTTTTTAATTATTATTATTGGTCAATTTGGTTGGATTTTTATCCAGCAGAAGATTTTACCCAATATTTTTTGTCTACCACTTGAAATTAAGTTTGAAGATGGTTGGAAGGAATTAGTTGGTTTAGTTGATACAGGAAATCATCTGCAGGATCCCCTAACTAAAATTCCAGTTATTGTAGTAGAATTAGATGCTTTGCGTGAGTTATTGCCTACTGAAGTAGTTAAAATATTTGATTGTGCTGAAGCTGATCAAAGTCTATTATTCGACCAAATAATTGATACTCCTTGGGCTAAGCGATTTAGATTAATACCTTTTTCCTCTTTAGGAGAAGATAGTGGTATGTTAGTAGGATTTAGACCTGATAGAGTATTAATTAAAACTAAAGAAGAGAATTTAAAGACTAGTCGGGCTATAATTGCTTTAAAAAAGGGAAAGCTGAATAGAGATGATGATTATCAGGCATTATTAAATCCAGAATTGTTTAAAATGTCTGGTAATTAAAGTTTTAAAATATTAATAGGAGGAATCATATTATGAGTAATACGTTAATTAGATTAAGGTGGAAAGTTAGGTTGTATGTGATTAAATTGTTACAAATCTTAGGGCTATACCAGGCTAAAAAAATATTTTATGTAGGAAGTAGCCAAACGCTACCTCCTCCTCTGTCTAATCAAGAGGAAACTTATTTATTAGCTAAATTAGAGGATGGGGATAAGACTGTTAAGGGAGTATTGATTGAGCGTAATTTGCGGTTAGTAGTTTATATTGCTAGGAAATATGACAATACCGGTATTGACATTGAAGATTTAGTTTCAATTGGAACAATAGGTCTAATTAAAGCAGTTAATACATTTGATGTTAGTAAAAAGATTAAATTAGCGACTTATGCTTCGCGTTGTATTGAAAATGAAATTTTAATGTATCTGCGCAAGAATAATAAGAAGCGGTCTGAACTTTCCTTTGAAGAACCGTTGAATGTTGATTGGGATGGTAATGAATTAAAGTTGTCTGATGTTTTAGGTACAGATATTGAGTTAATTTATAAGTATATTGAAGAAGAAGTTGACAGAGAATTATTATTAGAGGCAATGGAGAGTTTGACTCAACGAGAAAGAAAAATTATGATTTTGCGGTTTGGGTTACAGAAAGACAAACAGGAATTAACTCAAAAAGAGGTAGCAAATATTTTAGGTATTTCTCAGTCTTATATATCTAGATTAGAAAAAAGAATTATTACTAAGCTGCAAAAACAAATTAAAAAAATGAAATGAGGGTGATTATGATGAAAATAGTAGAAGATGGAGTACTTACTAGTGGAGAATTGTTAGCAGAAATGTTTACTATGTCGGAAAGAATGATTAATAACATTGCAGAAAAACATCGTTACAAGAAAATCTG
>JBNJDB010000137.1:0-5567 GCA_051744465.1 Bacillota bacterium | reverse complement strand
GAGAATGTTGCTCATTTGGGTACTAAAATTGCTTTTGAACTAGGATTATCAATTGAAGATATTAATGACACTTATTGGGCAGGAATGTTACATGATATAGGTAAGACTGTAATTCCTAAAGAAATTTTGAATAAGCCAAGTAAATTAACTTATGAAGAGTATCAAAAAATAAAGCAACACCCTGTGTGGGGTTATAGGGCTCTAAAAGATGCAGAGCAGTTACAAAAAATAGCAACCTATATTCATCATCATCATGAGCGTCCTGATGGTAGTGGCTATCCTGAAGGTTTAGCAGAGCAAAGGACACCTTTGGTTTCTCAAATATTAGGTGTAGCAGATGCCTGGGATGCAATGCGTTCGACTAGATCTTATCGTGCTCCGTTGTCTAAAGCAGAAGCAAAGCAAGAATTAATAGATAATATGGGAAGCCAATTTTCTCAGAAAGTAGTAGAGGCCTTTCTGTCTATTATCCATAAATAATTATAATTTCTCTTAATCTATCTTGTGATTAGTAAGAATAATTAAAGTAATCTAGAGCAGACTATATAGTGGATAATAGATTAAATAATTTAAAATTAAAGGAGAGATAGTATGGCTCATAGATTTGATCCTGCTCAAAAAGATAAATTAGATACTAAAGAACGGAGAAGAAATTTACCACCTGAAAAAATACTGGAAAAATTCAATTTAGCTACTACTGATGTAGTAGCAGATATAGGCTGTGGAATTGGTTATTTCACAGTTCCTATAGCACAGTTAGTTAATAATAAAGTTTATGCGGTAGATATTTCACAGGAAATGTTAGATGAAGTAACTACTGCTAAACAGGAGCATGGCTTAGATAATATTGAATTGATTAATAATCAGCTTCAATCTAATGCATTAGAAGATGAGACGATTGATTTCATGTTGATGTCAAATTTAGTTCATGAAGTAGAAACGAAAGAAGAATTTTTAGAGAGTTATTTAGCTAAATTGAGACCAGGTGGTAGATTAGCTATTATTGATTTTAAAAAGATTTCCACTGATTTTGGCCCACCTGTAGAAGAAAAGATTAGTAAAGCTAAATTGTATAATTTGTTAGAGGAATTAGGTTTAGAAGTTAAATTGGTGACTGATTTGAATCAAGAACAATATGGAATATTAGCTAAAAAATAGATTAGAATTTAATAGGAGTGAAAAAATGGCTGAAAAAGTAAAAATCTATACAGATGGAGCCTGCTTTAACAACCCCGGTCCAGGTGGTTGGGCGGCAGTTTTAATTTATAATCAAGAGCAAAGAGAGATTAATGGTGCAGTACATAATACTACTAATCAACAGATGGAATTATTAGCAGCAATTAAAGGATTAGAAGAATTGAAGGATAGAGTAGATGTAGTTATTTATTCTGATAGTGCTTATTTAGTAAATGCTTTTCAACAAGGTTGGTTAGATGGTTGGAAGAGCAGGTCATGGACAAAGAGTAGTGGGTCATTAAGTAATAAGTTTTTGTGGATTTGGTTAGATGATTTGCGCCAACGCTATAATATTGAATTTGTTAAAGTAAAAGGTCATTCCGGCGACAAATGGAATGAACGGTGTGATGATTTAGCTAAAGAGGCAGCTACTAAAATACGATAGTCATAGTAATAATCTTTCTCATAGATTAATATTGTTGTTGATTTTTTATTTATTGGTTATGATTTTAAGGGGTTGAATTTGATTTTATATTTTTAATTATCAATTCTAAATTGTCAATTTTCAATTATAACAGAAGGGGGGGTGGTAGTTATCGAATCTTTTGTAGCACGTCAACCTATTTTTGATAACTCTGAGAATGTTTTTGCTTATGAATTATTATATCGTGATAGCTTTGAAAATGCATATAACCCTGAAATGGATGGTAGTCAGGCTACTTCCCAAGTTTTAACTAGTAGTTTTGGTTTGATTGGGATTCAAGAGATGACATCTGGCAAGAGAGCTTTTGTTAATTTTACTAAAGATTTATTGACTGATAAAGTAGCAACAGTCTTTAGTAATCAAACATTAGTAGTTGAAATTTTAGAGAATATCGAGGCAACTAGTGAAGTGATTAATGCTTGTAAGCATTTAAAAAAAGAAGGTTATTTAATTGCTTTAGATGATTTTGTTTTTGAACCACAATATATTCCGCTAATAGAGATAGCAGATATAATTAAGGTTGATTTTATGATTAGTAATTTTAAAGAAAGAAAAAGATTAGTTGAAATTGCTAAGCGACGCGGGATAGAATTATTGGCAGAAAAAATAGAGACTCGTGATGAGTTTAAAGAGGCTAAGGAAATGGGGTATTCTTATTTTCAGGGCTATTTTTTTAGTAAACCAACTATTTTAAGTGGTGAAGAATTACCTACTTATCCTACAAATTACTTTCAAGCTTTAAATGCTCTAAATAAAGAAGAACCTGATTTCAAAAGAATATCTGAAATTATAGAGCGTGATATGTCTTTGTCTTATAAACTACTACATTTGATTAATTCAGCGGCTTTTTCTTTGCGTGAAGAAGTAGAATCGATTCACCATGCTCTGGTATTACTTGGTTTGGATGAAGTTAAAAAGTGGTTTAATTTAATTATTATTAATGAGTTAGCAGATGATGATGATCTAGAAGTGATTAGGGTTTCTTTGATTCGAGCTAAATTTGGGGAATTGATTGCTGAATCTTTAGGAAGTAAAGATACAAAAAATAAATTTTTCTTGATGGGTTTGTTTTCAATGATTGATGTATTGATGAATCAAAATTTGGAAAAATTATTAGAAGAATTACCATTAGCTCAAGAGATAAAAGATGGTTTATTAGGAATTGATGGCTTATATAAAGAGGTATATGATTTGATTATGACTTATGAACAAGGTGATTGGGCTAATTTTGGTACTTTTTTAGAGAAGCATGAACTAAATGGTGAGGAAGTAAAAAATGACTATTTAGAAGCGGTTAAGTGGTCTAACGAAATTATTTCTAGTCAGATAACTGGGGAAAGTATAGAGCAATAATGATAATTATTTTTTGTCAAATCACAGGTTTTAGCCTGTGATTTACTATTTTTATAACAAATTTAGTGTATTTTTGCAGGAATTTTTAATGATATCAGGAATGTAGAATTTAGGATAGATTGATTTTAAGTTTAGGGGTGATAGAGTGAATTGTCAAAATTGTGGTTATGATATTAAAGCCGATTGGAAATTATGTCCTAATTGTGGTGTGCAACTAAAAGAAGATATTACTGCAGTTATTACTTGTAGGAACTGTGGGCGAGAGGTTAAAAGTTCTTGGGAACAATGTCACCATTGTCAGGTTGACTTAAAAGGAGAAAAAAAGCTAAAGTTTTCTAAAATTCAGACTTTAATAAAACGATTAAAAAATAGATTAAGTTTAATTCAACCTAACAAAAAAATATTGATTGGTGGAGTAATAGTGGTTAGTTTAATAGTCCTGACTATTGCTGGCCTAGTATTTAGAGAGACTGGCCATAGTGTATGGCAGAAAGTTTATGGGCCAGAACAGACTAGTCTGTTAGCTGTTGAGCAGTCTCCAACTGGATTTTTACTTGGTGGTGCCCAATCTACAGATTCATATTTGATGAATCTTGACCAACTAGGGGATTTAGAGAGGGAACAGAATAATAAGAAGTGGGGTTCGATTATAGATATAGATCGACAAAATGATAACTATCTTCTAGCATTTGATCAGGGGGTAATCAGTCGGGTTGATGGTAGAGGAAATGATAGTATAATTCGGGATTTAGAAGAAAGCTTAGTTGCAGTAGATTATAATAAAAAAAGTGCGGTTGCATTGACTACAACAGGAAAATTAATAAAATTAAATAGTAATTGGGAAATAGAATGGTCTAAGAAATTAACGGAAAAGTTAGACCCAACACAAAATTTACATATGAAAGTTAATAATTTACTTTATACTTCGCAAGGCAATATAGTAGTAATCTCAGAACAAAAATTATATAAATTTTCTGAGTCGGGGACAAAATTGTGGCAAAATAGTTTTGAACAAAATTTATATACGGTCAAGGAGAGTTTAGAACAAGGTCTTATCTTAGCAGGAACTGATAATAATTTTAATCAGGCTTATCTTAAGAAATTAGACCAACATGGTCAAACAGAATGGGAAAGAAAGTATGGTGAGCAGCAGATAAGTATTTTTGATTTAGCTGTAACCTCTACTGGTTATTTAGCAGTAGGAGCAAGAAATTCGGATAGACCGACTAGCAATGGCTATGCAGCTAAGTTTAGCCAACAAGGACAATTGCAGTGGGAACGCGACTATGGTGGTGGAGGGGATGACATATTTACAACTACAAAAGCAGTTACTCCCCAGGGCCAAGGCTATATTATTGCTGGTTTAACTAACTCATTTGGAGCTAGTGAGCAAGCTGCTTATGTAGTTAGGATAAATGAAAGTGGAGATTTTCTTCAGCAAAACTAGAGTTAATCCTTGCTGATTTTACTACTTTAGTTTTTGCTTTAATTGTCTTAATTGATTCTTTGTTAAATCAGCTTTGTTTTGAAGATAGTTAGCTAGTTTTGTTTGTAATTCATTTCTGATATCAGTGTCGGCTAATAATTGTTGGAAAGTGTAGGCTAATAGCTTTTCTGATCTATACTCTCCGATTCCTAGCTGATTAGACTGTTGGTAATCAGCAACGATTTCTTGCCAACTTGCTCCCATAAAGGCAGCTAGGATAGCTATAATTACTCCAGTGCGATCGGTTCCGATACGGCAATGGATTAAATAAGGTGCTCGGTTATTAATTATGAATTTGATAATTCTAGACACTAACTGAGCAAAGTTATTACTATTAGCTATATAATAAAAGACATCATAGTTATAGCCTTTGTTGGTAAATAGAACTTGCTCATTATCGACTAGTTGCTGATAATAATTTAGTGAAGTAGGAATAGTTGTGTCTGTATCAGATAGATTAATAACAGAACTTATTTGCTCTTCTTTTATTAATTGTTGGACAGTGGTGATTCTTTTATCTTCTAGAGGGTGCTTAGGGCGTGATTTTTTAAATGGATGATAAGATCTATAGATAGTCTGTGTCCCGATATCACCTAGGTTAATCTCTCTAAAATTAGCGAGTTCCTGGCGGGAACTATAGTCTGTCTTGTAGCTTTCGATTCTTTGATTTATTTCTTTTATATTATCAGAATCATCAGTTGGAGTAATAATTATGTTTTTATAACCGCTTCCATGGTCATCATAGAATTTTTCCCGTAGTGATAACTCTGCTGGGGCATCTAATGCTCGGTTATCATTAATTACAAATCTAAATTCAGGTTGACCACAATTACCAGGAATTTTTACCTTATTTAAACTAGTTGTTAAGCTCCAAGTGCCCGGTGATTTTTCAGTTAACTCCCAAGAGTTCTTCCAGGCAGTAAAACTGCCGATAATACTTACTGTGTTGATAGTTTTATTCTTTAATTTTTTAGGTTGGTAAATATTTTTAGTAAAGATAAATGTGATTGTATCATCTGTTATGCGATAGCCTTTCATTTTTTCTGCTAGCGAAAAGTTGTTATTATT
>JBNJDB010000136.1:0-5615 GCA_051744465.1 Bacillota bacterium | reverse complement strand
ATCAGTAATGACCTCCTTTTATTCTCCAAATCCGCTCTCAATCAAATCTACAATTGCTTGTACTGCTTCTTCTTCATCTGGGCCAATTGCTTCTATAACTAACTCTGCATCATGACCAATTCCTAATCCCATAATCCCCATAATACTTTTTGCATTTACTTCTTGTCCATCATAAACTAAATTAATATCTGCGTCATAATTACTTGCCTCTTCTACTAACATTGAAGCTGGTCTTGCATGTAAACCTGTTTTGTTTTTAATCATCACTTTTTTTTCCATAGCTTTTCTGACCAAAATCAATGGTCAGAAATTCACCTCCTTATATAAATATAATACTCTCAGCTAAATTTATTACTATTATTATAGTATCCCTTTTATTTTATCTATAACCTCTCTCTTAGTATCTGTTGCTAACATTTCATCGACAAAATTACTACTATCAATCAATTTTAAAAGTTCTGATAAAGCAGGCAGATGCGAAACTTCATCTTCAGGAGCTAATATAAATAGCAAATGAACAGGATCATAGTCGTGCCCAAAATTAACCCCCTCTTTTATAATTGCCAGTCCAATATTCTTATTTATAACTCCATCTTCAGGCCTAGCATGAACTAAACTAATATGGGGAGAAATCACTACATATGCTCCTTTATCTTTAATAACTTTAATTGTCTGCTTAATATAACTTTCTTTTATATATCCTTTATCTACTAAAGTACTCCCTAGTAATCGAATTCCTTCTTTCCAATCCATTGCCTTATCTACTATTTCTATAGTATCTACTGTTAATAAGTTTAATAAACCTTGCTTTTCCTCTTTTACTTCTTGCTCACTTTGTATCTCATCAAACACCTCAACACCTTTGTAATCAAAAAATTCTTTTAATCCTTCTTTTAACTTATTTTCATCTCCAATAATTGCTTCTTGTTCTATAACATTAATTACCTCTTGCATAGCAAAAGAATAATCCTGTTTTTTTTCTAAATCATATTTAGATTTAGTATTCTTGAATTTCTTTTGTTTCTCAGAGATTATTTTTTTGATCTTTTGTTTATCTTCTGTACTTAATAAAGGATTCACCTGTAATACAGAAGAATAGTCAATATCTATTGGAATAGTTGTCAGAAGCAAGTCAATATCATCTAAATCAACTTCATTATTCTCTAATTGAATAACAGAAAAAACATTACAAATTTTAATCTCAGAAAACTCTTTTCTGAGTTTAGAAGCTAATAAATTAGTTGTTCCCACTCCACTTGAACAGACCAAAACCGTCCTTAATTTCCTGCTAGATTGTAACGATTCATTTCTCTCTAAAGCAGCTCCAAAGTGAAGGGTGATATATCCAATCTCATCTGAGCTAATTTCTTTTTGTAGCTTACTTTCCAATATTTTAGCGGCACTTTTAGTTGCCTCAAATATTTCCGTATATTTACTTTTAACATCTACTAATAAAGAATTTTTTAGGGGCAAGTCATATTTTACGCGATTAATAGTTGGTTTCAAATGCAAAGCCAGGCCAATTATCAATTGCGTATCATCAATTAAATCAACTCCTAAATAATCTTCCACTACTTTAACCATTTCTTTAGTTAAAATAATTAAATCTTGGTCTAAATCTTCATCAGCAAGCTTTTTATAGTCATCATCACCTATCTTTTGCCATAATTTAGCTCCCATCAAATGTAGGGTAACATATCCAATCTCCGAATCAGGAATACTTATTTCAAAAATTTGCTCTATTATCTTTCCTATTTTAGTAGCTATATTATATTCATCACTTTTTTTAATAATCTTTAATCGTTCTTTAGGCAACTTAATATCTTTACCATCTAATAATCTACTAATTGCTAAAGCTAAATGAACTAACAAACTAGCATAAGCTTCATCAGCAAATTGAAAACCTAATTGCTTTTCGGCAAAAGAAATTACACTTTCTAGCTGAGTCAAATCAATATCAGATACTAATTTATCAAATTCTTTAAAGAATCCTGCTTCTAAATTTCTATCTTCTAATGCTTGCTTTTGAATCTGTCTTAAAAATCCAACTAATTCTTTTTCATTTGCTGTCTCTTCTAACACATTCATCATAGCATGTCTAATATCTATCTCTTCACCTTTTATTTCTAAACCATAATTCGTCTTCCTCACAAGCGTTAAATCATGGTCAGATAACCATTCTTCAACTTTATCTAAATCTTTAATTATTGTTGACTTACTAATGTGTAACATTACTTCTAATTCTTTAATAATAATTGGTTCATTAGCTTGAAATAACCTAAACAGAATCAAATGCTGCCGCTCTTCAGGAGATAAAACTCGTTCAAAACTATAAATATCAATTAATTCTTTTTCAATTTTATTTAATTCCTCTTTTTCTCCCTCTAAATAAACCCCAACATGGGTTTTTTTGATTAATTTAGCATTATATAAATCAATACTAGATTTAATATCATCTAAATCATAGCGAATTGTTCTAGAACTAACATTGAATTTATCAGCTAAATTTTTAATAGAAATTGGCTCTTCTCGACTAATCAAAAATTTCAACAATTGACAAACCCGTGGTTTTAAACTCAACTTGTTACCTCCTCATTAAAGAATTTATTTAAAGGAGAAAAAAAGGTTGAAGTTGACTGCAAAATTGCAGTCAACTAATTTAATCTAGGTTAGTACTTATATCACTAATAATCTGGTCAATATTAAATCCAAATTCTTCAGCAACCTTCTCTCCAGAAGCACTCAAGCCAAACTCCTCTACACTCACAACATAATCTTGTCTTTCTAAAATTGGATACCAGCCTTGACTTACTCCCGCTTCTATGACAACCCTTAAAGATTTTTTATTTCCTAAAGTTTTTTCTATATAATCTTGCTCTTGGGCCAAAAACTCTTCTCTATTTGGAATTGATACAACTCTTACCTTTAAGTTTTTCTCACGTAATCTTTTAGCTACCTCACCTGCTAGAGAAACTTCACTACCTGTAGCTAACAATGATACATCTAAGTTATTACCTTGTTCTTTGCTTACTACATACCCACCTTTATTAAAATCACTCATCCCATTTACTTTTTTAATCTGTGGAAGCCCTTGTCTAGATAATATAATAGCTGTTGGACCATCTGTTTTTTCCAGGGCACTAATCCATGCTGCCTTAGTTTCTTCTGCATCAGCAGGACGAATTACTTCTAGATTAGGCACCGCTCTTAAATTAGCTAAATGTTCAACTGGTTGATGCGTTGGCCCATCTCCTCCAACATAAATAGAATCATGAGTGAAGACATAAACAGTAGGAAGCCTCATTAAAGCTGACATTCTAATAGAACCGCGCATATAATCTGAAAACACTAAAAATGTAGCTGTAAAAGGTTTTAAACCAGATAAAGCTAGTCCATTAGCAACAGCTCCCATAGCATGCTCCCTAATTCCAAACCTAAAGTTACGTCCGGCAAAACTATTCTGTTGAATATCACTATAATCTTCTAGATATGTCCGATTAGAAGGACCTAAATCTGCTGAACCGCCCACTAAATAAGGAACTTCATCAGCAATTTTTTCTAAAACTGAACCAGAAGCATCTCTAGTAGCCGCCGGTTCTTCTATCTCTAGTTGTTTAATTACTTCTGCGAAATTATCAGGCAACTCTAAATTTTGCGTCTGCTCCCATTTATCTTTCAAATCAGGATTAGCCTTGGCCCATTGCTTAAACTTTTTTGTCCACTCTTTATTTAACTTTGCTAACTCTTTTTTTCTGTTAGCAAAATGTTCCCTAGCTTCATCAGATACATAAAAATTTTGCTCAACTGGCAGCCCTAAATTTTCTTTCATCCCTCTAATTTCTTCTCTTCCTAAAGGAGAACCATGAGCTGCACTAGTATCTTGTTTAGTAGGAGCACCATAGCCAATATCAGTCTTCGCAACTATCAAAGTCGGTTTATCTTCTACTTCTTTTGCCTCTAATACAGCTTCTTTAATTTCATTTGTATCATGACCATCAACATTATTTATTACATGCCAATCATAAGCTTTATATCTATCTGCAACGGATTCCGTAAAAGTTATATCTGTACTACCCTCAATAGATATATCATTATCATCATAAATAGCAATTAGCTTATCTAAACCTAAATGACCAGCTAAGGAAGCTGCTTCTGAAGTAATCCCCTCCATCATACAGCCATCGCCTAGCAAAGTATAAGTGTAATGGTCTATAATTTCAAATTCTTCTGTATTATATCTATCTGCTTGCATTCTTTCTGCTATTGCCATTCCTACAGCATTAGCAAATCCTTGTCCTAACGGTCCTGTAGTAGTTTCTATGCCAGGCGTTTCTTTGTATTCAGGATGACCAGGAGTTTTAGAATGTAACTGCTTATATTCTTTTAAATCATCTATAGTTAAATCATATCCTGTTAAATGTAATAAGGAATAGAGTAACATTGAGCCATGACCTGCAGATAAAACAAAGCGATCTCTATTTGGCCAATCAGGATTCTGAGGATTATGATTCATAACCTCACTAAATAAAACTGCCCCTATCTCTGCACATCCCAAAGGCAAACCAGGATGACCTGAACCGGCCTTTTCTATTGCATCTGCTGACAAACCTCTAATTATATTAGCTATTCTCCCCAACACTCGGATTTCCTCCTTTTAAATACTTCCATTGTAATTAGCTCTACCTATACTACAATCACTTTTGCTCCCAATCATTTAAAAATTTCTCAATTCCTATATCAGTCAATGGATGTTGAGACATCTTCTCAATAACTCCAAAGGGAATAGTTGCAATATCTGCTCCAACTAAAGCTGCCTCTTTTACATGACGCGGACTTCTGATACTAGCTGTAATAATTTCTGTTTCCATTCCATAGTTAACAAAGATTTCATTAATATCTTTTACTAATTTCATTCCTTCATGAGCTCTATCATCTAATCTCCCTACAAATGGACTTACAAAAGTTGCTCCAGATTTAGCTGCTAAAAGGGCCTGATTAGCTGAAAAGACTAAGGTTACATTAGTCTTTATTCCTTCATTATTTAATACCTTAACAGCTTTTAGACCTTCAACTGTCATAGGAATCTTAACAACTACATTATCAGCCAATTCAGCCAACTCTCGTGCTTCATCAATCATTCCTTCAGCTTCTAAACTAATAACTTCTGCACTAACAGGTCCCTCAATCATTTTACAGATCTCTTTAATTCGTGTATGAAAATCAACATTGCCTTCCTTAGCTACCAAACTAGGATTAGTCGTCACACCATCAACAACACCCAAACTAGCTGCTTCTTTAATTTTCTCTAAATTTGCTGTATCAATAAAAAATTTCATTTTATTGCCCCCTTTTAATTTAATAACAAGAAGAGAATATCACTATCCTCTTCTTGCTTTTATAAAATTACTAATTACCCAAATAATTTAGCTATTGTTCCAATAATAATACCTACAACCCCAAAATCTGCATCTCCAAAAGTAGTATTAGCAAAACCCAATTCCCCTAACACCGGCAGCAATAAAGCCGGTAATAAAGTAATCAATAATCCATTAGCAAAAGCACCAAATACAGCTCCCTTTTTACCACCAGTAGCATTACCAAATACTCCGGCAGTA
>JBNJDB010000135.1:0-5647 GCA_051744465.1 Bacillota bacterium | reverse complement strand
AAAACAAACCAGCTTTCTCAAAACCGAAGCAATCCTTAACTTCTCATCCTACTCCAGCCTATCCTAAAGATGCTTCTAATTTGGGAATAGAGGGTAATGTGAAATTGGCAGTTGATGTTAGTAAAATGGGAGATATAGAGGAAGTAACTGTTTTAGAGTCAGCTGATGATGAAAGATTAAATAGAATAGCGAAAAGGACGATAGAAGGTGGTTGGGAATTTAAACCAGCTGATAAGAGTTATCAGATTGAATTGATTGTCAAGTTTAAACAAAGTAAAAGTAATAAGCAAGTTAAAGTTGATTTACTAGGCTTGACTTTTACTGATGAGTGAGGTGAAGCGAATGTCAAAAGGGATTAAATTAATAGTTTTTCTTAGCCTATTATTAGTTGTTTTTTCGTCTGTAGCGTTGGCTATAGTTGATGAACAAGGTAATTTAAAAATAGAAAATGATTATATCTCTATTTTTGTTAATCAAAATGAATCTAATAGAGGTCGATTTGCTATAGATATTACTGGAGGAGCTCCAATGAGAGATGGTGATGATGGCAAACCTTTAATTTATGGTCGGCCTAATCCCTGGACGTCTTATACTACTATTAAAATTGATGATACTAATTATGTTTTTGGTGGTCCGACAGAAAAGAGAGCTGGTGAAGGTTCTAAATATGGAGAATTAGTACAAGAACCTACAATTGAGGATAATAGAATTGTTACTAAGTATAAATATGGGCAAATATTTGTAACTCAAATTTTAAGTTTTGTAAAAAGTACTACTACTGGTTTGCCTGATACAGCTGAGATTCGTTATCGTATTACTAATCAAGGGGAAGAAACAAAAGAAGTGGGAACTAGAGTTATGATTGATACTATGCTAGGGGAAAATGATGGGGCACCGTTTAGAATTAGAAATAAAGCCATTACTTCTGATAAGTCATATACTGCTTCAGAAACACCTCATTTTTGGCAGGCGTTTGATAGTTTAGATGATCCTAAAGTAACTGCTCAGGGAACTATCAAAGGACCTGGGTTGACTACTCCTGATAAAGTTTATTTTTCTGATTGGGGTAGTTTTGCTGATGGGATTTGGGATTTTGATTTTAATCCAGGGGAAAAATTCTTGCGAAAAGGAGAATTTGAGCTAGATAGTGCAATGGCTTTATTGTGGGATCCGGAGGAATTAGCGCCTGGTGAGACTAAAGATTACGTGAGTAATTATGGTTTAGGGGGCATAACTATTGTACCTGGTCTGTTATCTTTAGGTATTACTTCCCCAGCTGAGTTAGTAATGGATCAAGCTGATAAGAAAGCACAAATAGTTGCTTATGTACAAAATACTGCAGAGATAACAGCTGAAGACGTTAAGGTTGAGCTTGAGCTACCTAGTCAATTAGAATTGAGTTCAGACAAGCTAGTAAAGGAACTACAGGATATGAAACCTGGCTCTACAGCACAAGTAATGTGGGAAGTTAGTCCTAATAATCAACAGCCTAAGGAATTAGATTACAAAGTTAAAGTAACTGCTGAAAATACAGATGATAACCAAGTTACTCGTGGATTAAGGGTTGTTGGCCCACCTGATTTAGGAGTTGATATTGAGGCTCCTGGAAGAATAAAAGCGGATAATAATCAGTTAGCGCAAGAAGAATTTAAAATTTATGGAGCAATAACTAATGTAGGTAATTCTACTGCTTATGGAGTTAATAGTATGATTGCTTTACCTCCAGGCTTAGAAATTGCTAAAGGAGAAAAAGAAGAAAAGTTTTTAGGTAAATTAAAAGCTGGAGAAACAGTTAAAGTTCCATGGTTAGTGGAACCGATTGGTATAATTAATGGAGATTTGTCTTATTCAGTAGAAATTGATACTGATAATGCGGGACAAAAAAGTGTTAAAGATAGCATTTCTTTTCCGGAGTTAACTCCTAAGATTAAAATTGATTTTGATGAGCAATCGGTTATGGTTGGAGATTATCTGACAGCTAATGTTAAACTGGAAAATATAACAGATTTTTATCAAATTAATTTTGACTTAAGATATAACAAATATGCATTAGAACCAGTCTATGTATCACGGGGTAGCTTATTTGTAGATAATGATAAGTTATTAAGCTTTAATCATCCTCAATTAGATGAGTTAGGATATATTAAAGAATTATCGGCAAGTTTAGATAGTCCTGAAGAGTTAAAACGTGATACAGTAGCTAAGATTCATTTTAAGGTTTTATCTACAGGAAGTCCTAATTTTAGGTTTGAAAATTTGGATATTTATAATAGTGAGCAGTATCAAATAAATTTAAAATCTGAGATAGAAAGTATAATATTAGAGGAGGAGTAAGTGGTGAGTAAAAAAATAGTTAGCTTATTGTTAGTACTGTTATTACTTTTAACTAATATTTCAATGGTAATGGCGAGTGATAATATTGAAGATGTCCCGAACGATCATTGGGCTTATGAAAGTGTAGCTAAATTAGTTGATCAAGGTTATATGTCTTTGTATGATGGAAATAAGTTTGAAGGAGAAAATAAAGTTAGTCGTTATGAGCTAGCAGAGGTAATAGCTAAGATGTTAGCGAATGTTAATCAAGGGCAAGTTGATCCTGAAAGTGATGATTTGCTTAGTTTGAAAAATTTAGCAACAGAGTTTAGATCGGAATTAGTGGAAGTTGTAAATCAAAATGAAAAATTAGAGCAGAAACTAAATGATTTGGATGATGATCAAGAAGTAAACCAAGAAGATATTGTTAATACAAATGCTAAGATTAATGATTTGCGTAAACAAGTTGATCAAATTTTAAATAGTATAACTGAAGAAGCAATTAGAACAAATAAATTAAAAAAGAAACTTGATAAATTAGCAGAAAAAAATAGCAATTTAGAAGAAAAAGTTGGAGAAATGTCTTCTGAATTAGAAAATAAAAATACTGAAACTAAAGTAGAAGAATTAGAAAGAAGATTTTTCTGGTTAACAGGTGGTTGGATAGTTTCTACTTTATTATTAACTACTAAGTAACAGAGGGGGGTTAGGAAATGAACTATAAATTAATCTATATCATTATTACAATATTAGTTATAGTATTGCTTGCCCCATCTGTAAGTTTATTAGTTGAAAATGACTTTGGGCAGGTTTCTGCGCAAAGTATTGATAAAGAAAAAGCAGCTAAAGGTTTAGTTATAAGTGGATTGTTAGTTTTAGTATTAGAAAATGCTTTTGGTGGTTCTGAGAATGAGTCTAATAGTAGCAATCCTGAAGTTAAAAATGAGACGAATGATGATTTTAGTGGGGATGATAAAGTTTATTGGCTAGCTAAAGCTATTCATGGTGAAGCAAGAGGGGAGCCCTTTAATGGCAAAGTTGCTGTAGGAGCAGTAATTTTAAATCGGGTTAAGAGTTCTGAGTTTCCGGATACAATTTATAGTGTGATTTATCAAAAAGGGCAATTTAGTGCAGTTAAAGATGGTCAAATTGATCTTGAACCTGACCAAGAAGCCTATCAAGCTGCCCGAGAAGCATTATCTGGATCTGATCCTTCAAAAGCTGCATTATATTTTTATAATCCAGTAATTGCTAAAACGTTATGGTGGTTGACAACACGAGAAACAACAACTGAAATTGGAGGACATGTTTTTGCTAGGTGATCTTGGAATTTATTCTGAGATCGCTTTTTTGTTATCTAATTTTATTTTAATTGACATTAGTAGCGTGATATGTTATATTTTAATAAATCATTCTTTAATGTGATAAAGTAATAAAGAATAAGGGAGTGGGTTTTTTGAAATTGAATAAATTGCAACGGCCGGAAGGAACAAGAGATTATTTGCCTGATTTGACACAAAAAAAGAATTATGTAGAAGAAAAAGTAGCAGAGGTTTTTAATAGTTGGGGGTATCAAGAAATTATTACGCCAACTTTTGAATTCTATGATGTTTTAGCAGTAGGAACAGAAGGATTACAAGCCAAAATGTATAAATTCTTTAATAGAAAGGGAGAAATATTGGCTTTAAGACCAGAAATGACAGCCTCAATAGCTAGGTTAGTAGCGACTGAATTGCGCGAAGAGAGTTTACCACTAAGATTATCCTATCAAGGTAATGTTTATCGCTATGAAAATCCCCGAGCTGGTCGTCATCGTGAGTTTTATCAAGCGGGAGTTGAATTATTTGGTGTAGATAATCCAGTAGGGGATGCAGAAGTGATTGCAATTGCAATCAAATCAATTAAGAATACCGGATTAGATAAATTTAAAATAGATATTGGAGATGTAGGTTATTTTACTGGGATTATGAAAGAAGCAAAATTAGCAGAAGAGTTACAAGTTGAAATTAGACATGCTTTATCGGAACGAAATTTTGTTAAATTAAAAGAGTTAATTGCTAATACAGAATTAAGTTCTAAGCAGCAGGAGGCAATTGTGGCAGCTATGGATTTAAGAGGTGGAGCTGAAGAAATTGTTAAGGCAAAAGAATTAGTTAATAATGAAGAATCTTTAGAAGCTTTAGTTAATCTAGAAGAAGTATATCAAAATTTAGAGTTGATGGGTGTAGCTGATTATGTATGCATTGATTTAAGTATAGTGCGTAGTTTTGATTACTATACTGGAGTTGTTTTTGAGGGTTATACTAAAGATTTAGGATATACTATTTGTGGTGGAGGACGCTATGATAATTTAGTTAAAAAATTGGGCTATCCCGCTACAGCAACTGGATTTGCGGTAGGTATAGATCGGATGATTTTATCTTTAGAGAAACAAGGTTATGAGTTTGAGTTAGAAGAGGATAATGTATTATTAAGAATTGATCCGAAGCAAAAAGAGAGAGGCTTTGCTCTTGCTGAGAAATTAAGAAAAACTGGTACTAAAGTAGAGTTGGATTTAGCTTCGCAAGAATTAGAGGAAACAGTTACTTACGCTCAGGAAAAAAACATGGATAAAGTTTTAGTTTTAGAAGCTGATGAAGTGCGAGAAATTGAAATAGAAGAGGGTGAAAATAATGGATAAACTAACTATCGCCTTACCAAAAGGTCGGTTATTTGATCCAGTAGTTGAAATTTTAGCAGAA
Source organism: Bacillota bacterium (assembly GCA_051744465.1). Lineage (GTDB taxonomy): Bacteria > Bacillota > Halanaerobiia > Halobacteroidales > Halobacteroidaceae > Halanaerobacter. The sequence goes on along the minus strand of JBNJDB010000135.1, from coordinate 593 downwards.
GCAGGGTTAGTTAATCGCGAATTAGATGATGATTCCCGTCAATTAATTCTACCAGATGAAGAATTAGAAGTTGAATTTTTGCTCTCTAAAGCTGTTGATGTACATACTTATGTTGAACATGGTGTAGCAGATTTGGGGGTTGTAGGAAAAGATGTATTGCTAGAAGCTGGAGCTAGTGTTTATGAAGTTTTAGATTTGGGATTAGGTGCTTGTCGATTAGTTGTGGCCATTCCAGAAGAAAAAGGAATTACGAGTTTAGATCAATTTCCATCTACGGGACGAGTAGCTACTAAATATGTTAATGTAGCTCAAGATTTTTTTGATCAGCAAGGAATTCAAATAGAAATTGTAAAATTAAATGGTTCAATTGAAATGGCTCCTTTACTTGATCTATCAGATATGATAGTAGATATTAGTTCTACTGGTACAACTTTGCGCGAAAATAATTTAGTTGAGATAGCTGAAATTGCTAAATCTTCTGCTAGATTAATTGTTAATAGAGTTAGTTATAAGACCCAACATGATCGAATTCAAAATATTATTAATGAAATTGAAAAAATAGTTAAACAGTTAGACAGTTAAACAGTTAAACA
>JBNJDB010000134.1:0-5667 GCA_051744465.1 Bacillota bacterium | reverse complement strand
ATAATTCCAATCCAGTTATTGAACAGGGAGTAATGGATTTATCAACTTGGGAGTGGGAAGAAAATGGCTTTGTTAATTTAAATGGAGACTGGGAATTTTACTGGAAAAGATTATTAAAACCACAAAATTTTTCTGACCCTTCAGTACCCCAGCCCGATATTTTGGCTAGTGTTCCTGGACAGATTAGTAATTATCAGCTTACTGATAAAGATGTTGATTCTAACGGATATTTTACTTATCGAGCTAAGATCAAACTTCCAGCAACTGCTAGTCAATTATTTGCTATTAAGTTGCCTCGATTATCAGGAACCGCATTAAAAGTATGGGTCAATGACCAGTTAATCGCTACCCGAGGGCAAGTGGGACGGAGTAAGATAGAGACGAATCCCGCTTGGGGTCCACAAACAGTTGATTTTAGGACAGAAAAATCTGAATTAGAGATTATTATTCAAGCCTCTAATTATCATTATTATAAAAGTGGTTTGATTGGTAATTTACTGTTGGGGACACCTGAGCAGATAAGAAAAGATAGAGAGAGTGGAATAGCATTAGAAATGTTAGTATTTGGTATGTTATTGATTATTGCTGTTTATCATCTGATATTGTTTGTACTGCGTCCTAGTGTTAGAGCTTCTCTTTATTTTAGTTTATTTTGTTTGATTATTAATCTTAGACTGGTAGTAGTTGGAGAGGCATATTTAGTAAATTATTTTAATCTTTCTTATAATATTATTTATGGTATGTTTTTTAGTTATTATTTAGCAGTACCTATTTTGGTTTTATTAATTGCTAGTTTATATCCTAAAGAATTTTCTAAAAAGATATTAATTGCTAGCCAAATTGTTGGTTTGATTTTATTAGGAGTTAATGATTTTTTCTATTCATTGGAGCTAATTGATACTGGTTATTATGGGCAGTGGGGTTTAGTTATTTTTGTTATTTTGCAATCTATAATTTTGTGGCGTAGATTTATGCGGACTGTTTTTGCTATAGAGAATGAATCACAACACTTAAAAGAAAAAAATAATAGGCTAAGAAAATTAGATAAATTAAAGGATGAATTTGTGGTTAATAGGACACAAAATTTTAAGTTGTCTGTAAAGAGTATTATTTCTGCTGCAAAGTCTATTATTCATAGTAGTGTTTCTTCTTTATCAGCTAGTTCAAGAAAAGATTTAGCAGCAATTATTAGAGCTGGCGAGGGTTTAGACTATATTTTGAATGATTTTATTGATTATCATAATATTAAACAAGAGAGAACTGAGGTTAAAGAAGAAGAATTAAGAGTTAATGAAATTATAGAATATGTAATAAATTTTTTCCAACCTTTTATAGATGATAAAGATATTAAATTTAATAATAATATTGAAATAAATAGCTATTTAATTAAAGGAGATAAGAGTAGAGTGGTACAAGTGCTATATAATATATTAGATGATTTATCCACCACAATTGAAAAAGGGGAGATCTCTTTTTCAGCCCAGGAAGTTAATAATAAGATTGAACTTAGAGTGAAAGTTAGCGCAGGTGATATTTTATTTAGATATCAAAATAGCTATTTCCAGTTAAATCACTGGGAAGAAAATAGTGCAGATGATATTGATATTAAACAGAATTTGACTAGAAGACTAATCAGATTGCTAGGTGGTCAATTAGATATAAAAAAGATTGCTAATAAGGTATTGTTAGTAACAATAGCTTTACCAGGTACTAAGCAAAATGAATTTCCAATTTCTAAAGCAGTTAATGATCAATCAACTGATGTTGTAACAGAAATAGAAAAAAATAGAGTTAATCTAGAGGATTCAGAAAAATCAATTGTGATAATTGGCAATCAAGCTACTGACTTTGATTTTTTAAAGGAACTAGTGGAGTTGGAGAGTTATTCTCTAGAGGTGTTAACTGATAGAAAAAAAGCGAATAAAAGATTGAATCATAATACAGCATTAGTAATTTTAAATTTGTTTACCCTTAATAAATCTGATCTTGAATTCTGCCAAGAAATCAGGAAAAGATTTACTGTGTTTGAATTGCCAATTTTGGTGATGGCGGCTAGGAGTAAACCAGAAAATTTGATTGATGGTTTTGAACTAGGAATTAATGAATTTATTAGAAAACCATTTGTATTAAGTGAATTAAAAGCAAGAATTAAGACATTAATTACTCTCAAAGAAAGAGTAGAAGAGAGTTTTAAACGAGAACAAGATTTTTTGCGTGCCCAAATAAAACCTCATTTTCTGTATAATACTTTAGATACAATTGCTTTCTTATGTGATAGTAATCCTGCCCAAGCTAGTAGCTTGATTATGGATTTGGCACAATATTTGCGTTATAGTTTTAATTTTGAAAATTTAAGTCAAACAGTTAATATAAATCAAGAATTAGAGCTGTTAAAGTTTTATGTAACTATTCAGCAAGCTCGATTTAGAGATAGAATCAAAGTAGATTATGATTTTGAAGAAAATTTGAATTTTGCCGTACCTCCGTTGATGATTCAGACTTTAGTAGAAAATGCAATTGAACATGGAGTTTTGAAGCAAGAGTCTGGGGGAACTGTAAAGATTAAAATTAAAGAAAAAACAGATTATTTTTCCATTGAAGTTAGTGATAATGGAGTAGGCATTTCTGAAAGTGAAATCACTAGTTTGTTTAGAGAAAATAATGCCTCCCCAGAGGGTGTTGGCTTGCAAAATATTAATAAAAGATTAAAGAAACTTTATAATCAAGAATTAATAATTACTAGTAGTAAAGGCGGAGGAGCTACAGTGAAATTTAGAATTCCTAAGCAATGATTTAGATGATGAAAGGAGTTAAAATGATGATTAAAATTTTTAAAAAGATAAAATATTTGATTATAATAATACTTTTTTTGATTATAGTATTTATTTCTTTCACAAATTATCAAAGTATTAAGCAAGCAATTAAAGATAAATATAATAAGCAAAATGAATTAGTAGAAAATAGTATTTTGCAAGAAATTAGCCATATAAATGATGCCTATAAAATTGCTGAAGATCAGTTAAACAAAGAAATGAAGGAATATTCTTTATTATTAAAAGATAAATATCGTCGTAATTCTAATATAGAAAGTTGGGATTTGAAAGAAATGAAAGAAGATTTTGGTGATTATGATATTTATATTATAGACAGTAGTTTGCAAGTTGTTAGAACCACTTTTCCCGCCGATAAAGGTCTTGATTTTTCTCAGTATCCTGGTTTTTCTAAATTATTAACAAAGCGATTGCAAGGAGATTCTTTTGCAGTTGATCGTTTAAATTTATCAACTCAAACGGGAAGAATAAAAAAATATAGTTATATACCAACGCATGATAATCAATATCTATTGGAATTAGGTATTGATATTAAAAAGAAGTATCCAGTTCTGCAAAATTTAGATATATATGCTGATGCTGCTGATATTACTGAGCAATATAAAACAATAGAACAAATATTATTTTATAAATTTAATCCTGGTTCTGGAAGAGCAGCTGAACTTCGAAATACAAAAAAACCATATATTAATTCTGATATTTCTGATGAAGAACAAGAGTTTGTTAAAGAGGCATTCACTTCTAAACAAGCTCAGACTGATAATTCTTCAGACCAAAATCGTAGTAGCAGATACATACCTGCTTTAATGCAAGAGGAGTCAAATGATGGGTGGTGGAATTCTTTTGTAGTTAAGATAAAATATAATAATCAAGTTATGATTGATGAGATTAAAGCTCAGAGGAATTTATTTTTAACGAATGTTTTAATTATGGTAGGGGTTTTTGTAACTTTTATTGGGATAGTAATTTATTTGTTAAATAAATTTAGTTATATGGCTTATCATGATCAATTAACCGGTTTAGCTAAACGTGAATTTTTTGCGGAAAAAGTTGATGAGTTGTTAAAGGTGGCTAAAAAAAGAGATCAGAAATTAGCAATTTTATTTTTAGATATTGATAATTTTAAAGAAATTAATGATAATTATGGTCATAATATAGGAGATATAGTCTTGCAAAAGACAGCTTCTCGTTTGCAAGAGAATCTTCCCCAAAATTATATCATATCTCGATTGGGGGGCGATGAATTTACTATTGCAATCACTGATATTAGTTCTAAAAATGAAATAGTATTAGAAATGGATAAGGTTACAGAGTGTTTTAAAGAACCATTAGTTATAGAAGGAAGTCAACTTTTTATAAGTGTCAGTATTGGAGTTAGCATTTATCCTGACGATGCTAGTGATTTAGAAAGTTTGATTAAACAAGGAGATGATGCAATGTATAAGGCGAAAAAACAACAGCAGAGTTATTTATTTTATAATTAGTTCTGTTTTGATGCTAACTATCAATTATCAACTTTAAACTAATAATTAGGGAGTTTGGTAAATATGTTAGATACAATAGTAGTTGATGATGAATTTCATGCGGTAGAGCGGTTAAAAGAATTTGTAGTTGATGTGGCAGAATTGAATTTAATAAATAGCTATACTCAAGCTAGTAATTGCTTGGCTGATATTAGAGAAGAAAAAATAAAACCTGAAGTGATATTTTTAGATATTGAGATGCCTGGTTATAATGGCTTGCAGTTGGCACAAAGAATTTTAGAAATTAACGGAGGAATAGATATTGTTTTTGTGACTGCTTATGATAATTATGCGGTTGAGGCATTTGAATTAAATGCACTTGATTATTTATTAAAGCCAATTACTGAGGATAGATTTCAAAAAACTATTGCCCGGTTATTAGAAGGCCAAAATATTATTTCCCAGCAATCAAATGAATTAGAAATTATTTCTTTGGGAAAATTTGATGTTATGCTACAAGGAGAAAAAATCAATATAGAGTGGTCAACTGTTAAAACTAAAGAACTTTTTCTCTATTTATTATATTATCAAGGTGATTTTGTAGCCCGTGATAAGATTGTTAATGCCTTATGGCCTGAGAAAAATCATGATAAGGCAGCAGATATCTTATATACTACTGTTTATAGATTGCGAAAAATATTTAAAGAAATTGGTTTTGATGAGATTATTGTTAGCAAACGTGGTTTTTATGCTTTGGATTTAGACCAAATTAAGTGGGATGTGATTGAGTTTGAAACAATTGTGGAGCAACTTAAAGAAAGTATAACAAGAAATATAGAAGAAATAGATAAGATAATTAATCTATATCAGGGAGAATTTTTAGTTGGTGAAGGTTATAAATGGGCTCATGGTTTTCGTGTTCAATTAAAGGAAAATTTTCAAAATATTCTTCTTAAGGCAGCAGATTATTATGAGGTGCAAGGGGAAAATGAAAAAGCAATTGCTTTATTGCAACAACTAATTAGAGAAACATTTCTTCTGGAACGAGCCTATAAAAGATTGATAGAAATATATTTAAAAATAGGTGATGAAATATCTGCACGTCGGCAATATCAAAAGTTAGCAAAGAAGATGAACAATGAATTTGGGATTGAACCGGAAATGGATTTTGGAGAAGGAAGGATAAAAATTGATAATTAAGAGATGTAATAGCTAGAAAAAGAGATTTCAGGGGGCTTGGCCCTGGAATTTCTTATTTTTTGTCAAAAAAATTCAAAAAATCTTATTATTAGGGGTTAAAACAGGTTATTTTTTAGATAATTTTTAGATTAGTTTGTTATAATTAAATGGAAATAGGTTTATTTTATTAAATT
>JBNJDB010000133.1:0-5672 GCA_051744465.1 Bacillota bacterium | reverse complement strand
TTAAGTCTAAGTTTAAGTCTAAGTTTAAGTCTAAGTTTAAGTCTAAGTTTAAGTAAGATTAGTAAAAATTGTTATGTTGTTTGATTTTAAGTTTATATATAAAGAGGAATTTAAATGCTGTGATAATAGTGATAAATTTGGTTGGATGAACACTATGGATTAGGTAAATAATTTAGCTAAAAGTATTCTATAAATATTATGGAGGTGAAAAAATTGGGTGCCGATTTCAAGAGTGAATTTACAGATCAATTGTTTGAAGCGGTCTTAAAATTAGAGAATAAGGACGAATGTTATAAATTTTTTGAAGATATATGTACAATTAAGGAAATTAAAGCTCTAGAGCAACGTTTAGAAGTAGCAAGGCTTTTAAATGAGGGCTCTACTTATGAAGAAATTGCTGAAAAAACAGGAGCTAGTAGTGCTACTATTAGTAGGGTTAAGCGCTATCTTAATCATGGAGCTGATGGATATCAATTGATTTTAAAACGATTAACTGAAGAAAATGAGGAGGGCTGAGAGAATGTTAGCTGTAAAAGAGATCAATTATGAGAGTTATGATGCTTATCTGTTAGAGAATCAATATATTAGTCTAATTGTGCTTCCTGAAGTGGGGGGGAGAATTGTTAGTTATGATGTGTTTGATTACGAATTTTTATATACTCTCCCTGAACTAAAAGGGAAAAAATATAATTTAGAAGGTATTTTAGATATTGAATCTTATCGAAGAGATTTAGATTATACTCCGGCTGGAGGTTATAAAACTTGGTTAGCTCCTCAGTCGGAATGGGAATGGCCTCCTTATTTAGACCTTGTTATTGGTGATTATGAAGTTGAATATAAAGTAGAAGATGATAGATTAGATTTTAAATTAATTAGTCCTCAGTGTCGTGAAACAGGAATTAGATTAACAAGAGATATTTCTTTATTTGCGGGGCAAAAAGAAGTAGTTATTGATCAAGGAATGAAAAATTATAGTGCTGAAATGAAAGAATTTGGTCTGTGGGATGTGACGCAATTAAAGGGCCAAGGTAGAGTGGTTTTTCCTATAGAATCTGAAGAGGATATAGCTATTTTGGGAGGAGGAGAAGATGAATTCGAGATTGAAATTAGACAGGTTAATAGTGATTTATTTGCTATAGTGAATTGTCAGGGTAAGCAAGAATTTAAAGTGGGAACTTCCTGTTCGGAAGGGTGGGTATTAACTGTAGTAGATACAGCTAAAAAAAAGTTGGGGTATTTAAAAAAATTCCCTGTATTTGCAGATGCTAGTTTTGGTCATGGGTGTGCTATTGAAGTTTTTGATACCTATAAATATAACTATTTTGAGGTTGAGGTTCATGGTCCCTTGGTAGAATTAGAATCGGGTGCTAAAACATCTTTTGTTGAAGAGTGGAGTACATATAGTTGGGATAAAAATGTTAACCTAGAAGAAATAATATTAAGGATTAATTCTAATATATGATATTAATTATTTTTGTGGTTAGGATAATTAAGGGGGGATTGAATATTGCAGATTGTACATGCGACTTTTTCTAGTGGGGAAGGTAAAGAAGCGGTAAAATTAATAGAAAATTTAGGGATGGAAATAGAAGATTATAAGTTGATTGAATCTGACAGTGGAGACTTATTAATTATAAATTTATTATATGATAAAGTAGATATAGTAATTGATAAGTTAAAAGGAGACTTTGATTTTACTAATAACGTCCATCGTAGTTTGATGATCTTTACTCCAGATACTATAATTCCTAGAAATAAAGAAAAAGCTAATAAAGAAAGCTATCGTGCGTCTAGGGAAACAATTGTTGATTATGCTAAAGAAAATAGTGCGCTTAGTATGCAATTAATATTTTTAGCTATAGTTGCCTCAATTGTAACCTCTTTAGGTTTAATAACTAATAATACGGCAGTAATAGTTGGTTCAATGATTATAGCTCCTGTTTTTGGCCCGATTGCTGCAATGGCAATTGGAATTGTATTGGGGGATTTGAAATTATTAGGACAAGGTCTCTTATCTGAATTAACAGTGGTTGGGATAGCGATTATTGTTGGTGGTATTTTTGGATTAATTATTCCTAATGTGACGCTGAATTCTGCTTTAGAAGTGAGGATGTTACCCACTATTGCCGATTTGTTAATTGCTTTTGCAGCTGGTGGTGCTGGTGCTTATTCATTAATTGTTCATGTTAAATCACAACAGTTAGTAGGAGTTGTGATTGCAGCAGCTTTGATTCCAGTGATGGCTACAATTGGAATTGGTATTTCTTTAGGTAATATTAGTATGATTATTGGAGCTACATTATTATTATTAGGAAACTTCTTTGCCTTGTTATTAGCAATCATCTTAGTGTTTTATTATCAAGGTTTAAAGCCTCAATGGTGGTATGCTTCTACTGCTAAAAAGTTAATCAAGCGTAGTTTGATTGTTTTAGTTATTTCAGTAATTGTGTTAACTGTTCCTTTATCAGCAATTACTTATCAACAGATGATTAAAGAACAACCAGAAGATATTGTGCGTAAAGTTTATCGGAGAAAATTTAGTGACCAATTAGATAGTAGACTAGTTTCAATTGATATTAATGATGAACAAAAGGAAGCAGTATTAGTATTATATACTTCCTCTGAAACAAGTAGCACTTATTTTAATTCTATTGCAGAAGAGATTAAAACTAGGTTAGGTAACGATTACAATGTTATTTTTGAAGTTATTCCTACTAAAATAGTTAGACCCGATATCAGTGAGGACTAGTTATTGACATTACCTTTTTTTTATGGTAAGATTAAAATACATATAAAACATAGTGTTTTACTTGGTATTGATAAATTTGCAAGGGGGTTTTAAAATGATAGCTGAGAATATAACTGAATTAATTGGTGATACACCTGTAGTCAAACTTAATAATTTGGTGGCGGATGATAGTGCAGATGTGATTGTGAAATTAGAATCTTTTAATGCTGGTGGTAGTATTAAAGATAGAATTGCTTTAAATATGATTGAAGAAGCAGAAAAATCAGGTGAATTAAAACCAGGTGGAACTATTATTGAGCCTACTAGTGGAAATACTGGAATTGGATTAGCTTTGGTAGGTAGTGCAAAAGGTTATGATGTAGTTTTGACTATGCCTGAAAGTATGAGTATGGAGCGTAAAAAAATATTAAAGGCTTATGGAGCTGAGTTGGTGCAAACTGCTGGTGAAGATGGTATGCCAGGAGCAATAGATACTGCTAAGAGATTAGCAACAGAAAATGAAGATTATTTTATGCCCCAACAATTTGATAATCCAGCTAATCCTGATGCGCATCGGAAAACAACAGCTCAAGAAATTTTGCAAGACACTGATGGTAAATTAGATGCTTTTGTGGCTGGAGTTGGTACAGGAGGAACAATTACTGGAACGAGTGAGGTATTGAAAGAAAAGATTGATGACATAGAAATTATAGCTGTTGAGCCAACTGACTCGGCTGTGTTAAGTGGAGAAAATCCTGGTCCTCATAAAATCCAAGGGATTGGAGCTGGTTTCATACCAGAAGTATTAGAAACTGATTTATTAGATGATATAATTAAAATTGATAATCAACAAGCAGTTGAGACAGCACGTTCTCTAGCTTCAGAAGAAGGAATTTTGGTTGGTATTTCTGCCGGAGCAGCAGTTGCAGCAGCAATAGAAGTTGCTGAAAGATTGGAATCAGAGCAACGAGTAGTTACAATTATTCCTGATAGTGGTGAAAGATATTTAAGTACTACTTTATTTGAAATAGATGAATAAATTTAAGTAAAACAAACAATATTAAGACTGCCTCTATCAGGCAGTCTTGGTTTATTATTGATTATTATCTTTCTCTTCTATTTTTTTTAAAGTATCTATAAAGTGATTGAAATTTTTACTTTGGTAAGTATTATTTACGTTAATATTATTTTTTTTCAGTTTGAGAAATAAATAAAAAGCCGTTAACAACAGAATAACTATTCCTGGGACTCCCAATAACAGAGACAAAAGAACCACTTCCTTAGTATTATATTTGAGATAATAAAAAACAAGATGTTATTATTGAGTAACTTTTTATTATATATATGAAATAATTTATTATAAATTATTTATTGTCTCTGCTATTTTCGAACAAATAGTAGCAAAAAATAATAAATCATTATCTAATTTATAGTTATTCGTTATTTATTAAAGAAAACCTGCAAAAAAAGTATTTTTTTAATATTTTTTTGTAATATCAAGGTATTTTCTCTCGATTTGTATTTTGAAAACAGAATTTTGGAGTTCTTGACAAACTAACTTATAGGTGTTAGTATGTGTAAAAAGATATAATGAACATAATATAATCTTATCTAGATAGGTGGAGGGACTGGCCCTGTGAAGCCTGGCAACCAGTGTTTAAAAGCATTCGGTGCTAACTCCTGCAGTTATTGTTGACTGAGAGATAAGAGGGATTAGTATTGGCTAACCTCTTCTCTTAGTGAGAAGGGGTTTTAGTATTATAAAAAGGGGCTTGATTAGATGATAGAAATTAAAAATCTTAGCAAAGTATACTATAGTGAAGACCAAGAAGTAGAGGCTTTAGACGGAATTGATTTAGAGATTAAAGAAGGTGAAATTTTTGGAATTATTGGCCCTAGTGGGGCTGGGAAAAGTAGTTTTATTAGGTGTTTGAATTTATTAGAGGATCCTACAGACGGACAGATTATTATTGATGGACAGGATTTGACTACTTTGAGCAACAAGGAATTAAGAGATGCCCGTAAAGAGTTAGGAATGATTTTTCAAAATTTTAATTTGCTAACATCACGAACAGTAGCTGATAATGTAGCATTTCCTCTAGAAATTGCAGCTAAAAGTAAAGAAGAAATTGGACCTAAAGTTAAAGAATTATTAGAATTAGTTGGCCTAGCAGATAAAGCAGATAGTTATCCGAGTCAACTTAGTGGAGGACAACAACAAAGAGTTGGCATAGCTAGAGCCTTAGCTAATGATCCTAAAGTTCTATTATGTGATGAAGCTACTTCATCATTAGACCCTGAAACTACTCATTCTATTTTGGATTTATTAAGGGATATTAATCAAAAATTAGGAATTACTATTGTTTTAATCACCCATGAAATGGAAGTAATCAAGGAAATATGTACAAAAGTAGCGGTTCTGGCAGAAAGTAAGGTTGTTGAAGTTGGGGATGTAATTGATATTTTTACTAAACCTAAAACTGATGTAACTAAGAAATTTGTCCAACGGATTATTAATGCTAATATTCCTGAAGAGTTATTATCGCGGGTAACAGTAGCTAACCCGGAGCATGGTCGGTTAATCAAAGTCTGTTTTGTAGGCGATTCAGCTAGTAATCCATTAGTATCAGATTTAGTTCATAAATATCAAATGGATGCTAATATTCTTTATGGCAATATAGATAAGATTCAAGGAATTCCATTTGGAACTTTAATTATTGAATTAACTGGTGATTTTGATTTGATTGAAAAAGGAATTACTTATTTGAAAAATAGAGATAATGTTAGAGTAGAGGTGATAGATGATGAAGAATTTGTTAGCGTTCATTATTAAAGATACAGGTTTATTGTTTGCTGGTATTAAGCAGACTTTATATATGGTAGGAGTTTCGATGTCGATTGCTACTTTATTAGGAATTCCATTAGGAGTAGCAGTTGTAGTAAC
>JBNJDB010000132.1:0-5713 GCA_051744465.1 Bacillota bacterium | reverse complement strand
CTTGAATTCCCTGCTCGGAAATATACTTTCTTAAAGCAGTACTCGACCACTCATGTGACTCATATAAAATTCCAATTGACATTTGGCCCACTCCTATAATTATTTCATCACTTTTATTGATATAAGTTACTATTACTAATTTACTTTGATTATACGTTCTTATAGAAAAATTGTCAAGTTTAGCATTTTATCACAGAGATTTAAACAACTTTTTTACCATTCAAACTACTACCGCGCTAAAATTTAGTTGTTAGACTCAAGTTAATTTCATGAGTATTAAAATCATGGTCATAATAACGGTAGATTTCACCTTCGGAACTCAAATCATAATCAAGCAAATCATAAATCCGATAATTATATCCTAAACTCAAGCTACTTTGAGCAGTTAATTGATAGTTTAACTTTAAATCTAAGTCATGCAGTAATCCTTCAGTAAATGCTGCTTGATTATTTGCCACTTCCAAATCTATATCATGATATTCTAGATTATACTGCCCATTAAAATTCCAGTTTTCATCTATTTTATAATCACCATCAAATCCTAAAATATAGATATTTTCGGTAATCTGATTACCGAAATCAGGGTTGTGATTATGATATTTATTATCTTCCTGTTCCCAAACATAACGTCCACTAATATTAAAATTATAATCCTTAGCAATTAAAACCTTATACTTCCCATAGAGATGAATAGTATCCATAGTTTTATCTTTATAACCAGGGCTATAATCTGTATTGCGATCTTCGTTCTTTGTAGCTTCTTCTGCTGGATCAACTACAATAGCAGGATTAGTATCATTAGTAGTTACTTCATAAGTATAAAACACCCGCGAATAAAATCTCCCTGTTTCACTGATAACTCCTAGCTTATAAGTTTTAATCTGATCATCTTCTAAGCTATCAGCTATACCTAAGTCCTTTACATACGGATATTCTTGAAAATAAGAATTAGTTCGCATAGAATTACTATATTCAAATGTTACTCTAGATTTCCACTTTGGAGGTAGCCTATAATCAGCTTCTAACTGATAGCCTTGATTATAATCATCTTCTCTAAACTCATATTCTTCATTATATTCTGTAGTTGTAAGGGGAGCATACAATTCATTAACATTTTGATAACTCAATTGGGTATTTAATTTAGAATTAACATCCGCAGCAAAATTTAATACAGTTAAATTCCCATAAACTTCTTCACTATATCTCTCATCATCTTGGGCTGAACGAGCTAAATCCGCATCTATAGTTAGCCACTCTTGGGTTTATAATCTAAAGTCAGACTATAATTATTTTGTGCCTGGATATCATTAATCCTTTTCTCTTCAGGGGTCGTTTTTAATGCAGTAGCACCTACATTTAAATTTTCTTTCGCTATGAAATTAGTATCTATCCCATAGATATCTATATCAGATACAAATTCCTCTATATCTTCTTCAACATTTAAATATAAGGGAGTGAATTGTAAATTATTATACTTAAATTCAGCTATAGCACCTGCAGTAGCTGCTTCATTATTACATCCTGTTTCATCATTATCATTACTAAAGATATATTTACTAAGTTCAGGTTTAATTGCTGTCCCTACTCTCAAATTAAGATTGTCCTCCCACCTTAAATCAAACATAGAATTACTTAGTTTATCAGCATCAGTATCACTATCTAAAAGGCCTAATCTTGTTTTGATTTCTCCCCAAGATAATTGATAATTAAAATAGCCTATTAAACACTGTTCAAATTCTGACTCATAGACTTCACTATCATATTTAGAAAATACATCTTCAATATATTTTCCATCATTACTATTAACATTTATGTTATGCACTTTATATTCTATTTCCTCTGTGAAATTATTATTAGCTGCAGCTGTCACAGTAATAGTAAATAACAATATTAATACTACTAAAGAAATTATTCTTTTCATCATATATTTGGCAATTAGTTTTTGTTCTCAACTTTCATTAAACAGTTGGAACTTGCCCTCCCTCCTTTCTTTAATAATTAAATTACTTGGCTCCTTTTACTATTTCTTGATTTATAACAAATTACCTTGCTTATTTGCAAATCTCTAAAGATAATAATTGATTTATACAACTATTATCCAAAAAAATTAAAGAGCTATTTAAACCAGCAATAATTCTGGTCTAAATAGCTAATCAGTTCTTTATATCTAATTGTAATTGTTCTTAAAATACTCTCGTCAACGATATATTAATATCAGTTGTAGCCTCATCGCCTAATTGAACATAAGGCAAATAAGCAATATCTATTTTAGTCTGTTGATCATACTTATATGTCAAACCTACATTTATCCCATCAAGTTGTGGCGTGGATAATCTTTCTTGACTATTATTTTTAGCAAACAATCTATGTTTACTACCCGCTCGGAGAGTAATATTTTCTGTAACATCACTTTCTGCTCCCCAATTAAAATCAATTTTAGTATAATCATCTTCGTTATAAAAATCAAGTCCATAGGCCAAAAATGAATCTTTGTATTTTGAGTTTTTAGCAATTGCAATCTTCTGATTTTCATCAGCTTCATTATCACAGAAATTAAGATCAATTAAAGCCACTATACTCTCATCTTCATTTAACTGCTTAGTTCTTCTTAAAAAGAAATTAGTATTATCTTCATATCTATTATCATACAATTGAAAACCATGATTAATACCTACTACACCATCAATTGTCACATCAGAAGCCGCTTGATAAATAAAGCCTCCTTCTAGTACAACTTCATTTTCATCTTCCCAATCAACCATCCCTACTCGACCACCTATTGCTAATTGTTCATCAAGCTGTACTGCATCTGCTAGACGAAAACTCACCACATCATCTTTTCCCTCACGAGAATCAATATCAGCATAAACACCTAAAGTATTATTAGGCTGCACTTGATGAACTAACTGCGGCGCTAATAATAATTGATTGTCATCATCTTCTAACCTCATATGCATATCCATAAATAATTTATTGCTATCAATTCTAGATAATTGAGCAGAATTTAATTTTAAGTCAGTTGCCTCGTCTACTATCATTCCTACTAAACCGCCATTACCTAACACTTTCATTCGATTTGTAGTAGCATTCACTCCTGTACTACTAGCTAACAAAATCAGCAAACAGATTATAATTACACTTCTCTTATTCATTGTTATTCCTCCTGATTTGATATTCTATTATGCGGCTTTTTTAATCTTACACTCTATTTTGATTTTTTCATTATAACCGCTAATTACATTCTATTCTTATCATATCATTTTAAAACAATTAATTCAAATTTCTGTAAATAATATATCTGTTTGCTGGTTGCTTTTAGTTCTCAATAACTGATCTAATGTCTACTCTTTTACTTTGCTCATCAGCACCATCTTCTAGTCCTAATTTTTTTTCATATTCCTTTATAGTATCATCAAATAATCCCCCTGGTAAATTATTTAAATCTATATTCCGCGGTCGCTTCCCTTCTACTTTGGTTTTCTTGCTATCGTCTTTAACCCCAAAATTAATATAGCCTTTAGGCGAAGAAATTACTGCTTCTAATTCAATCTTGTCATAAGTTACATCAGCCTCTATTTCTATATTACTGTCAGAATGAAGAAAAACATTTTCGGCTTTAAAAGGGGCATCAAAATGACTAGCGTCAGTAGTAATAAAATATATATTTTCTAATTTCACCTGCTCTGGAATTTCTAAACGCCCATTAACTAATATTACTGCTGGGTCGTCTGCATCAGCTTCTAACTTGTCTATCCCACCTAAATTTAATTCCCCGTTTGCTAAAAACAAATTATCTTCATGATTATCATTTAAATTAACTGTTTTATTACCATGAGCGTCAGTAAAAGTTGTCATATCACGTGGTTGATGACCATTATCAAAAAATTCATACACTGATTTTTCTGTTTCTTTCTCTAACTTTGGTTTGTTAAAATAATTTCTATTAACTGTGGGCAACCCACTAATGTTGTTATGCGGCAAGTCAACTTCATCAACCTCTTCTCCGTATTTCCCCTCAGTCCATTTTTTTTGAAATTTATCCTTTTCAGCATTTATTACTCCACCGCTCAAATCTAAAACATCTAAGTCTACTATCATTTCTTTTTTTACTTCATTAGACTGACCGCGATTAATATAACCTGTAGCCTTAATTCGTTCTAATTGATCTCCAACCTTTTCAAAAGTAACTTTATAACTGCCAGCTCCCAAACTTTCTTCAACAATATTACTCGTATCTGATCCGGTTTGATAGCGATAAATTCCATCTGCAACACCAGCTTCAGCTATGTTTAAAGCCTGAAGCTTATTTTTATTGACATCAGTTGTTCTTATATCAGAAATTATAAAGTTAGAGACTACTACTGCTAAAATAGCAAAAGCTGCCATAAAAATCAAAGCTAAAACTAAAGTTGAACCTTGTTCTTGCTGCACTCGATTTTTTCTCAACATAACAATTCACCTCCATGAATTTTTATTATCATTCTCGGCTAAATTATTTGCTTAATCCATAGTGTTGAACACTTTCTGAAATTTCTTAGCACCTCCATTATAATGGATAATGGAGAATGGAGAATTGATAAGCAGATGACTCTTTAGATTTTATCCTAAAAGTCAAAAGAATAATCATCACCGTCGTTATCATCTTCCCTTCCTGAACCATTATTGAATGATGCCTCAAAATCATTAGTTGTTCCTAGGTCTAACTCAATATATATTTTTTGATAATCTTGATATTTGGAATCCATCATTTTAATCCCCGGGTAATCAGGTCCCTCTCCATTAACCTCATATTCGATATACGTTGGATTATAGTTACTTTTATAATAAATCACTGCTGCTTTAGCATCTGTATCTTTAACATAAATTCTATCGTTAATTTCATAATTAATATCTTCTTCTTTTAACTTTTCTTCTAAATTGAAATCAAGATCTATTCTTTTGTTACTACGGTCAAATACTTTATCAATCTGAGGCACATTATTATTATCTAGTAGATCACGACTCAAATTTTCTAGCACAATCTTATTATTCCTTTTCAAAACCACACTATCATCAATCAATTCTAATTTATATTCGATTTCATCATCATAATTACTTCCATCCGGTAAAATATTCTTCTGTTCTCCGTTACCATCTATTTTAGCAACTATTGCTTTTGTAAATTTAATTGTAGAATCATTAGGCTGATTAACATCCACTGCTGTGCGAATATCCTGGGCTAAATATAAATTTAACTTATTAATTTGATCTTTCAAATTAAGTTCTTCTTGATTTCTATCAAATACATTATTTAAAGAGGAACTTAACTGCCCCATAGCTATTGCAACTAAAGCTAAAATAGCAACTACTATTAATATTTCTATCATTGTAAATCCCTTTTCACGCTTAGAATAAAGCATTTTATTTCCTCCTTGCAATCATCGTTGTTAATTCCTCAGTTTCGGTTACCATTGTTCCATCTTCTTTTACTTCCCATTCTACTCTGACAATTACTTCTTTTAAGTCTGGATCTGCATCTACATCTTGAAAATTAACTTTAATAGTATAATCTGTATTACTATTTACATCATTAAGTGGTTCTATTTCATTCCAAATTGTGGCCCCATTATTATTCCTTTGAAAGCCATTCCAATCACTACTATCAAATAATTGATTTAGTTCATCTTCAAAATCTGTGGTACTACTAGCATCTTTTTTAGCTACTTCTTTAATT
>JBNJDB010000131.1:0-5725 GCA_051744465.1 Bacillota bacterium | reverse complement strand
AGATAGTTGGGCTGTTGGAACATTACAAGGGGAAGAAATGGTTAAATGGTTTAAGGAAAATAAAGGTGAAGTTGAAGGAAATGTTGCTTTGATCAAAGGACAGCCTGGGGATTCTAATGCTCAGTATATGAGTAGTGGAGCGAAAGAAATAATTGAAGAGCACGATGGTTTAGACCTAATAGTAGAACAATCTCATGAAGGTTGGTCTCCTGATGATGCTATGGCAACAGCTGAAGATGCTTTAAATAAATATGATAACGATGTTGATGCATTTATTTGTAATAATAGTGGTATGGCAAGAGGAGTGATTTCAGCTTTAGAATCTCAAGATTTAGATGATACTAGCAAAGTATTTGTAGCAGGTTCTGATGCAGACCAGACTAATATTCGATATGTTGAGCAGGGGAAGCAGACAGTTGAAATCTTTAAGAAAATCAAACCTTTATCTAAGACAGCAGCACAGATTGCTTTCAAGTTAGCTAATAATCCAGATAAAGAAGTTGAAAAAGCAGTAGAAGCTGATATTGACAGAATGATTGATAATGGGCACCAAGAAGTTCCTACAATTGTTACTCCAATTGTTACAGTTACACAAGATAATATTCGTGATACAGTAATTGAAGCTGATTTTCATAGTGAAGAAGATATTTTTGGAGAGTAATAAGTAATAATTAACTCTAACAACCCCTTTTAGAAATTGATTTCTGAAAGGGGTTGTTAAAATAATGACTAGAGAAGGTGATAGAATTGTCTGAAGTGATGCTAGAAATGAAAGACATCATCAAAGATTTTCCTGGCGTTAGAGCTTTGGATCATGTAAATCTGAAAGCCTATAAAGGAGAAGTATTAGCTTTAGTTGGTGAAAATGGAGCAGGCAAATCAACGCTAATGAAAGTATTAAGTGGAGTGCATCCTTATCCTACTCACGAAGGTGAAATATATATTAAAGGAGAACGCAAAGAATTTGCTAATACTAGAGAAGCAGAGGCAGCAGGGGTAGCTATTATTCATCAGGAATTAAATTTAATTCCTGGTCTGAGTGTAGCAGAAAATATTTTTCTTGATCGGCAATTTACAAGTAGTATTGGCAAAATTGATTGGAATCAATTATATAATGAGACGGAGAAAGTTCTAGCTAGATTGAACATTTATGATATTGAACCAACAGATTTAATTAAAGATTTGACAGTTGGAAACCAGCAAATGATTGAGATTGCAAAAGCTTTATCTTTGGATGCAGAAATTTTGGTATTAGATGAACCAACATCTGCTTTAACGGATTCAGAAGTTGATGAATTATTTAGAGTGATTAATGAATTAAAAGAACAAGGTGTATGCATGGTTTATATTTCTCATAAAATGGAAGAAATCGAAGAAATAGCAGATAGAGTAGCTGTTTTAAGAGATGGTCAAAGTATTGGTGATATTATTAAGATAGAAGATATAACTCTAGATGGTATTATTACGCGCATGGTTGGTAATGAAGTTGATGAAATGTTTCCTAAAGAAAAATTTGAAAGAGGCGAAAAGACATTAGAAGTTAAAAATTTAGAAGTTGACCACCCGTTACGCGAAGGAGAGAAAAAAGTCAAAGGGGTTTCATTTGAAGCTTATCAAGGAGAAATTTTAGGAATAGCTGGTTTAATGGGGTCAGGTCGTACAGAATTAGTTTCGGGAATTTTTGGAGCTTATCCAGAGGATACTCATGGTGAAGTCTATATTAGAGGAGAAAAAGTAGAGATTGATTCTCCTGAAGCGGCAATTGAAAATGGGATCGGATTAATTCCAGAGGATAGAAAAGAGATTGGCTTATTATTAACTCGTGATGTAGTTGATAATTTTTCAGCAGCTTCATTAGATAAGTTTTCTACTTTTGGAGTGATGGATGAATTAGAAGAAAGAAAAAACACACGAGAGTATGTAGATAAACTATCAATAAAGACCCCCAGCATATATTCTAATGTAGCAACTTTAAGTGGTGGCAATCAGCAGAAAGTAGTTATTGGAAAGTGGTTGACAACTGATCCCGATATTTTGATTTTAGATGAGCCAACACGAGGGATAGATGTAGGGGCTAAAGTTGAAATTCATCGCTTAATGAATAAATTAGTTGAACAAGGTGTAACGGTAATTATGATTTCGTCTGAATTACCAGAAGTTCTAGGAATGAGTGATCGGGTATTAATTATGTGTGAAGGGGAAGCAGTGGCAACATTGGATCGAGCCGAAGCAACTAAAGAGAAAGTCATGGAATATGCTTCAGGTAACTTTTAAGTAGGAGGTCAAAACATGGATAATAATCAAAAGGGGACAATGTATTATCTGAAAAAATTGATTGAGGGAAATGGGACTTTACTGGCGTTAATTGGATTAGGTATTTTAGTTACTTTTTTAACTCCATCTTTCTTTACTCCGAGAAACTTAACAAATTTAACTAGACAGACAACGATTCGGGGTATTATTGCTGTAACGATGACAATGGTAATTTTACTAGCAGGTATTGACTTGTCTGTAGGTTCGGTTGTAGGATTAGCGGCTGTGACAGTAACAGTATTAATGCAAGCTGGTTTTGGAGTATGGGGTTCTGTGATTTTAACTATTTTAATCTGTGGAGTAGGTATCGGCTTATGGAATGGATTTTGGATTGCCAAATATGATATTCATCCATTCTTGATTACTTTAGGTATGATGACTATTGCCCGTGGTTTGGCAATGGTAATTACTGATGGTAGTTCTGTCCCAGTAAGGGAAGAGATGTTTGGAATAATTGGTGGCGGTTATATTCCTCAAGTACCTAGTTTGATTATTTTAGGATTAGCATTGATAGGCAGTATTTATAGTATTATTAAAGCTAATCAGAAGAAAAAGAAATTTGGAATGGAAGTAAGTAAGTTTGATACAACAGTTAATATGGTGGTAAGTACGGTTGGGCTTTTATTTGCTGCTGCAGTATTTGGTAGTTATAAAGGGATTCCAGTTCCGGTAGCGATCTTTACAGTAATTACCATGGTTGGAGTTTTCATTTTAAGAAATACTAAAATAGGGCGAGCAATTTATGCCATTGGTGGTAATGAGGAAGCTTCTCGGTTGTCTGGTTTGAATATATTTAAAATCAAAATGTTTGTTTTTACATCTAATATGGTGTTAGCTAGTATTTCAGGGATTATTCTTGCTTCCCGATTGAATGGAGCTAACCCGAACTTAGGTAAAATGTTAGAATTAGATGTAATTGCCTCTGTAGCAATTGGAGGTACTAGTTTCACAGGTGGTTACGGAAGAATTAGTGGTTCCATTATTGGTGCTTTTGTAATTGGAGTTTTAAATAATGGGATGAGTTTATTAGGAATTAATACATTCTATCAGTACATTGTAAAAGGATTAATTATTATCTTTGCAGTTTGGTATGATACAGTAAGCAGTAATGAATAATTAGAATTATGATTAACAGTGGAAGCCAATCTGGCTTCCGCTGTTAAATTTTAAATAGGCTTGTAATTATTGTTTAAGGAAGGTGAAAAAGTCAATGAAATTTTCTTGGCGCGATTTATCAATCAAATGGAAATTATTAGTTATCATGATAGTCACGGCATTAATTCCTTTACTGATAGCTGGTTTTTTTATTCAAAGAGAAAACCAATCTACATTAAAAAAAGAATTAGATGAACAAGGTACAACTAATTTGAATGTAGTTAAAAGTTTTCTTGATAATCGAGCGAATAGATTAGAACAAATTGGTAAGGGGATGTTAAGAAGCAATGAATTAATGAATCAAATTAAAGCTGAAGACCCAACAATGATTCATGTTAAATTAAAAAAAATAGTTGATAATGAAAATGTTGATTTTGCTAATTTTGTGACGCCAGATGGTACTGTAATTCGCCGCGGGAATAATAATCGTAATTTCCAAGATGAACTGCCATTTTCTGCAGTGTTCGAGAAGCTTCGTGAAGATAAGGAAGCTTTTAATACATATGCAAATTATCCTGCAGATGTATTGGAGCAAGAAGATACACCTAATAAGAAAGTTAGTCAACAGCTAGTAGTTAATGAAGAAAAACAAGATGGATTAGTTTTAATGAGTGTAGTGCCAGTGGAAGTATTTGATGAACTAGCAGGGGCATTTGTAGTAGGAGAAATTTTGAATAATAATACTAGTATATATAATGGTAGATTAAATGATTTAGTTTTGAATGGTCAGGAAGAAAAGACTTATTTTTCTGGGTTGCAGTTGAATCAAGAATATGTTACGGCAGTTAATGATTTTTGGGATTCAGAGGCGGGGATAAAAAATTCTCCTAAAGAATTAGAAAAAAAATATATGATGTATGAAAAATCATTAAAGAATATTGCTGGTGAGAAAATTGGAGCTGTTAGCTATGGTATTTCAAGACAGAAGTTAGGTGATAGTATTCGTGATGGTTTATTTACAATGTTAAAAATTATTTTATCGGTGACAGTAATAATGATTTTATTAGTATTTTTTACTACCAAAAAAGTTGATGAAAAAATAAAAGTGATTTTTGATAAATTCAAACAGATTGCTAATGGAGATTTAACGACAAGATTAGATGTAAATAGTAATGATGAAATAGGAGAAATAAAAACTGAATTTAATAAAATGATTGATGCACAGCAGAACATTTTAGAAAAAGTATTATCTTCTATTGAGAACATTTCTGCTTATAGTCAGCAATTATCTGCTTCAGCGCAACAAGGTGATGCTGCAATAGATACTACAACTGGAAATGTACAGGATATGGTGCAAGGAATTGATCAAATTTCTAAGAGCAGTCAAGAATTAGCCGATTTAGCTCAGCAGACCTATGAAAAGACTGACCAAGGACAAGAGTTAATTAATAAAACAATTAACAAAATGAAAGAAGTAGATAATTCGGTGGAAGAAACTAAAACTACAATTGATAATTTAGATGATACTTCACAGCAAATTGGAGAAATTGTGGATATGATTAATGAAATAGCAGAACAGACTAATTTGTTAGCTTTAAATGCAAGTATTGAAGCTGCTCGAGCAGGAGAAGCAGGAGAAGGATTTGCTGTAGTGGCAGATGAAATCAAGCAATTAGCTGATGAAACGGCTCAGGCAACGGAAAAAGCGAGTGGACTAATTCAAGAAACACAAAAACAATCTCAAAAAGGTCGTCAAGAAATTAGTGAAGTAGTAGATAAAACTGATGAAGGTACTGAATTAATTGAACAAACTGGGAATTCTTTTGTGAAAATTGCAGATTTGATTGAGGATACTAGTGCTTCTACTGAAGAGACAAGTGCTTCTGCAGAAGAATTAGCAGCTAATAGTGATCGCGTGAGTAATGCTACTGAAGATTTAGATAACATGTCAGAAGAAATAAGCAAATCGGCGCAAGAGTTAGCTGGCTTGGCTCAAGATTTAAAAAGCTTAGTAGAAGAATATAATTTATAATAGATTTTTTGCAAAGCAAAAGTAAAAATTTAATACTATTGATTTAGATAAATAAAGAGGAATTAACTAGTAAATCCAGAAAATATAATATTAAGAATAAAAACTATGTTTTCTGGGAGGGATATTGATGTCTGATATTAAAAATGAATTACATTTGTTAGATGAAATCAATGAGAATTTATCAAATTGGGAAGATAAAAGAGAAAAAGCAGAAAAAATAAAAAGTCAAATTCAAACTACTGCTTATAAGCTAACTAAATTTTCTAGTTGCCCGCATCATATTAA
>JBNJDB010000130.1:0-5748 GCA_051744465.1 Bacillota bacterium | reverse complement strand
CATATCTTTCATTTACCGTTCCCTACGAGTCCTGGCGGACTCTCCGTGATTCGATGGTTTAACTCCTTGTTGGCTTTATACTTTGGGAACGTTATTATTCCTCTAAGTTGATATCCATCTTCTCTGGAACGAAAACAAAACTCAAGACCACATCTTTCATTTGCCGTCCCTACGAGTCCTAGCGGACTCTCCGTGATTCGGTAGTTTAAATCCTTGTTGAATTTATACATTAAGACCGATACTATTCCTCTAAGTTGATATCCATCCTCTCTGCGATAGTATAAACATCTTTGTCACCACGGCCCGATAGATTAACTATTATTACTTGGTCCTGGTCTAATTGTGGGGCCAATTTGGTCACATGAGCAATAGCATGTGCACTTTCTAAAGCTGGTATAATTCCTTCTACTTCGGATAATAATTGAAAAGCTTCTACAGCTTCATCATCTGTTACACCAACATATTCAGCACGACCTAATTCTTTTAAATGACTATGTTCTGGGCCAACTCCTGGATAATCTAAACCAGCTGAAATAGAATGCACAGGCATAATCTGTCCGGCATCATCTTGAAGAACATAGCTTTTAAACCCATGAATAATTCCCGGTTCTCCTTTAGTCATTGTTGCTGCATGATCATCTGTATCAACACCTTTTCCGGCTGCTTCGGCTCCAATCATTTTGACTCCATCATCGCCCAAAAATTCATGGAATAATCCAATTGCATTACTTCCGCCACCTATACAAGCTAATAAATAATCTGGCAATTTACCTTCGGATTCCAAAATTTGTTCTCTAGCTTCTTTGCCGATTACTGACTGAAAATCACGCACCATAGTAGGATAGGGATGTGGGCCAACTGCTGAGCCTAATAGATAAAAAGTATCTTCTACATTTTTAGCCCAATGTTGAATTGCTGCATCTACAGCATCACTTAAAGTTGCAGTTCCTTCAGTAACTGGATTAACTGTTGCTCCTAATAATTTCATTCTAAAGACATTTAAAGATTGGCGTTCTACATCTTCTTGGCCCATAAATATTTCACAGTCCATTCCAAACATAGCCGCTACCGTAGCAGTTGCTACTCCATGTTGGCCCGCACCTGTTTCAGCAATGATTTTTTCTTTACCCATCTTCTCCGCCAATAAAATCTGTCCTAAAGTATTATTAATCTTATGAGCTCCCATATGATTTAAATCTTCTCGTTTTAGATAAATCTTTGCTCCACCTAATTTTTCTGTTAATCTTTCGGCATAATATAATGGATTAGGTCGCCCTACATATTCTTTTAGATAATATTCAAATTCCTCTTGAAATTCAGAATCATCTTTATACTTGTCATAAGCTGCTTCTAACTCTTCTAAAGCAGGAAGTAACATTTCCGGTACATATTGTCCACCAAATTCACCAAATTCATTTTGCCTACTCATTTATAATCCCCCCGTTTTTAATTTGCAATTTAGAATTGACAATTAAAAGACATACAACCAAAATCCAAAATATGACCATAATATTTTTTTCTTTTTACTGGTTTACTATTTTTAGCTTAATTGTCCATTCTCCATTATCAATTCTCAATTATTATTCCTCTTTCAGCGTATGAACATCTTTGTCGCCACGACCTGATAAGTTAACAATAATTATTTCTTCTCTATCTAATTCAGGTGCTAACTTGACTGCTTGGGCTACTGCATGGGCACTTTCTAGAGCAGGAATAATCCCTTCTACTTCTGATAACAATCGAAATGATTCGATTGCTTCCTGATCAGTAATTCCTACATATTCAGCTCGTCCTAATTCTTTAAAATGGCTATGTTCTGGGCCAACTCCGGGATAATCTAAACCGGCTGAAATAGAATGAGCATGTTGAATCTGACCATAATTATCTTGAAGTACATAACTCTTTGAGCCATGTAAGATCCCTGGGCTTCCTTCCGATAAAGTAGCAGCATGCTTGCCTGTTTCAACACCTTCGCCGGCTGCTTCAGCTCCAATCATCTGCACTCCTTTATCATCTCTAAATTGATGGAATAAACCAATTGCATTACTACCGCCACCTACACAAGCAATCAAGTAATCAGGCAACTTTCCTTCTGCTTCTAGAATCTGTTCTCTAGCTTCTTTACCGATTACTGATTGAAAATCTCTCACAATTGTAGGATAAGGATGTGGCCCTGCTACTGTACCAAATAAATAGAAAGTATCATCTAATCTTTCTAACCAATTTCTAAATGCTATATCAATAGCATCACTTAAAGTAGCTGTTCCTTCATCGACTGGCGTAACCTTGGCCCCGAGCAATCTCATCCGGAATACATTTAAAGATTGTCTCTCTACATCTTCACGCCCCATAAAAATCTCACAGTCCATTCCAAACATAGCCGCTGCCGTGGCAGTAGCAACTCCATGTTGACCGGCTCCTGTTTCTGCTATAATCCGCTCTTTGCCCATTTTATCTGCTAATAGAATTTGGCCTAAAGTATTATTAATCTTATGAGCTCCCATATGATTCAAATCTTCTCGTTTTAAATAAATCTTTGCTCCACCCAATTTTTCTGTTAATCTTTCAGCATAATATAATGGATTAGGGCGCCCTACATATTCTTTTAGATAATATTCAAATTCCTCTTGAAATTCAGGATCATCTCTATACTTTTCATAAGCCTCTTCTAATTCTGATAGAGCAGGAATTAATAATTCTGGAACATACTGTCCACCAAATTCACCAAATTTATCTGCAAATCCCATTTTTACTCAGCTCCTCTTATTAGTTAATAATATGCAACCACGCAATAAAATAAAGTATATAGATTGCAAATTAGATTTAGCAATATAAAATTTAACTAGCACTACACGAAGTGTTTTTTGTCTTTTAAAAAACACGAAGGGACGGTAATAAAGTCAGTTTACAGTTAATAGTTAAAAATTAAGCAATAAAATAAAAAGAAAAAATATCTCTATTAAGTACTATACCATTATTAATTATCTTTATATATTTTGATCTTCAATTACCCTTCTTTTTAGCTTTTGACTTTGCTCTCCCACTATCAACTCTCAATTTTCAACTATCAACTGCTTTTAATTATATTTTGATTTTTAATTGTCAATTATCAATTTTCCATTGTCAATTACTTTACCCTCTAACTATTCTTAGCTTGCTGGATAAATTGTTTTACTTTACGATAATTTTTCTTCCCGGGTCGCAATTCTACTCCACTACTAACATCCACTCCTGCCGGATTAACCTTTTCAACTGCTCGAGCAACATTATCAGGATTCAAACCGCCGGCCAAAAAGATTGGCCCTAATTCTTTTGCTTCTACAGCTAAATCCCAGTTAAATGTTTCTCCTGTTCCGCCTAGTTTATCCGGATGATAGGTGTCTAAGAGATATTTATCTACATCATACTTTTTTAGCTGTTCTAAACTTTCTCTATCTTTAATTGAAAAAGCTTTTAGCACTGGTTTATCAAGCTGTTGACAGTACCATGGTGATTCTGAGCCGTGTAATTGAATATAATCCAAATTACAATCTGCTGCTATTTGCTGCACCTTAGATAAATTTCTGTCTACAAATACTCCTACTTTAGCAGCATTCCCTTTTAAATCATCTATAATCTCTCTTGCTTCTTTTAGAGTTACCTGGCGAGGACTAGCAGCAAAAATAAATCCAATTAAATCAGCACCATACTCAACTGCTGCCTGAGCATCTTCAAGATTTGTTAATCCACAAACTTTAACCTGTACAGTATCAGACATTATATTTTACTCCCTCTAAAATCAATTTGTAATTGATAATGTAGGTATTTTTTCTTGTTTTTTTAATTGTCAATTTTCTATTCTTAATTATCAATTAATCTTAACCTATTAATTCTTTTACTTTTTCTGCAATATCATCACTACGCATCAATGCTTCTCCTACCAAAACTGCATCAATACCATGTTCTGCTAACAACTCAATATCTGCTCTATTTTTAATTCCACTTTCGCTAACTACAATTTTATCATCCGGAACTAATTTTTTGAGCCCTAAAGTAGTAGCTAAATCTACTTCAAAAACTTTCAGGTCACGGTTGTTAATCCCAATAATGTCTGCATCAACTGCTAAAGCTAATTGTAATTCCTTGCGATTATGAACCTCTACTAGAGCATCTAAATCAAGTTCTTCTGCTAGAGCTAAATACTTTGCTAACTCTTCTTCTGTTAAAATTGCTGCAATTAATAAAATAGCATCGGCTCCATAAGCTCGTGCTTGATAAATCTGATAGTCATCAATAATAAAATCTTTTCGTAACAATGGTAATTCAACTTCAGTTCGTACTTCAGTTATATAATTTAATGAACCCTGAAAGAAGTTCTCGTCTGTTAATACTGATATTGAATTAGCTCCTGCCTGTTGATATTGCTTAGCAATTCTAAGTGAATTGAAATTTTCTTTAATAACTCCCTTGGAAGGAGAAGCTTTTTTTATTTCAGCAATTAAACTCATATTACCTCTTGCTAAAGCACCTCGGAAATCTCTAGTTGGCCCTACTGTCTCAATCTTATCCTTTAACTCAGCTAAACTTTCTTCATCCTTATCTTGCTCTACTACTCGCTGCTTATCCTCAACTATCTCATCTAAAATCACTTTAAACACTCCCTTAAAAGAACAATATACAATTAATTATTTGAATTCTAATTGTCAATTTTCCATTCTCAATTCTCAATTAATCTCTTTAATACTTATTACTCACTTTTATCAATTGATTTAATTTTTTCAAAGCTGCTCCACTAGCAATTACCTCGCGCGCTAATTCAATTCCAGCTTCTAAATTATCTGCCTTATTAGCTGCTACTAGAGCTGCTGCTGCATTTAATAGCACAATATCTTGTTTCTTTCCTTCTGTCCCTGATAAAATCTGTCTCAATATTTCAGCATTTTCCTGTGGAGTTCCCCCCTGTAATTCTTCGGGAGTTGCTTCTTCTAAACCTAAATCTTGCGGCTTTATTGTATAAGTCTCAACTTGGCCATCCTGCAATTGGCTAACTTTTGTTTTCCCAACTGTTGATAATTCATCTAATCCCTCTAAACCATGTACCACAAAAGCAGCTTCTACTCCTAAGTTCTTCAATACATGTGCAATTGGCTCAGTTAATTCTGGATCATAAACTCCTAGTAATTGAACCTTTGCTCCTGCGGGATTAGTCAATGGCCCTAACATATTAAAGATTGTTCTGACACTCAATTCTTTTCGCGGGCCAATGGCATGTTTCATTGCTTCATGAAATAATGGGGCATATAAAAAACCAATTCCAATCTGATCAATACAGTCTCCTACTTGCTTGGGATCTAAATCAAGGTTAACACCTAACTTTTCTAATACATCAGCACTACCACTCTTACTTGAAACAGAACGATTACCATGTTTAGCTACTGGAACGCCTGCTCCTGCTACCACAAAAGAAGTAGCAGTCGAAATATTAAAGGTATCTAAACTATCTCCACCAGTTCCACAGACATCAACTAATAAATCTTGTTCTGTAGTAATTGGTGCTGCCTTATCTCTCATTACTCTTGCAGCTCCAGTTATTTCAGGAATTGTTTCCCCTTTCATCCGCAAAGCTGTTATATAGCCAGCAATTTGAGCATCAGTTGCTTCACCACTCATAATGCTATCCATTGCTTCTTCACTCTCTACTACTGACAAGTCCTGACCAGCAACCACCTTTGAAACTTCTCTTCTCATCTCATCTCAACTCCCCTTTTA
>JBNJDB010000129.1:0-5909 GCA_051744465.1 Bacillota bacterium | reverse complement strand
TTTTGACAGATGAACTATTTTATGCTATAATTATAAATGTCGAATAAAGAAAAAATGATTAATTAGGAGGAATTATGTTATGGCAACAGGAAAAGTTAAATGGTTTGATTCAGAAAAAGGTTATGGTTTTATTGAGCAGGCTGATGGTGACGATGTTTTTGTTCATTTCTCTGCAATTGAAGAGGATGGATTTAAAGATCTTGAAGAAGGACAAGAAGTTAATTTTGAAGTAGTTGAAGGAGATAAAGGTTTACAAGCTGAAAATGTAACTAAACTTTAATTTCGTCTATTAAATTGCGAGAGCAATAATATAGATTCTCCGATGAAAGTCCCCATTATTGGGGCTTTTTTTTTTGGCTAAACAAATCAGGGATTAGTGGATAAAATAATTGGATATACTTAACATATAGTTGACATTTCTCTTTTAATCTGTTACTATAGAGGCACAATTGACATAAAATTATTTGTTTTTTCTTGTAAATTAATTTTAATCTAGTAGAGAAAAATAAGCTAAAGGAGATAAAGGAGGAGTGAGAATGGTAAAAGCAATAGGAATTCCCGAAGAAGAAGGACTATATTCACCAAAGCAGGAAAAAGATAGTTGTGGAGTTGGTTTTATAGCTCATAAACATGGTACTAAGAGTCATCATGTAGTAGAGCAAGGATTAGAAATATTAATTAAGTTAGCTCATCGAGGTGCAGTTGGAGCTGACCCAGAGACTGGTGATGGCGCTGGTATTTCGCTGCAAATGCCTGACCAATTTTTTAGGAATCTAAGCAGTGAGCAAAACTTTGAATTACCTGCAGTAGGTGATTATGGGGTAGGGATGATTTTTCTACCACAGGATGAAGATGAACAACAAGAAGTTATTGATTTAATAAATTCAGTAATTACTACAAGAGGACAAGAAGTTTTAGCGTGGCGTGATGTGCCCGTTGATATTGATCAAATTGGGGAGAATGCTGCTAGTAAGGCACCAGCTATTAAACAAGTAATAATAAAAAAGGACGTTGCTGTAGATAATTTTGAATTAGAATTATACTTTTTGCGACGGAAGATAGAAAAAGCAGTTGCTGGATTAGATTTAGAAGAAGGGGAACTGTTTAATATTACTAGTTTTTCTAGTCAAATTTTAATCTATAAAGGATTATTATTAGCAGAACAGATTAGCGAATTTTATTTAGACTTAAAAGATGAGACTATGCAATCAGCTTTTGCTTTAGTTCATCAAAGATATAGTACAAATACATTCCCTTCCTGGGATTTAGCGCAACCATTTAAATATTTGGCCCATAATGGAGAGATTAATACTTTACGGGGTAATATCAACTGGATGGCTGCTCGTGAACCTAGTTTGGAATCAGAAGTATTAGGAGAGAGAATTGAAGAGTTATTCCCGATTACTGATGAAACGGCTAGTGATTCAGCTAATTTAAATAGTGTGGTTGAATTAATGGTGGCAGCAGGGATGGATGTTGTAGAAGCGATGACTACTTTGATTCCCGAAGCTTGGTCAAAAAATGATTTCTTAACTGATGAAGTTAGGAATTATCACGAATATAATTCCATTCTGATGGAACCATGGGATGGACCAGCAGCAATTGGATTTACTGATGGGCAACAGATTGGTGCTAAATTGGATCGGAATGGTCTACGGCCGGCTAGATATACTGTGACTAAAGATGATTATGTTATTGCTGCTTCAGAAGTAGGTACTTTGGATATTGATTCAAAAAATATCAAAGAGAGTGGTAGATTACAGCCTGGTGAAATGATTGTTGTCGATACTGAAAAAGGAGCAATAATCCAGGATCAAGAAATAAAAGAAGAGTTAAGTTCAGCTCATCCCTATGGAGAGTGGTTAGCTGATAATAAAGAGTACTTGGTTGACTTACCTAGTGAAGAAGTAGAAGAAGAATATTCTGCTGCAGGTTTTACTAATCGTCTAAGAGCTTTTGGGTATAGTAGAGAAGACTTAGAAGTGATAATTGCTCCAATGGCTGCTAATCAAAAAGAGGCGATTGGATCAATGGGGAATGATACCCCCTTAGCTGTATTATCTAATCAGCGAAAATCATTATTTAACTATTTCAAACAGCTATTTGCTCAAGTAACTAATCCTCCAATTGATTCAATTAGAGAAGATATTGTAATGTCGCTGAAAACTAATTTAGGTGCTAAATCTAATATTTTGGAGCGAAATGCTGAGCAGGCTAAAACAATTGAAGTTGATTCACCAATTTTAGATAATAGCCAACTTGCTAAGATTTCTAACTTAGATACTGCTGATTTTAAAGCTGCAACTGTAGATATGGTCTTTGACCCTGCAGTAGAAGGTGGTTTGCAAACAGGATTGGTTAAATTATTTAATAGAGTAGTTGAGCAGATTGAAAGCGGAGCTAATGTGATTGTGTTGAGTGATCGAGAAGTAAGTCAATCACAGGCGGCAATTCCTAGTTTGTTAGCTGTTTCTGCTGTACACAATTATCTAATTGAGAATGGGAAACGAGCTGGAGTTGATTTAGTTGTAGAAACTGGTGAAGCAAGAGAAGTTATGCATTTTGCGCTATTAGTTGGTTATGGTGCTCTAGCAGTCAATCCTTATTTAGCTTTGGATACTATTTCTTATATGAGTGATCAAGGTTTATATCTGACTGAAGTAGAAGAAGAAGCGAGATTAGAGAAGAGAAAGAGAAAATATCTAAAAGCGATTAATAAAGGATTGCTCAAGATAATGTCCAAGATGGGAATTTCTACTATTCAAAGTTATCGCGGAGCCCAAATATTTGAAGCAGTAGGATTGAGTTCTGAATTTGTCGATCAGTATTTCCCTGGAACAGCTACTCGAATTGAGGGCATTGGACTGGATATTTTGGCAGAAGAGATGAGCAGTAATCATCATGATGCTTATCAAGTTGATCATGAAGAAGAAGAAATGTTAGCTAATAGAGGAGAATATAAGTGGCGTGCTCAAGGAGAACATCACTTGTTTAGTCCTGATGCGATTGCTAAGTTACAACATGCTACTCGTAAGGGTGATTATGAATTATATAAGGAATATGCCCAAGAAATAGATGATCAAAGTGAAAATTTAGCAACTATTAGAGGATTATTAGACTTTAAAAATAAATCTGAGATTCCATTAGAAGAAGTTGAGCCAGTAGAAGAAATTCGCAAGAGATTTGTAACAGGAGCTATGTCTTTTGGTTCAATTTCTAAAGAAGCTCATGAAACCTTGGCCCGAGCGATGAATGAAATTGGTGGTATGTCTAATTCAGGTGAAGGTGGGGAAGATCCAGCTCGCTTTCAAGATGATCGTAGGAGCGCAATTAAGCAGGTTGCTTCGGGGCGATTTGGTGTTACTACTAATTATCTTGCTAATGCTGATGAATTACAGATTAAGATGGCACAAGGTGCTAAGCCTGGTGAAGGAGGTCACTTACCTGGTAAAAAAGTAAGTGAAGCAATTGCAGCAGTTCGTCATACAACTCCTGGGATTGACTTGATTTCTCCGCCGCCTCATCATGATATTTATTCCATTGAGGATTTAGCTCAGTTGATTTATGATTTAAAAAATGTTAACCCGGATTCTAGAGTTAGCGTTAAATTAGTTTCCGAAGTTGGAATCGGGACTATTGCGGCCGGAGTTTCTAAAGCACATGCCGATATGATCTTAGTGTCTGGTTTTGATGGTGGAACAGGTGCTGCTCCACTTAATTCAATTAAACATGCGGGATTACCATGGGAACTAGGAGTTTCAGAAGCACATCAGGTATTAGTAAAAAATAATTTAAGAAGTAGAGTTAGAGTCCAAACTGATGGTCAAATAAAAACAGGACGTGATGTAGCAATTGCAGCTTTATTAGGAGCAGAAGAGTATGGATTTGCTACTTCCGCTTTAGTGGTTTTAGGTTGTATTATGATGCGTCAATGTAGTGAAAATAGTTGTCCAGTTGGAATCGCAACTCAGGATCCTAGATTAAGAGAGCGCTTTGCAGGATCTAAAGAGCAAATAATTAATTTCTTTACTTTTATAGCCCAACATCTACGAGAAATCATGGCTCAATTAGGATTTAGAACTGTTGATGAAATGGTGGGCCAAACTGATAAATTAGATATGAATGAAGCAATTAAACACTGGAAATCGGAAGGTGTTAATGTAGAAAAGATTCTTCATCAACAACAAGAAGATGATGATACAGATTTAGCAGTGCATTGTACAGAAGAACAAGACCATGGGATAGATGATATTCTTGATCGTAAGTTGATAGCAGCTGCCCAGCCAGCTTTGGAAGATGGTACAGCAGTGACTATTGACGAAGAGATTAACAATACTAATCGAACTACAGGAACAATGCTCAGTGGCCAGATTGCTAAAGAATATGGTGAAGAGGGATTAGCTGATGATACAATTACTATTAATTTAACTGGTTATGCTGGACAAAGCTTTGGTGCCTTTGGCATGAAAGGTGTAACTATGAAACTGGAAGGACAGGCTAATGATTATGTAGCTAAAGGTCTCTTTGGTGCTAAGATAATCGTTAAGCAGTCTGAAGATGCAGATATTCCAGCTCATGAAAATGTAATTGGCGGTAATACCATCTTATATGGAGCAACTGCAGGTGAATTATATATGAATGGTATTGCAGGAGAAAGATTTGGAGTTAGAAATTCAGGAGCTCGAGCAGTTGTAGAAGGTATTGGAGACCATGGTTGTGAGTATATGACAGGTGGTCGAATTGTTGTCTTAGGTACAACTGGTCGTAATTTTGGAGCAGGAATGAGCGGTGGAATTGCTTATGTTTATGACCTAGATGGTCAATTTAAAGATCGAGTTAAGAGTATGATGGTTGATGTAGAAGAGTTAGCTGAACGAGATGAAAGAGTAGTCCAAGAGTTAATTAGTAATCACGTTGAATATACTGACAGTCAACGCGGAGCCGAAATTTTAGATAATTGGGCTACAGAAAAGTCTAAATTTGTTAAGGTTATTCCACCTAAATATAAGCAAGTACTTGCTGAGAGTAGAGAGGAGAATAGTAATGGCTAACAATGATGATGATTTTGGATTTTTAAAGTATGAGCGAGAAGAGATAGCAAAACGTGATGTAAAAGAACGAGTTGCAGACTTTAGAGAAGTTAAAGAAAATCCAACGCCTAAGTATGCTCGAAAACAGGCAGCTAGATGTATGGACTGTGGGACTCCATTTTGTAATCATTCTTGTCCAGTTGATAATTTGTGTCCCGAATGGCATGCTTTTGTGCGTAAAAATGATTGGAAAAAAGCTATTAATGTGTTGCATGAAACTAATAATTTCCCTGATTTTACAGGGCGGTTATGTCCTGCTCCTTGTGAAGGAGGATGTGTACTAGGGATTAATGATGATCCAGTAGCAATCAAGAATATTGAATTTGCTATTTCGGAAAAAGCATGGCAAGAAGGGTGGATTACACCTCAACCACCTGAAACAAGAACAGAAGAAAAAATTGCAGTTGTTGGTTCTGGTCCAGCTGGATTGGCTGCAGCCCAGGAGTTGAATCGGAAAGGACATCAGGTGACAGTCTATGAACGAGATGCTAAACCAGGTGGAATGTTAGCTTATGGAATTCCTGATTTTAAAATAGAAAAGTGGGTTGTTGATCGTCGCGTTGACCAATTAAAGGCTGAAGGTGTAGAATTTGTTTTAAATACAGAAGTAGGCACAGACCTGCCGGCGGAAGATTTAGAAGAAGAGTATGATGCAGTAGTTTTAGCAGGTGGATCTCGCGAGGCTCGGGATTTGCCTGTTTATGGTCAACAATTAGATGGGATTCATTATGCAATGGATTATTTGACTCAACAGAATAAACGTGTCCAAGGCGAAGAAATACCTGCTGAAGAGGCAATCAATGCACAAGATAAGCGGGT
>JBNJDB010000128.1:0-5934 GCA_051744465.1 Bacillota bacterium | reverse complement strand
GGAATTGCCATTTGCGTACCTCCTTGATTATTTAGTTAACTTTAATCTGGATAATTAAAACCATCTAAATCAAACTATTATTTATCCCTTTTTACTATCTTATCCCAAATTTCATCAAAACTATAATATGTTTGATATGAATTGTTCTGCTTTTTAGTTCTTTTAGGAGTATCAAAAGGCAATTTATCGCCTAAAATAAAAACTTGACCACTTTCAAACTCTTCATCCTCATACCACTTTACTACTTTTTCTTTTATTCCATCATCTTCTATTTCATTTATTGTATTTTTATCTACTGCAAAAGTGTCTATAATTGGATAAAGTTCCTCAAAAACTCCAACAGCAACATCTGTATTGAAAAATTCTGCATCTTTTTTACTCTTAGTCAGAGGAATCCTAGGCATTAAATACAAACTCTTTTTAATTGTTCTATCATATTGACAGCAATAAATATTTAATTCTCTTATCTTATCAATTGTCTTTCCAGCAGGGGGACTAAATATTTCTTTTTTGAAAAATTGCATCATTTCTCCCTCCAATAAATGTTTATAAAACATATTAATATATTCGTCTTTTTCTTTATAGTTTTCTAAAAGGTTAAAAATCTCCTTCCACGTTATAGAAATCAAATCAATATCTTCTCTTTTCTGATATATTTCTTCAATATTAGTAAGAAAAATTCCTATTTTACGATTGAAATCAAATACATCAGAATAATGGTCTTCTGAGAAATATTCTAATAATTGCTTTTCTACTTTAGATAAATTTTTTAAACTTAATTTAGGATTTTTAGCTTCTATTACAATTAAAGAATTATTCGCTTTTTCTGGATTAAGCTTTAATGTTATATCTCTTCTTATTTTTTGCTTACTAGAATTTGGATATTGCTCAGATAAAACTTTTAATATTTCAACTCTCCCTATTTCCTTCAACCCGCGTTCTTTCAATTTTTTATTTATTAATTCTAAAAAACTGTCACAAAATATCTTTGATTTATAAATTAAAAAAGATAACCCTTTAGTTAAAGCTGGTTCTTTATAACCTATAATACTAAATATATTATGTGATAAACTCTTAGGAGGTATCTCTGAAGAATATAATTTAAAATATTTTTCCATTTGGTATTCCCCCTGTATAATATAGATTTACAAATCTTATTATTTTGCCTAATGCCTCTAGACTTCGCAAAATCTGATATAAGTCATTCTAATCTTTTCATCCCTTGGTAGATATCGCTGAACCTAGGAAAAGTGATTGCTTCAGATTTCTAATAAAAATATCTCTAAGCGTATTTCACCTTACCTGCGCAAATCGTTATATCAAACTACTAAAGCAACTATTCCAAATATAAAGGCAATCTTAATAATCAAACTTTATATGACTATTATACTAAAAAAAATTTCTGCAGGGAAACACACAAAAGTTGCTCATATTGCTACTTGTAATAAACTTTTACGTATTATCTATAGTATGTGAAAAAATAAAGAATTTTTTAATCAAGTAGTTTATAAGCAGCAAAACAAAACTGATTCTAAAATATTACATCTGTATAAGTTCGTTTCCTCATGTCTAATTTTATCTTTTAAATATTTTCATTTTCTCTTGACTTCTGTTAGCTAGTTTAGGTGAAGTTAGGCGACGGTAATGTTAAATTTTATTTTACTAAACTAAATATTATTCAATGTTTTTATCAAAATTTTTCCAATCTCTTCGAGTGGCTTTAAATAAATTCTCTTCTTTAATTTCCTCGGAAAGATTTTTATGTTGAACTTTATATTTCAGTCTCCCTTTAATCTTATTTTGACCTACTACTCTAATATCTTTTTCCCTTTTTTCTTGATAATAAATTCGATTTACTTCTATAACAGCAATTGGTATTATACCAATATAAAAAGCTGAAAATTTAAATCTTGTAAAGACTTGATCTTGTTTATTTTTATTTCATCTTTTAATAATAATCCATAATACGGGATTTTTTCATCTTCATTATAAAATTTTAGCCTTATTTCATCCATAGGCGCTCTAATAGAAGGAATATGAATTTGCCATTCAACTTCTACATTCTCAGCTTCAATTTCACTTAAGTTCTTAATATTCAAGCTAACTATTCGGTCATCTATCTTATCTAGAATTCCATCTTTATCTTCATAAAATGAAGAATCACCAATAATTTTTTCATTGTTTAATAATGATTTTGCTCTAGACATTTTTTATCTGTTTCCCAACTAACTGAGAATATAACTTTATTTTTTAATACATATCTAGTTTTGTATTCTTCAAATTTATTTCTGTTAACTTCAAGTTGTTTTTTATTAATAGAAGTCTTTATAATGGAATATATTAAAGAAATAAAAGCAAAAAACAAAGATATAATTGAAATAATTAAATTTATTTGCCTATCCATTTTTATTCCTCCGAATCAAATATTAATTCAGCCCTATGTCATATGTGGGGGCGAGGCTGGTGCTCTAAATCAAGCTGACGTTTGTGTTCTCTATTTGCTCACCCTTAGTGCCACAATATCTCAACCTTATTAAATCCCCCCCGTCTCTTCAAATTTTGCGTACAGTTCTCCCGTACACGGTTTAATATTAACTTCATCTTGAATTTTATAAGTATTTATCACTTTTTAAATTTAAAATATATTTTCCTCTCCAAGATTTATAAAATAATGGATACTTTTATCATTCCACCTTTCCCATATTGTCAAAGAAATCATTAAATAGTAGGGGTCCTTCACTATATGAAGTTATAGTCGCTTCATAATCTTTGCTATTACGAACCCTTCCGCCATCCTCTCCTTTTTCAATTCATTTTCTCGGTCTTGGTTATAGAATCTACTCTTTTTAAGTGATTTCTCACAGGAAAAAGTAGAACTTCTCCAATTCCGAACACATCTTTATATTCATAACACGGCTAATACTCTGCTGGTATATATAAATGTATCAGTTAATTTCATTTATATATTCTGTCTTCGCCCAGACGTTAAAAGCTCGACCACCAAATTTACCCCTTTCAAAGCTAGTATCTTTTCACTGGTATTATAGTCTCAATACTTACTCGATATCCTAAAGCTATCTTTGTCAATAGGCTCCAATGCTTCTGTCTCACTCCATATTGCTATTCTGCTATAAGACTTTGACTTTTACCCGCTAGATATGTCCAAATTTGCTCGACATACAACGCATCGTAACTTCGCGACGTCCTATTAATAATCTATAACTTATTTAACACCCTGAATTTCATAAGTCGCCCCAACCTATATTTATGCATTGCAACTGGGTATTGCTAAGCTGCTATTATGTGATGTGTGCTTCTATTTTAGATAATACTATTACACATTATCAGATTTTTTGGCATTTTCTTTCTTAGTTAATAGCTGCAAATTATCTAAAGTAGTCTTACCTCCTTTAGACATAGGTATAATATGATCTATTTGAAAAGGAAATTTACTTTTACTTCTATAATCACTAATAGCAGAATTATAATAGCCCTCTTCATCTTTTGCTTTCTTATAAACTTCATTATGCAGTTCTCTATAACGATTAGGAGCTTTTTCTCTTAACTCTGACATACTTAAATTTTCGAGTTCAACTAAATCATACTCAACTTTTGGATTTTTATTTTTTTCATCAATTGAATTAGGAAATTGGAACTTCTTTATTTCTTTATTTAATTGACTAATAAAATAATTTTTATTATGGTTAAAAAGAATCTTCCACCAAGATTTTTCTTTTGAATTCCATAAATCATTAATATAATTTGCCTCTTCTCTTCTTCCAAAATCGTTCTCAAAAATGTACTTAGCCTCTTTAGATAAATCAAATTTTTTACGATTTTTAAATTCATAAAAAGGAGGCTCTACCCCCTTAAAGGCATAATATCTTAGTATATCTTTAATATCTTCCCTCTTATAATCTAAAGTAAAGTCCTTTCCAATAAAAAATTTATTTTCAACTTCATTGCAAAGTTCTTCTAATTCATCATCTGATAATTTTTCCTTTTTGTTAAGATTATTTAAATCAAATAATTTTTCTAACTCATTGATAAATTCTTTATAACTATCATGCATATCATCATAAACTAAAACTTCACAATTTTTAGTCATATCTTCTCCTGTTTTCTTATCTGATACTAATACAGAAAAAGAATATAATCCAATTGGAATTCGCTCTAAAAAATCAATTGCTTCTAATCTAGAAGTGTCAATAGAATCATCCATCATACTAGCAAATTCTTCAATTTTCTCAATGGAAATCAATCTAACTAATTTCTCTCTTGTTTCCGCTGTTTCATCATTAAAATCAACATTCTCTTCTATGTATAATTTTTCTGGATTAACCCAATTAATCTTATCTCGCCAATTATCAATAAAACTAACTATATAAGCCTCTTCAGTTCCTCCGGCTTTCTTCCCTCGTAATGCTCGTCCAATCATCTGAGTCATTAAAATGCTAGAAATTGTTGGTCTAGTTAAAAATATAGTCTCTACATCTGGTAAATCTACTCCCTCAGTTAAAATATTCACATTAACTAACACATCAACTTCTCCTTCTCTAAAGCGTTTAACTTTACGTTGATTGTCTTCTTGGGAAACTGATACCCCATGAATATTTTTAATACTAGAAACAATATACTCCGAAGAAACTCCTCGGCGATTAAATAACTTATTTAAAGTTATAGCATGATCAATATCAATAGTGAAAACTAATAACTTCCCATATTTATTTTTATTTTCAATATAATGGCTTACAATTCTATTATTCCGTTCCTTACTACTAGCAATCTTTTTTGCAATATCTCCTTTTAAATCAAATGATTGGATTTTTCTTACATCTTGGTCAGTTAATTCCCGATGTATATCTAACTCAGTATTATATTCTTTAAATATAGGAGCAGATAAAATACCACGATTAATTAATTGTTCTAAATCAACTTTATATAAAATATCGTCCTTAAATATTTTTTTCAATAATCCCTGTTCTTTATCTGAAGTTCTAAATGGAGTAGCAGTTAACCCTAATAGGTTAAACTTACTAATCTTGTTTTTAACTCCATCTATTACTTTCCTATAAGTTTTAGCAGTCGCATGATGTGCTTCATCTACTACTAAAAATATTTCTTCTTCACTATCAGCCCAATTATCTATTAAATAATCCATATTACAATATAAACTATCTTTACTAGCAATAATAAAGTCATCATTATTTTGAATATTAACTGGTCTATCATGTTGTCCAGAAATAATTCGATAGCGAAAATCTTTTCTATTTTTCACTAAATCTGAAAAAGCATTTTTATTTAAAGCGGAAAAAGCTTGATTAAGTAATTCATGACGATGAGCAATCCATAATACTTTTTTATTACGACCAATCGCATTTCGTAACAGCCATTGCATGGCAGTTAATGTTTTTCCACCACCAGTAGGAATAGCTAACATTCCGGAAAAAGAATCCAACCTTTTATATTTTTGATTCATGCTCTTAATAG
Source organism: Bacillota bacterium (assembly GCA_051744465.1). Lineage (GTDB taxonomy): Bacteria > Bacillota > Halanaerobiia > Halobacteroidales > Halobacteroidaceae > Halanaerobacter. Next base: position 444 of record JBNJDB010000128.1, on the reverse strand, counting down.
CTTCTTGTTGATGAAGATATAAATTAAAAGGATTATCTCCTGAAGCTACCTTAATCTTACCTGCATTATTATTAATAACTTGGTTTTCAAACTTAAAAGTAATATTCTCATCATAAGATAAATCATCCCAATTAACCTCTTGATTACTTGTACTATTATCTACAACAACAATATTATATTCATTCAAACACTCATCAATTATATTAAGTAATTTATTACTTCTTCTTTCATATCCAAACTTACCTAAAAAAGTTTTAAACTTCATATAAATCAGACTATTATCTCTATTTTCTATTTCTTTTTTAATCTCTATTATTACTTGTCGTACTCCTTCTTCAAAATTTTCATTTTTCCTCACATCAAGATTCATCTAGAACACCTTCCTTTATTTTTTGAACATTTTATCATAATAAACTGAAACATAGAGCACATGTCATATAACGT
>JBNJDB010000127.1:0-5950 GCA_051744465.1 Bacillota bacterium | reverse complement strand
CAAGGTACTAAGTCCAATTAATAAACCTTGGCCCAGGATTTTCCACTGCAATCCATCAGAAAAAATGCTTTCATCAGGCTCACGAGCAGGCTGAGCTAGAATATCATCATCAGCTGGGTCTACACCTAATGCTAAAGCAGGCAAGCCATCAGTAACTAAATTGACCCACAAAATTTGAATCGCCACCAAAGGCAATGGCAACCCTAATAAGGAAGAAAAAAACATAGTTAAAATTTCTCCTACATTACAAGACAATAAATAACGAATAAACTTGCGAATATTATTATAAATCCCCCGACCTTCTTCAATAGCAGCTACGATTGTAGCAAAGTTATCATCAGTTAAGATTAATGACGAAGCTTCCTTAGTTACATCAGTTCCCTTATCCCCCATAGCAATACCAATATCTGCCTCTTTAATTGCCGGAGCATCATTAACTCCATCCCCCGTCATCGCAACGACATGATCTTTTTCCTGCAATGCTTCAACTATTCGCAACTTATCCTCCGGAGCTACTCTAGCTAAAACAGAAAAATCTTCAATCTGTGTACTCAATTCCTCATCATCCAACTCTTTTAATTCTCCACCAGTAATTACTTTATCTTGCTCTTCGACTAAATCTAGTTTTTCTGCTATTGCTAAAGCAGTATCCTTGTGATCACCAGTTACCATTTTAACTTTAATACCTGCTTTTTTACACTGTGCAATAGCATTTTTTACTTCAGGACGAGGCGGGTCAATCAGCCCTACTAAGCCAACAAACACAATTTCTGATTCATACTGCTCTAAATTATCTTCAGCTAAGTTTGCTGGTAATTCCCGATACCCCAATGCTAAAACGCGCAACGCATCACTAGCAAATTCTTTATTCTGTTCAATAATCTCACGTTGTTTACTAGCAGTTAATTCTTTGACTGCTCCCCGCTGATAATAATATTCAGCCCGATCTAATATTACCTCAGGAGCCCCTTTTATAAACAACTGAGCAGTATCATTATCTTTAGCAATAACTGACATCCTTTTTCGTTGTGAGCTAAATGGGATTTCTAAGATGGTTTTATATTTCTGTTGCAATTTTTCTCGAATAAATCCCGCTTCTTGAGCAGCCAATAATAAAGCCCCTTCTGTAGGATCTCCTACTATTTCTCGTTCAGTCTGCTTAGCTTGCTTTGATCCCGTAAAAAAAGAGGCTTTATTTTGAGCGGTTTTTTCTTTAATCTTCGCGTTATTACACAACGCAGCTATCTCTAGTATTTTATTTAAAGCAGGATTAGAAAAGCCTTCTGCTTGCCCATAATATATTTTATCATTTGCATATATCTGTTCTACTATCATTTGATTACTTGTTAGTGTTCCCGTTTTATCCGAACAAATAGTTGTAGCACAACCTAAAGTCTCTACCGCAGGCAGCTTCCTTACTATGGCATTAGATTTAATTAAACGTTGCACCCCTAACGCCAAAACCAAAGTAACAATCGCTGGTAAGCCCTCAGGAATAGCCGCTACTGCCAAACTTACCCCCGAGAGAAACATTCGATAAATTGATTCACCTTTTAAGACCCCTAGTCCCATTACTCCTGCACAAGCTAATAAACATAATAATACAATCCATTTGCTTAAGTCTTTTAATCGCTGTTGTAATGGGGTTAATTTTTGGTTTTCTTGCTGCAACAGATCAGCTATTTGCCCCATTTCAGTAGCCAAACCTGTTTTAGTAACGACAGCTTGAGCTCGACCTTCTACTACAGTAGTACCCATATAAACCATATTCTTACGCTCTCCTAAAGTCACTTCTCCTGCTAAAGTTGTTTCCTGTTTGTAAACAGCAGTTGATTCTCCCGTTAGGGAAGCCTCATTAACTTTCAGATTATTACTTTCTACTACTCTAGCATCAGCCGGAATCTTATCTCCAACCTCCAGAAAAATTAAATCACCAGGTACTAATTCTTCTGAATCTATTTTTTTAATTTCACCAGCTCGTTTAACTTGTGACTTAGGAGCAGATAATTTTTTTAGGGCTTGCAAAGATTTCTCCGCTCTATACTCCTGCACAAACCCCATTACTGCATTTAAAATCACAATAGCAAAAATAGCAGTAGCATCTACCAATTCCCCTAAGAAGCCCGAGATAATAACTGCTACTAATAAAACTAGTACCATAAAATCTTTAAATTGGCTTAGCCATAAATCAATGATAGACTTTTGCTTTTTTTTAGGTAATTTGTTAGCCCCAAAATCATCTAAGCGGCGATTGACCTGGTCATGGCCCAATCCCCGCGCTAGATCTAATCCTAATTTATCAAGTAGCTCTACTAGTGAATGATTATATAGTTTATCCTGCGCCAAACTAATCCCTCCTCTAAAAATCAAAACTAAAGCTTTCTATAACTATTAAATTATTATTCAGAGGAAGGAGAAAAAATAACTTCTTTTCTAAAATAGCCATTAGTCTAATTTAGTAAATTGATCTTTACCTACACCACAAATAGGACAGACCCAATCATCAGGAATATCTGCAAAAGCAGTCCCTGGTTCAATACCCGAATCAGGATCACCTTCTGCAGGATCATAAACATAGCCACAAACATCACACTCATATTTTGCTAAATCAGTTGTACTCTCTTCAGGTTGTGGAATATCAACAACAAAAAATTGATCAGTATCAGCACCACATACTGGGCATTTCCATCCGGATGGCAGATCAGCAAAAGCTGTGCCTGGCTCAACATCATTCTGCGGATCTCCTTGCTCGGGATCATACTCATAACCACAAACTTCGCATTTATACTTATCTTTATCAACTTCTTCAGTCTCTTCTTGGCCCCCACTATAAGTAGGTGCATCCTCTGGCGATTTACCTTTCATTACATTATGATAATAATCATAAGTTAATGGTTCTTTATCTTGGTCAATATGATCCGAGCTAATTATTTTTCCAATATACATAGTATGAGTTTCAACCTCAACTTTATCAATTACTTCAGCTTCAATATAACTTAGAGTATACTCAGTTAAAATGGGAGCACCAGTTGTTCCTAAAGTATAGTCTACATTAGCAAACTTATCTACATCACGACCTGATTTGAAACCAAAATCCCCCATTAATTTACGAGGAAAATCAGTAGACAAAATAGAAATAGAAAAAACTCCACTTTCTTCTATGTATTGCCTAGTTAAATGATTTTGATTAACACAAACAGCAATTGTAGGCGGTTCAGCACTAGTCTGGGTTACTGCATTGCCAATAAACCCATTTAATTTTTCTCCATTAGTAGAACTAATTACATATAAGCCATAAGTGACATCCATTAATGATTGAATATTAATTTCTTTCATTCTATTACCACCCCTTATAATAAATTTAGAATTGAGAATGGAAAATTTAATATTTCACTTCAAAACCGTTATATTTACCATCATAAGTCTCATCTATAACCTCTACATCATCAACTCTAGCAAAAGAAGGTCCCTCGTGCACTGCCTCTAAAATTTCTTCTACATCTTCTTGGCGGCCACTAAAAACAGCTTCAACACGACCATCAGACAGATTCTTAACCCACCCTGTCAAATTCATTTTTTGAGCAGTTTTAACTGTAAAAGCTCTAAATCCAACTCCTTGAACTCGACCACTTATATAGACATGTTTACAAACTTGTTTGGGCATATTCGGACTCCTTTCTCTATTCTTCTTGTTTTTGATAGACCCAGTCAATCAATTCTTCCCTAATCTTATCTTCTACAGAAATAAACTCTACTCCTAAATGATATTTTTTATTATGTTGACTCCGATTTTGATTGACCCTAATTCTTAATACTCGAGCCTCTAGCTCATCAACTGGAAATTTATCAACACTAGAACAATCAATCCTAATTTCTGTTTCTAATTTTAAGTTAGTTATGTTTTCAATCCCTAGTTTCATTCCACTAGCACTAATATCAACCATTAGTGCATCATAATAATCTGGATCATTAATTAATTGATATTTTATCTTTTCATCAACATCAACCCGCATATATCTTCTACGCTCGTTAGTTCTTAATTCTCCAACAGAATCGGCTACTAATAATTGATTGCCTCTATTAATTTTTTTTAGTTTAATATCTAATTGGTATAATTGATTCCCATCCTCAAAGTAAATAGTATAGACCTGATTCACTCGCAACAAATCAATGTTGGAGGCTAATTCTAACAATTTCAAGTCTAGACTATCACTATTAATTCCTACTACTTTGGCTTTATACTTACGACTATCATCTTTATTTTTCTCTTTTATCTTTACCACTTGTCCATTATGTAAGTTAAAATTAGCCACCCCCTTCTTCACTCCTTAAATCATTCCTAATTAATAGTTCCTCACACCTAATTGGCCTGAGGAACTATTAATACTTTTATTTAGCTACTATTTTAAACTAACAAGCCGAAATTAATTAAACAGCTTGTACTTCCTCCACTGCATCAATTTCTGCTTTTAATTTCTTTTCAATTCCATTCTTAAGTGTCATCTGAGACATAGGACATCCTGCACAAGCACCTTGTAATTCAACTTTTACAATTCCTTCATCAGTTACTTCAACCAATTCAACATCTCCACCATCAGCCTGTAATGAAGGGCGCACTTCTTCTAAAACTTCTTTTACTTTTTCTTTCATTATTAACAACTCCTCTTAGACAATTTTATTTTAAAGCAATTAGTTACCAATTCAAAATTACTCTTGTACAGTCAAATTACCACCATAAAACCCAACATTCTTATCTTCTTCCCAACTAGAAGAATCATACATTATTTTATATTCTTGTCCAACTTCTAAATCAAAAGAATTACTCCAAATTCCTGAATCCTTTCTTTCTAAAGCATAAGTTTTATCACTAGGATTCCAATCATTCATATCTCCTACTAAATGCACTTCGCCTAACCCACTCAGATTATGCTCAGCTGGATTAAATTCAATTGTAACTAAATCTTCCTTTGGCTCCTCATCTATTTTTTTAACTTCCGCCTCTGTTATTGCCCCTACAACTAAAGTATCTTCTAAATTAGAAAAACTCTTACTTCCAACCCCAGAAACTTCTTTTAATTGTTCTAAAGAATCAAATCCTCCAATTTGAGCACGATAGTCAACTATATTTTGCGCAGTAACCTTCCCAATACCTTTTATCTTTTGTAACTCCTTGATTTCAACATTGTTGACATTCTTCATACTTAACTCCTCCTTGTCACTTTTCTAATTTTTAATAAAATAATATTTTAGCTCTTTACTCATTATCCATATAATTGTAATATTTTTTCCATTAGTATATCAACTCTTTTATGTAAAATAAAAATTAACTACTAAAGGTAATCTCCTATACATATTAATTCTATCATAAGATAATCAAGATGTCTAACTTCTATAACATCATCCTCAGCCCAAAAATAATTAAGACAACACCACCAATATAATCAGCATATTTTTCTACTATTACAAAGTTTTTAATATAATTAACAACTATAAAAGATGCCGTAGTCAAAACTGAAGATATTAAACCAATAATTAGTGTATTAATAAAAATAATACTTGTATTTAAATTATATAACACCGAAAACCCAACTCCAAGAGCATCAATACTTACACTAATTCCTAATACAATATAAGTCCAAAATTTAAGATTAGTATAAATACAGGCTTCATCATTTTTATATCCTTCGCGCAATAATAAAACCCCAATCAATAAAATAATTATCCCACTTAGATATCCAGTTATATTAAATATATTTTGGTCAATATATTTACCTACTCCAGCACCAATTAATGCAAATAAAAATTGAAAAAAACCAAATGATAGAACAATACCTGTTTTTTCTTCTGCCTTCATATTTGTACCACATCCTACTCCTAAGCCTACACCAAATGCATCTAAAGCTAAAGCAATTGCTATCAAAACTATATTTGTCATTTTCTCACCTCTATA
>JBNJDB010000126.1:0-6006 GCA_051744465.1 Bacillota bacterium | reverse complement strand
GCTAATGCTGATTTAGCTGCAAATTTGCTAGGGCAACAACATATTCTTTGTGTAAGATTAAGTGCAATTGGTGATGTAATTCATGCTTTGCCTGTAGCTAAAGCTATGCGTGATAGCTATCCTGAGGCTGAGATTAGTTGGATTGTAGAGCGGAAAGCTTATGATTTGGTAGAGAATAATCCTTATTTGGATAATGTGATTTTGTTACCTAAAGAGAGTTGGCGCGAAGATTTTAAGGATGAGAAACGGCAGACTTTTCAGGAAGCTAAACAGTTTTTTGCTGATTTAAAAGAGGAGCATGATTTTGATCTGGTTTTAGATGTACACGGGTTATTTAAAAGCGGATTAACTGCTTTTCTAAGTGGTGCCTCACGCAGAGTTGGACCGGCTGATGGGCGTGAAGGAAGTAAGTTATTCTATAATCAACAAGTAGAACTGCCAGAAGAAGAATTACATCAAATTGATCGTAATTTACATTTGGCTCAGGCAGTGGGAGCTACAAGTGAAGAACTTAGTTATGGGTTAATAAGTTCTGAAGCTACTAAAAAGCAAGTAGAGCAGTTGTTAGCTGCTGAAGGTGTTAACAGAAGTAAACAACTAATCGCTATTAATCCTTTTACTAGTTGGGAATCTAAAGATTGGTCTAGGGAACGTTATGTGCAATTGGCTGATAAATTAGTAGCTGAATTTAATTGTGAAATTTTGTTTACAGGTGGTCCTGGTGATAGAGATAAAGTCGGAGAAATGATTGAGCTGATGGAGCAAGCAGCTCATAATTTAGCGGGAGAGACTGACTTGAAAGAACTAGCTGAATTGTATACAAGAGTAGATTTATTTATCGGTGGCGATACTGGGCCAATGCATCTTGCAGTGGCTCAAGATACTAAATCTATAGTATTGATGGGCCCGACTAATCCAGCTACTCATGGTCCTTATGGTGAGCAACATGTGGTCATTCAGCCTAATATCGAATGCAAGAACTGTTGGAATCGAGTCTGTCCAAAAGAAAATCATTTGTGTATGGAAGAGATTTCGGTTGGAAAAGTTTTAGAAGCAATTGAAAATGGAAAATTGAAAATGGAGAATTGGAGTTCAAAAAATAGTTAAAAGAATGCAACCAAAAAATAAACAATCTAGCTTGCAGATTTTCTATAGCAATAAAGATTACAAGAAGTGTTTTTTTGTTCTTTAAAAAACACGGAGGGATGATAGTACAGGTAGTAAAAGAAAAAAATAAGAAAGCTGAAATTATGCTTATGATTTTTAGATTTTGAATTTGATTTTATGGTTTTAATTGTCAATTGTCCATTGCCAATTCTCAATTAACGAAGGTAGGTGCTAGTATGGAGCATGAAGTTAAAAACGCGAATCGAATAGTAGTGGTTGATCTGTTATATTTGGGTGATTTGATTTTTGCTACTCCTTTTATTAAGAATTTAAGAGATTTTTATCCGGAGGCTAGAATTGACTTTGTGGCTAATGCCAATTTTGCTGCTGTTATAGAAGACAATCCTCATTTAGATAATGTCTATAGCTATGATAAGACGGGGGGGTTGATTGAAAGTTGGCGGTTTGCGAGAGAGTTAAGTGCGAACAACTATGATTTAGGTTTGAATATTCACGGTAATTGGCGGACTGCTTTGTTATTAAAGGTAATTGGCCCGCAGTATAGTGCAGGTTTTGGTGATAAGGGACGAGGTATTTTTCTTGACCAAGAAGTATCGCGGTTAGAGGATGCTCATATGGTGGAGGTTTATCGGCAGTTTTTAAGAGATTTAGGATTTTTAGAGTTAGAAGAAGCTGGTTTGCAATTAGAAGTAGCAGCTGAGATGCGTGATAGAGTAATTGAAATATTAAAAAGTTATCAGTTATTAGGAGCTAATAAATTAATTGCCCTAAATACAGGAGGAAGTTGGGCTACTAAACGATGGTCGCCAGAAAAATTTGCCCGATTGGCTGATAGATTACAAGAAGAGCAGATTGGTGAGGTTGTTTTTACAGGTGGTCCTAGCGATTTAGAGCGGATTGAAGAGATTAGAGGTTTAATGGAACAGGAAGCAGTTAGTCTAGCAGGAGAGACTACTTTAAAGGAGTTAGCTGCTTTAGGAGAACAAATTGATGTGATGGTTAGTGGTGATAGTGGACCAGTTCATGTTACCGCAGCTGTAGGAACTGATGTAGTGGCTATCTTTGGCCCGTCTAATGAGAAAAAATATCATCCCTATGGTAAGAGGAGTCAAATAATAACTAATGAGATTGATTGTCGACCTTGTGGTGAACATCAGTGTCCTTTAGAACATCATCGTTGTCTAGAAGAAATTAGTGTGGAACAGGTTTTAAAGGTAATTGGCAATTGAGAATTGATAATTGACAATTAAAAAAACAAGAAACAAGACAACCAAGCAAAAAAGAAATTGAGAATTATAGTTCAAAAAATAAGATAATAAAAAATAAAATAAATCATTTAGCTTGCGCAGTTAAATTAGCAAGAAAAATAATTTAATTGAGAATTAAAATAAAGTGAGGGATTAATTATGGGCTCAACTGCTGAAAATATATTAGTGGTACAGATTGCTTCGGGGGGCGAGGTTGTTTTATCTACTTCAGTAATTAAGGCTTTGCGGGCTAATTATCCGGCTAGTCAGATTAGTTGTTTAACGACTGTAGCTAGTGCTCAGATTATTAAAGAACATCCAGCTGTGGATCAAGTTTTAACCTGGGAACAGCAGAGGTTTGAGAGAGTTAAAGAAGAGAGTGGTATTTTTTCTGCTCTGTCATTAGTTCGTCCGTTATTGAAGCAACTGAAAGATGGGGATTTTGATCTAGTGGTTGATTTAAATAATACTTATGCAAGTGCTTTTTTCAGTTTTTCAACTCATGCTGCACAAAGAATTGGTTTTAAAGATAATTTAAGTTCATTGTTATATACGACACGAGTTGTACCTGATCTCGACTTACATATTGTAGATGATTATTTTAATTTATTAAAGCAATTAGAACTTGATATAGATAACTATCAACCAGAGTTTGAAATAGTGGTTAAGCAACAGGCTAAGGATTATATTACTCGCTTGTTGAGTAAGTATAATATTAAGCAAGAGACTAATGTTGTTCTGTTTAATTTAGATGGGCGCGCAGGAACTTGGCCAGTGGATAAGTTTGTTGCCCTAGGAGAGTGGTTGGCTGAGAATACCGCTAGTAGGCTATTACTTGTAGGTAGTGAGGATTATAAACGAAGAGCAGAACAGATTACTACTAAAATTAGTGGGAAGGTTTTAAATTTGACAGGACAGACTAGTTCTGATCAATTAGCTGACCTTGTAGCTAGGGTAGATTTAGTGGTTAGTCCTGTTAGTGAAGTCCTTTATTTTGCTCAGGTGGCTAATACTCCCTTGGTAGCTTTATTTGGTAGTTCTGATCCCGCTAGGCTTGGCCCGTATCAAGGGAATAATGTGATGATTCGTAGCGAAACAGATAAAATAGAAGATATTAGTGTTGAGAGTGTAATTAATTATATTAGATTGCTTAAAAACAAGTGAATTATCAAAAGAATAAATTGAACGACTGCAAGAGGGGATGAAACATTAGAATTATTATACTCCTGCGATGTGCAATATATTTTAAATAATGTTAGTATTGAATTCCGGGCCAAAATTTAGCCTGGAATTTTTTTATTTGGAGGATGATTTTGGTACTGACTTTTAATTTTAAATAAAATAAGATATAATACTATCAGAAATGATTATAAAATTCGACAGATAATGTGAGGGGGATTTTGAGTGCAGGAATTAGGAGCTTTAGTATTAACCTATAATGAAGAAGATAATATTAGTGATTGTTTAGAGAGTTTAGACTGGATTGAAGATGTAGTAGTAGTTGATTCTTATAGTGGAGATAATACTGTTGAATTAGCTAAGGAATATACTACTGAGGTTTATCAGCGAGAATTTGATGATTTTGCTAGTCAAAGAAATTTTGGTTTAGAACAGTTGGCTACAGAGTGGGTCTTAGTAGTTGATGCTGATGAACGAGTTACTCCTGAATTAGCAGAAGAAATAACTGACCGGTTGGAAGATCCCCAGTCAGATGCCTATCAAATCCCCCGCAAGAATTATTTTTTAGGAGAATGGATTCAATATTGTGGTTGGTATCCAGACTATACTCTGCGATTGTTCAAAGTAGAAGATAATAGCTATAGTGGCTTAGTTCATGAGGGATTAGAGATTGAAGGACGAGTAGATAATCTGAACAGCCCTTTAATTCATTATACCTATCGTAATTTAGAACATTATTTGACTAAAATTAATCACTATACTACTCTTGATGCTCAAAAGAAATATAATGCAGGTGTAACTAAAGGTGTCTTATATATATTATTGCGTCCTGTTTTAGAATTTATAAAAAAGTATATTTTGAAAAAAGGATTTTTATTAGGAATGCCAGGGCTTATTTTAGCTATTTTATCTTCTTATTATCAATTTTTAAAGTATGCCAAGCTATGGGAGAAGAACAGCAACTAGCAATAAAATAAAGCATATAGATTGCGCAGTCAGTATAGCAATAAAGATTGTAAATAGGACTACACGAAGTGTTTTTTGTACTTTAAAAAACACGGAGGGACGATGGTAAAGATAGTTGACGGTTAACAGTATACAGTTGAAGAATAGCAACTAGCAATAAAAGCAATTGAAAATGGAGAATTGAGAATTATAGTTCAAAAAATAAGATAATAAAAAAATAGAATTAGTTGATAATTGAGATTTTAAATTTAGAATTTCAGAGAAAAAACATCTTGAAGTAAGTTAAAAGAGAAAATAATTTTAATAGTCATACAGAATTCTCATTTTAATTCAAGTAATTATATTAATAATGCTATATTTTTTTGATGTTTGTTTGTGATTTTAAGTTTTTGAATTTGATTTTATGGTTTTAATTGTCAATTGTCCATTCTCAATTGTCAATTAATTTTGGGGAGGTGAGTTGATGAAGAAAATATTATTCTTAAATAGCTGTGTGGAATGGGGTGGTGGAGAAAAGTGGACTCTGGAAACGGCTTTAGAGCTTGATAACCGCGGTTTTGATGTGATTATTGCCAGTGTAGAAGCGAGTGAGTTATATCAACGAACTGTCAAGCATGGTTTGACTACTAAAATTGTTCCTGTGCGCAGTAGTCTGTCGGTGCTAAATCCTTTTAAAATGTGGTCATTTATTAAGTATTTGCGAGCCACAGAAGTTGATACTATGTTTTTAAATTTATCACAAGATTTAAAGTTTGGCGCTTGGGCGGCAGACTTAGCTGGTCTAGAGCAGATTATTTATCGACGGGGTAGTGCAATTCCGATAAAAGATAGATTTTATACTAAATTTTTGTTAGAAGACTGTGTGACAGATATTATTGCCAACTCTAAGTCGACTAAAGAGACTATTTTGGAGAATACTGCACAGTGGTTAAGCGCAGAAAAAATAGAAATAATTTATAATGGGATTCAGGTAGAGCAAATAGAAGAGGCAGCAATTGAAACAGATATTAGACAGGAGTTTGGTATAGCTGATTCGACGACATTAATTGCTAATGTAGGCCGGTTGAGTGAGCAGAAAGGACATTGTTATTTGGTAGAAGCTGTGCAATTGTTGGCCCGAGAGCGAGATGATTTTAAGGTTCTAGTAGTTGGTAAAGGTGAATTAGAAGAAGAGATAAAAGCTCAAGTGAAGGAATTAGGTTTAGAAGATTATATAATTTTTACTGGGTTTAGAACTGATGTTTATAGTATTATGAAGCAAATTGATTTTTTATTACATACTGCTTTGTGGGAAGGATTTGGCTTTGTAGTAGCAGAGGCTATGGCAGCGGGTAAGCCTGTTGTTAGTACCGATGTTAGCAACATTTCTGAGATTATAAATGATGGAGGAACTGGATATTTAGCTGCGGCTAAAAAACCTGAGGATATAGCTAATAAAACGATTAAGATGATTGAGCACTCTAAAGAGACAAGAAAGCAAATGGGG
>JBNJDB010000125.1:0-6027 GCA_051744465.1 Bacillota bacterium | reverse complement strand
CACTACAACCAACTATAGCAAATACTAAACTAACCATTACAGCCAATACCAACAACTTTGATTTTGTTCGCTTCACTTTATCAACCTCCCGAATTTTTGAGATATTATAGTAAATCTTTACAAGGTTCTAAATTAATTATATAGTAAATAATGACATTTCGCAACAACAAAAAAGACCTAGCTCTGAACCAAATCAGAACTAGATCTTTTAATTTATTGCTTATTTAATTCACTAGTATAATCTCTAATTGATTTACACTTTTTGTTGCAAAATCAAATGAAGTTTCTCGTAAAATAATATCAGTTATTCTATTTGGCCCTAATAGATTATCAGTTGTAATTACAACATTTAATTTGTCATCATTAAACCCTTTAAAATAGACATCTTTAATCTCTTTAAGTTCTTTTAACTCATCTAAAAATTTAGTGTATTTTTCAAAGCTAATATTTTCTACTATAACATCATAATTTTCATTTTTTTTGCGAGACTTTTCCAAAACAAAATTAACTTCTTTATCTTTCTCTACATTTAACTGAGCATCAGATAACTCATGATAGCCAGCCGCTCTAATAGTAATATTATAATCCCCTTTAAATAAATGTTTTGTTGCTTTTTCTTTGCCTTCAATTACTTCCTTGTGTTCATCATTACTGATAACAATTTCATCTGCTACTAAATTATTACCATCTTTTTTCTTAACTTCTATAGTTATAGCTGGCTTTTCTTCTAAAACTATATCTAATACTTTATTCTCATTTAATTCTACTTTTTTAGAAGAAACATTACCATAACCTGTAATCTCTATATCAATCATATATTCAGCTTTAGATAATTGTTCTTCTACTACTGATTCTTCTTCAAATACTTGTTGATAATCATCATTACTAATCATAATTTTATCTGCTACTACTTTATTACCATCTTCATCCTTTAAGTTTAAAACCATAGTTGGCTTGTTTTCTAAATTAGTCTCTAAAAACTTATACTTGTCAACAACTACTCTTTTAGATAATATGTTTTCATAACCTTCTGCTTCTATATCAATTTCATACTCTCCTGTTGGTAAAATTTCTTCTACTACTGACTGTTCTTCAAATACTTTTTGATAGTCATCATTACTAATCACAATTTTATCTGCTACTACTTTATTACCATCTTCATCTCTAATTTTTAAATTTATTCCTGGCTTTTTCTCTAAATTAAATGTCAAATTCTTATCTTGATCAAGATTCACCTTTTGCTCAGATACATTATCGTATCCTTCCGCCTCTATAGTAACATTATAATCGCCTTTAGATAATTTTTCTGTTACTCCTGACTGCTCTTCAAATACTTGTTGATAATCATCGTTACTAATCATAATCTTATCTGCTACTAATTCTTCCCCATCTTCATCACTTACTTCTAAAGTCAGGCTTGGCTGTTTCACTAAATCAAATTTCAAAATTTCTTCTTCACTAATATTTACTTCTTGCTCTTCTAAATTTTCATATCCATCAGCCTCTATAGCAATACTATATTTTCCTGTAGGAATTGACTCTTGTAGGACTGATTTGTTAGTAAAAGTTTCCTCGTATTCATCATTACTAACTATTATTTTATCAGCTTCAATTTTTTCGCCAGTCTCATCTTGAATTTGCAAAGTTACATTAGCTAAATCTGAACCACCAAAACATCCACTTAAAAGTAAACTAGTAGCAACTAACATAATGAATATTAAATTACTTTTCTTTAACATATTTACCCCTCCATTTTTAATTTCCTAAACCTTAATTATACTCTAATAAAATTATATCACATCCTCATAATATTGTAAACTCAAACAAACTAATGGTAGTATACCAAGTTCTTCTATAATATCCACCTATATTTCATAATAAAAAAAGCCGCCTCACGGCGACTCATCTAAGGATTTTTCTATTTACTACGATACTTATTAATATCAACAACTTTATTTTCATCTACTTCTGCATCTCCAGTTTTAGATTCAGCTTCAATCTCTTCGGCTGATAAATCACTTAATAAATCATCTAAAAAATATTCTAAATCTTCTTCATTATCAGATATTAATTCTTCCTCGAAAGAAAGTTGATCATTATCAGTTTTGAATAGTCGCTGATATAACTCTTTTTGCTCAACATCTAACTCTTGATATAAATCTAGCTCAAAACTTCTTCTCTTCTGTTGGATCTGTTGTAATCTTTCCTCTTCTTGAGGAGTTAATTGTTCAGACATCAACTGTTCTGTAGCTTCAACTAAAAACTGACGATACTTCTTTAATTCCTCCAAACTAAAATTACCCTCAGCAATTACTTCACGTCCAAATTCTTTTTGTAACACACCTAAAAATTTATCTACTGTAACCTTTTGCTCATTAATCTCAATTGAAATACTCATTTATTGTCCTCCCCTATAATTCTCAATCCTATAAATATAACTTTATATTTAATTATACTAAAAAAAATTCAATTTGTAAAAGATAAAGCTCTAGCGCAATTGCCAGAGCTTTATTGTTAACTAATATTTGACTGTGACTCCTCTATCTCGCAAATCTTTAATAATTTGCATTGAATTGGATTCATCTGATATATCAAGATTATTATTACTAATATCTAAATAGATTAATTTATCTAATTTAGTTATTATCTCTAAACTAGTAATCTTATTATTAGCTAAATCTAAATATTTGATTCCTGATAATTCTTCTAAAGGACTTAAATCTTCTATTTGCTGTCCTCGCAAGTTTAATCCTTTCAGATTAGTTAACTTCTCAATACCAGCAATAGATTTTATATCCTCTTCTCCCGCTAAATCCCCTTGCTTAAGTTTTAAAGTTTTAATCTGTTCTAAATCCTCTTCAGCTAACTTACCATTCGTTTGGCCCACTTCTACTCTAACAAGTTTTTCTAAACTATCATCTTCTACAAGGTCTCCATTAATTCCACAGCCCACTACTAACAGAACTAAACTCAGATAAATTATTAACTTTTTCACTTTTAGTCCTCCCCTAATTATAGCCTTATAATCTTATAATCCAATTACTATATAATCACATTATGTAAAATTTATCTAAAGCTATTACCAATGTTGATTATATCGAGAGAACTGCTTGCTGTCAACAATTAATTAAATAAATTTGAGATTACTTTAATAGTTCTTTCAAAAAACGACCAGTATGAGATTCAGCCACTTCAGTTATTTCTTCAGGTGTTCCTGTAGCTACTACTCTACCACCTTTATCGCCACCTTCTGGGCCAAGGTCAATAATATGGTCAGCTGATTTAATAACATCAAGATTGTGTTCAATAACTAAAACTGTATTGCCACCTTCTTTTAGTTGCTGTAGGACACTCAATAATTTATTAACATCTTCAAAATGAAGTCCAGTTGTTGGTTCATCCAGAATATAGATTGTACTACCGGTACTTCTTTTACTTAATTCTGAAGCTAATTTTACTCGCTGTGCTTCTCCACCTGATAGCGTAGTCGATGGTTGTCCTAATTTCATATACCCCAATCCAACATCATATAAGGTCTGTAACCGTCGTTTAATTGTTGGAATATTACTGAAAAAATCTAACGCCTCTTCGACTGTCATATCTAAAGCATCAGCAATTGTCTTTCCTTTATACTTAACATCAAGAGTTTCTCGATTATAACGCTGACCATGGCAAGTTTCGCACGGAACATAGACATCTGCTAAAAAATGCATTTCTATTTTTATATTCCCTTGACCACCACATTCTTCACAGCGACCACCTTTAACATTAAAGCTAAATCGTCCCTTCTTATAACCTCGTTCCTTAGCCAAAGGAGTCTTAGCAAAGACATCTCTAATATAATCAAAAACCTTAGTATAAGTAGCAGGATTAGAGCGTGGTGTTCTACCGATTGGTGATTGGTCAATATTCACTATTTTATCTAAGTTATCAACACCTAATAATTCGTCATAATCACCAGGTTTACGATTAGAGCTATAGAACTCATTCATCAACTCTTGGCGTAGAGTTTCTTCAATTAAGGTACTCTTCCCCGAACCAGAAACTCCAGTTACACAAGTAAAGACCCCTAAAGGAATCTTGACATCAATATTCTTTAAATTATGCTCGCGAGCACCCTTGATTTCTAAATAATTTCCGGATGGTTCCGTTCGTTGCTCAGGAATTTCAATCTTTTTCTCACCGGCTAGATACTGACCAGTGATCGATTCTGCTTCTTCTTTTAAATCTTCCACTCCACCTTGAGCTACTACTTTACCACCATGGCGACCTGCTCTAGGGCCAATATCCAAAACATGGTCGGCACTCTTAATTGTTTCTTCATCATGTTCAACTACTAAAACAGTATTTCCGACATCTCTCAATTCCTCTAAAGTTTCAATCAACCTTTTATTATCTCGTTGATGAAGACCAATACTAGGTTCATCAAGTATATAAATAACTCCGACCAGACTAGAACCAATCTGAGTAGCTAATCTAATTCGTTGTGATTCTCCTCCAGATAGACTTCCCGCACCTCGATTTAAGGTCAGATAACTCAAACCTACATTTAATAAAAAATTAAGTCGCTCTCTAATTTCTTTCAGAATTTCTTTACCAATTATCTTCTTCTGACCACTTAATTCTAAATCAACAAAAAACTGATAAGAATCTTCAATCGACATATCAACTATTTCAGCAATCGATTTATCCCCCACTGTCACAGCTAAGCTCTTAGGATTCAAGCGATGGCCTCCACAGTCTGGACAACTACCAATTGTCATATATTCTTCCATCTTTTTCTTCTTGCGATCAGAATTACTCTTACTATATTTTTCTTTTAATATACTTAATAATCCAGTAAATTCTTCCTGATGTATTCTTGTTCTACCCTTCCGATTAGTATATTCAAATCTAACCGTACCACTATCTCCCTCTAATAAAGTCTCGATAAATTCAGAATCAAGCTGATTCAAAGGCTGATTTAAATCAACATCATACTTTTTAGCTAATCCTTTTACCATAGCAGGATGATAAGTACTCCGTGACTTACGCCAGGGAATAATCGCACCATTATTTAATGAACGACTCATATCTAAGACTAAATCAGGATCAAACTCTCGTTTATTGGCTAATCCATCACAAGTAGAGCAGGCACCATAAGGACTATTAAATGAAAACATCCGTGGTGATAATTCTTCTAAACTAACTCCACAATCAGGACAAGCAAAATGCTCACTAAATAATAAATCTTCGCCATCTATAATATCAACAACAACTAAGCCATGCCCTAATTCAAGAGCAGTCTGCACTGAATCGGCTACTCGATCAGCTATTTCTTCTTTCATAATCAACCGATCAACTACTACTTCAATGGTATGTTTCTTATTTTTATCTAAATTAATATCTTCATCTACATCACGCACTCTACCATTTATTTTAACTCGCACATAACCTTCTTTTTGAATTTGGGCCAAGATATCTTCATGTTCACCTTTTCTACCTCTAACCATTGGGGCTAAAATTTGAAACTTGGCTCTATCTTCTAAGTCCATGATTTGATCTACTATATCTTGCACTTGCTGGGAAGTAATTTCAGTTCCACATTCAGGACAATGAGGAGTTCCTACCCGCGCATATAATAAACGCAAATAATCATATATTTCTGTTACCGTTCCTACCGTCGAACGGGGATTCTTGCTAGTCGTCTTTTGGTCAATTGATATTGATGGTGATAACCCTTCTATATATTCTACCTTAGGCTTTTCCATCTGACCTAAAAATTGTCGAGCATAAGCCGATAGAGACTCAACATATCTTCGTTGGCCCTCGGCATAAATAGTATCAAAAGCTAAAGATGATTTACCTGATCCACTAACACCTGTAATTACAACTAATTCATCACGAGGAATTTCTACATCTAAATCTTGTAGATTATGTTCCTCAGCACCGCGAACAATAATTTTATTCTGTTTCATTTATGTCACCTCTTTATATATAATTGAAAATTGATAATGGAAAATTGACAATTAAAAGAACGCAACCAAA
>JBNJDB010000124.1:0-6192 GCA_051744465.1 Bacillota bacterium | reverse complement strand
CATGGTGTATTGGAAGAAGAAAAGCAGTTAGGGCAAAAATTTTTTATTGATGCTGAATTAAAAGCAGATTTACAGCCAGCAGGAGAAAGTGATGATGTTGGGCAGGCAGTTAATTATGCAGAAGTTTATGAAGTAATTAAGGAAATTTGTGAAAATGGAAAATATAATTTAATTGAAGCTTTAGCAGAAAATATTGCTCAAGAAATTTTAAATGAGTTTGAGTTAGTTTTAGAAGTAACAATTAAGATTAAAAAACCTGAGGCTCCAGTAGCAGGGGTTTTTGATTATATGGGAGTAGAAATTACAAGAAAGCAAAAATAAAATAAACGAAATAAGTAGTTTCTTTTCTTGAGAGCAAAATTTAAGTGCAAAATAAATAGTTTTGGTTCTTACAAGGAGCGGTTGTTAATGGAAACAGTATATTTAGGTTTGGGTACTAACATAGGTGCGAAAGAAAAAAATTTGAGAAAAGCAGTAAACTTACTTAAACAGACTCCAGGGTTAAAACTAATTCAAGTATCTTCTATTTATGAAACTGCTCCTTGGGGTTATGAAGAACAAAATAATTTTTTGAATTTGTGTTTAGAGTTGAAAACAGAATTGGAACCACAAGAATTATTGACAGTTTGTCAAAAAGTAGAAAATGATTTGGGTCGAGTTCGTAATAAAAAATGGGGACCGCGAATTATTGATGTTGATATTTTAACTTATGATGATTTAAAAATAAACACTCCAAAATTAATAATTCCTCACCCGAGAATAAAAGAACGTGCTTTTGTGTTAGTTCCGTTACAAGATTTAAATACAAATTTACTAATTGATGGGCACAGAATTGAAGAATACTTAGCTGAAATTTCGACGGCAGGAATTGAACATTATAGTAATTATTAAGTTAGTAAAGATTAGTGCTTGAAATAGTGCAAATTATTTTAAGTTTAAAGAAAGGATACTAATTATTGATATGTGTATTTTTAAATTTGTATGCTGTGGTCTTATTACTATGAATTAGACAACTAATTTAGCCGAGAGTATTAATTGTTGTTTAGGAGGTGGGGGGATGGAAAAGCTCAATTTGCAAATATATCTATTTGTTGTAATAGTTACTCTAATTTTTTCTGGAACGGGAATAGCTCTTGAAGAAAACCCCAATCAACTACTGCGTGATGCTCCTACTCAGTTTTATTATCCTGAGAAAGATGCGGTAGTGTGGAAAGAAGAACAGGTATTTGATTATTCTACACAACCTGGTACCATTAGTCATTATAATGCAATTAAAATCTTTAATCAGCAAGGGGCTAAAAAACATTCTCAAATCAAAATTAATTATCATCCTCAACAACATCAACTAGAGATAACTAAGGCTCTAGTAATTAAACCTTCAGGTGAAGTGGTGAATATTGAGCAAGATCAAATTAAGGAGCGACCGATTAAATATACTCCAGATAGTAGAGTGTATCAAGGTCAATATCAAAAAGTTATTGATGTTCCAGAAATAGAAAAGGGGTCAATCCTAATATATGCTTATCAGAAAAAAATAAAAAAGAGGTTAATACCTGAAGAAATACAATTTACTACTAAAGTAGATAGTCATCAAAGTAAAGTAGTGGTAAAAATACCGCGAGATAGAGACATTAAAACTAAAGTTGAACCTAAAAATGAATTAAATGAAGCTGTTGTAAATAAAACCGAGGAAATAAAAAAGTATACTTGGAGTGGCTATAAAGCTCAAGCTGAAATATTAATTTCTACACTTGATTCTTGGCGTCAAATTAGTAGCTGGTACCATGATTTAATTACTAATCAATCTGAATTAAATCAAAACTTACGGGAAGAGATCGCTGCCTTAACTAAGGATGCAAATACTAAACGAAAAAAAATAAAGCAATTATATAATTATGTAGCCGATAATATTAATTACCTTGATTATAAGTTAGGGGTTAATGGTTATCAACCTTTGTTAGCCACAGAAATTTATGAGAATAAGTATGCCGTAGCTAAAGATAAAGCATACTTTTTAAGTGTGTTATTGGAAGAAATAGATGTAGAAAATGAATTGGTATTGATAAATACAAAGAAAGAATTTGAGCCAGGGGTAGTGACAATGGATTTTAGTCATATATTGCTTTATTTACCGGAACAAGATTTATATTTAGCTCCTAATTCTGGATTTATTCGATATGGGAATTTAGCTTTAGATGAGCAGGGGAAAAAAGTTTTAAGCTTGGACAAAGGACAGATTAGAGAAACACCTATTTTATCTAAAAATAAAAACCAAGAAGAAACAACAGTTAAGATTGTTCTAAAAGAAAATGGAACTGCAGATATTAACTTAATAGTTAAAACACAGGGTTTTTATGATTATATTGCTAAAACTTTATTAAAGGCATTAAGTTCTGCTGGTCAGCGAGATACTGTTACTAATATTGTAAATAAACATTTCGAGAAACCTAAATTTAATAAAATCGATATTAAGGGGGTTAAAGATTTAACAGAATCATCTGATTTAAATTTGGATTTTTCAGTCCAAAATTATTATCAAGTTAAAGAAGGACAAGCTGTCATTGAACCAAATAAACTACCGATTAGTTTTTTGCTTAGTATAGCTGAAACTCGTAATACTTTACCTTGTAAAATAAAAAGGCAGGTTGTACTTGAGATCCCAACTCAATATAATGAAGTTATATTACCAGAAGATCAATCTTTTAGTAATCATGAAGGGAAATTAAATATTAGCTATCAGAAAAAAGAAGAACAGGTAATAATTAATTTTGACTATCAATTTAATAGATTAGTTGGAGTAGAAAAAGTGAGCTGGGTTTATATTAATGACTTATTAGAGCAGTACCAAGAATTAAAAGAACAAAAAATTTTGTTGGTGAATAATAAAAAAAATGATATTCAAGCAGGAAATTAAAAAGATAGGTATAATAAAAATAGAGGAGGGGGCAGAGTCTATAGAATATTATATAACTAAGAAATAATTTACAGTTTTATAATTTTATCAAAGTTTTATCACAACTAATATTTATAATTTAATATGTGATGAAATTCAAACAGCGTTGTGGCATAAAAAATGATAATGGAGGGGTATAATGTTAAAAAAAGTAGCAGTAATAACTTTTTTATTAGTGATAGTAGCATTTAATGCTCATGTGTTTGCTCAAGATGATTTGTCTGGAAATAAAATTACAGATATAAAAGTAGAAGGTAATGAGAAGGTTGAAAAAGAAGAAATATTAGATGAAGTTAGTACAGAAACAGATGATAAAATCAATAATGATAAATTGCAAGATGATTTACAGTCAATTTATGACTTGGGATATTTTGCAGATGTTAAAATCAACTTCCAACACCATCAAGATGGGATGCGATTAATATTCAAAGTGGTTGAAAATCCAACTCTTGAGGAAATAGTTATTGAAGGAAATCAAGAGAGCTCTACTAAAAAATTAAAAGAAAAGTTAGGAGTCGAATCAGGAAAAACATTGAATATTAATACTTTGAAATCTGGAATTAAAAATATTAATGAATACTATCAAGAAAATGGTTTTCCTTTAGGTAGAGTTGTTGATAGACAAATCAAAGATGAAGATAAATTATATATTAAAGTAGATGAAGGTAAGATTAATAGTATAGAAGTTAAGGGTAATGATGAAACTAAGGATTATGTTATTACAAGGGAATTGTCACAGCAAAAAGGTGATGTTTTGAATATGCAGAAATTACAGAGAGATATTAGAGATTTATATCGGCTACAATTTTTTAATGAAATTAAGCCTCAATTTGAACGAGTAGAAGATGATCCGCAGGCAGTAGATGTGGTCATTAATGTAGAGGAAAAAAAGACAGGTAGTTTACAGTTTGGTATAAGCCATAATCCTGATTCTGGAGTTATGGGGACCATTGATGTTTCTAAAGATAATTTGTTTGGAACAGGTCAAAAAGTAAATGCTAAAATAGAAGCAGGAGAAGAAAGAGATTATTATGAATTGGGATATAGTAATCCTTGGATGTCTAAACATTTTGATGTAAAAACTAGTTTTGATGCTAATTTGTATAATAAAAGTGAAGAAGATTTAAATAATGATGAAATTAGAGAAAAAGGTGGAAATATGACTTTAGGACGTAAACTTGCAGAAAACACTAATGGTTATTTTACTCTTGATATTAGTGAAATTAAAAATGAAGATGACGATAGTGAATATTCTGGTTGGCGAGATAATAGGAGTTTGCGGTTAAGAACTGTTAGAGATACTACTATCGCTCCTATTGCTCCTCGGGAGGGTAGTAAACAAACATTGTCTCTAGAGAAAGCGGGTTTAATTGGCGGTGATGATGATTATAGCAAGTATGATTTAGAATTAAAAAAGTATCTCCCTTCTTTAGAAGAAAATAGTTGGGCTTTTCGACTAAAAGTAGGAGGTTCCAATGGAGAATTACCTGATGATAAACGTTATTATTTAGGTGGGACTAATGGCATTCGAGGTTATGGAAGTTCTTATTATGATGAAGATGCCTCAGATTATGATCCTGCAGAAGCTGGTTTTATTGGGGATTCAATGATGTTAGGCAGCATTGAATATCGGATTCCAATAGTAGAATCAGTGCGAGGGATTGTTTTCTCTGATATAGGAAGAACTTATCATGGAAACAGCCTTGATTTAGATATGGGAGATTTTAATTACTCTTATGGTGTAGGAATGAGATTTAAAACTCCTGTAGGTGAATTAGGACTAGATTACGGGTATGCACCTGATGCGAAAAGAAATTCTAAAGATGACTTTAGTTTAGTATTAGGAAGTAAATTTTAAAAATAAACTATTAAGTCAGAGGGTTTCCCTCTGACTTTTTTTATTAGCCTTAATGTATTTTTGAATTATTGTTAACTTGGTGCGAAATATTTCAAGTTGTCTTGACAGATAAGGGCAATGGTGATATTATTATATGTAAGAAATGAAAATCATTATCAAAAGTTTTTTAAAGTTAAGTGGCAAGTCTTAATTAGTTTTCATGATAGTATAATAAGTTAAAATAAAAGATGGAGAAGTTTTTATTTTAAACCTTAATGATAATGAATTCCAATAATAAAAACAAGGAGTGGATAATTATGACTTTAGCAGATGTGAATCGGGGTCAAGAATTCCAAATTGCCGATATTAAGGATGATAAAATTAGAGCCCAAGCTCTGAGATTTGGTATTTCTGAAGGTGCCAATCTTTCGTGTGCTGAAAAAGTGCCTGGTGGTCCAATAATTATAAAACGTAATTTACAAGAAATTGCAGTAGGTAGAAGGTTAGCGCAAAATATAAAAATAGAACAATAAACTAGGGAGGAAAATGAAGTATGGATTGTTGTGATATTAGTCATCAAATAGATATTCCATCTGATGCAGAAAAAATTGTGTTAGCAGGAAATCCTAATGTAGGAAAGTCTATTTTCTTTAACGATTTTACAGGAGTTTATGTTGATGTATCTAATTATCCTGGGACAACTCTTGAAATTAGCTCTGGGAAATATAAAGATGATGTAGTAATTGATACTCCAGGAGTTTACGGTGTATCTTCATTTAATGATGAAGAAATTGTAGCTCGCGATGTAATTGCTTCTGCTGATGTGGTAGTTAATATTGTTGATGCAGTTCATTTAGAACGCGACTTGTTTTTAACACAACAGATTATAGATATGGGAATTCCTGTGGTAGTAGCTTTGAATATGATGGATGAAGCTGAAAAGCAGGGGTTAAATATTGATATAGATAAATTGAGTGCAGATTTAGGAGTGCCGGTAATTCCTACAGTAGCAACTGAGGGCCAAGGCTTAGCGGAAGTCAAAGCGGCTGTAGCAGATGCTGAAGTAGGAAATAGTAGTTTAGAGCAAGAAGAAGAATTAAAAGAATTAGCTGCAGAAATAGATAATCGTCGTGAAGCATTATTGATCTTAGAAGGTGATGAAAATGTGGCAGCAAAGCACAATCAAGAGCCGCGAGAATTGCAGGAAGAAATTTATAAACAGCGGCGCAAGAAAGTTAACCATATTGTAGATGCTGCTATTGAGGTCAAAAGTGAAGAAAATAACTTTAAGACTAGACTAGCTCAGTGGATGGTCAAGCCTATTACAGGGATTCCATTTTTGATACTTGCTTTATATGGATTATATAAGTTTGTGGGAGTCTTTATTGCTCAAACTGTTGTA
>JBNJDB010000123.1:0-6230 GCA_051744465.1 Bacillota bacterium | reverse complement strand
GATTCTAAGATTGCTGCCAAATTTTTATCTTCATCTGCCTCAACTTTGGCATGCCGAGTACTACCAAAAGCAGCAACTTTAGTATTTTCTAAGTCCAATTCCTGAACTTTTTTGAAGTATTCGATATCCTTAGGATTAGAACCAGGCCAGCCACCTTCAACATAATCTATTCCTAATTCATCTAACTTCTTAGTTATATTTAATTTATCTTCAGTTGAATAGGAGATACCTTCCCTCTGATTGCCATCTCGTAGACTTGTATCATAGGTTTTCAACATATTTTGCCCCCTATTCTAAAATACTACAGATATAATCTCCAACTTCATCTGTATTTAAGTTTCCTCCCATATCAGGAGTTGTATGATCACTTTGTAATGACTCTTGTACAGCATTATCAATCTTATCAGCTTCTTCTGCCCAACCTAATTCTCTAACCATCATTCCCGCTGCTAGAACTGCTGCCAAAGGATTAGCAATGTTTTGGCCCGCAATATCTGGTGCAGAACCATGAACTGGCTCAAACATAGATACACCATCAGGATTAATATTACCTGATACTGCAAGGCCCATTCCACCTTGGATTTCAGCACCTAAGTCAGTAATAATATCTCCAAACATATTACAAGTAACAATTGTATCAAATATTTCTGGATTACGAACCATCTTCATTGTAATTGCATCGACTAACATATGGTCCTGCTCTACATCACTATAGTCCTCTCCTACTTCTGCGAAGACTCTCTGCCATAGATCATGAGCATAAGTAAGAACATTGCTCTTATCACATAAAGTTAATTTATTCTCTTTATTTCTTTTTTGAGCATACTGATAAGCATAGTCAGTTACTCGTTCAACACCCTTATGAGTATTGATCATTTCTTGCGTAGCAACTTCATCTTCAGTTCCTTCTTTTAAAAATCCGCCTACTCCCGCATATAGACCTTCAGTATTTTCCCGTACAATCATCATATCAATATCTTCAGGTCCTTTATCTTTTAAAGGAGTAAACCGTGAATCTAATAACTTAATTGGTCGCAAGTTAATATATTGATCAAAGGAAAATCTTAGATCTAATAGAATACCATGTTCCAAAACACCAGGCTTAACTCGTGGGTCACCTACAGCACCTAAATAAATAGCATCAAAATTTGCTAACTCTTCTTTAGCCGCATCCGGTACCAATTCACCTGTATCCAAATAATGTTCTGCTCCAAATGGAAACTCTTTAAATTCTAAATCAATATCACTAATTTCTTCTAACTTCTCCAATACTTTTACCCCTTGTTTCGTTACTTCTGGGCCAATTCCATCTCCTGCAATTAATGCTATCTTTTTTGTCATAATCAAACACCTATCCTTTAGCACAATTTTTTATTATTTATTCTCACTGCTCTATTTTAACTTCTTAAATGTTTTGATTGACGTATTCAATCAAACCACCAGTACTAATTAATTCCTGCATAAATTCAGGGAATGCTTCTGCTTGATACTCTTCATCTTGCGTTAAATTTATAATTTTTCCCGCATCAACATCTACTTCTACCTGGTCCCCTTCTTCAATTGCTGCTACTGCTGCTGGAGATTCCATAATTGGCAGCCCAATATTAATCGCATTACGATAAAAGATCCGAGCAAAAGAATTAGCAATTACACACGATACACCTGCTGCTTTAATTGCTAATGGAGCATGTTCACGAGAACTTCCACAACCAAAGTTATCTTCTGCTACAATTAAATCTCCTTCAGTCATTTTATCTACAAATTTTTCATCTAAATCCTCTAAACAATGCTTAGCTAATTCAGCCGGATCTGAAGTATTCAAATAACGGGCTGGAATAATCACATCCGTATCAACGTCACTACCATATTTCCATGCTTTTCCTGCAATATCCATAGTTTTTTCTTCCTCCCTTGGTACTACAATAATTTTTTCAAACTAATTTATCTAACAACTTTTTATCTAAAACCCAATAAAATTAAAGTACTTCTTCGGGGCCAACGATCTTACCAGCAATCGCTGAAGCAGCTGCTACAGCTGGATTAGATAAATAAACTTCACTCTCGGTATGACCCATTCGACCGACAAAATTACGATTAGTTGTTGCAATTGCTCGTTCTCCCTCGGCTAAAATACCCATATGGCCACCTAAACAAGGGCCACAAGTCGGAGTACTAACCGCTGCTCCTGCATCAATCAAAGTTTCAATAATTCCCTCGTTCATTGCTTGTTTATAGATTTCTTGAGTTCCGGGAAGTATAATTAATCTTACATGATCAGCTTTTTTCTGACCTTCTAATACTTCAGCAGCCAATCTTAGATCTTCCAAACGACCATTAGTACACGATCCAATTACTGCCTGATCAATTTTAAGATCGCCAACCTCACTAATTCCTCTAGTATTCTCTGGCAAATGAGGATAAGCAACTTGTGGTTCAATTTCGCTTAAATCATACTCAATAACTTCTTCATAATCAGCATCTTTATCACTTTTATAAACTTTATAATCTCGCTGCGCTCGTCCTTCAACATAATCCAAAGTAGTTTCATCAGGCTCAATCAAGCCACATTTACCCCCAGCTTCAATTGCCATATTAGACATTGTCATCCGGTGGGCCATAGAAAGATTATCAATTGCATCTCCTGTGAATTCCATTGACTTATAAAGCGCACCATCAACACCAATATCACCAATTGTATATAAAATTAGGTCTTTTCCGCCAACCCAATCTTGTAATTCACCATTATAAACAAACTTAATTGTTTCCGGTACTTTAAACCATGCTTCTCCAGTTGCCATAGCCGCAGCCATATCTGTACTTCCTACACCAGTAGCTAACGCCCCCAATGCACCATAAGTACAAGTATGCGAATCAGCTCCAATGACAATATCACCCGGACCTACTAATCCTTGTTCTGGTAATAAGCAATGTTCAATTCCCATATCCCCTAATTCAAAGAAGTTAGTTATATCCTTTTCATTAGCAAATTCTCGCAACATCTTAACCTGTTCAGCAGAATTAATATCTTTATTCGGCACAAAATGGTCAGGTACGATCGCTATTCTATCTTGATCAAATACCTCATCTACATTAATTTTATCAAATTCCTTAATTGCAACTGGAGTAGTAATATCATTCCCTAAGACTAAATCAAGTTTAGCATTAACCAAATCTCCAGCTTGAACTTCCTCTTTACCAGCATGAGCTGCTAATATTTTTTCTACCATCGTCATTCCCATTTTCTTCGCTCCCTTCGTTTATTTAATTGACAATTGAGAATTGATAATGAACAATTAAAATCAAAATAATAAGATCAAAATCTAAAAACAAATCCTGAATTATTTGATCTCTAGTATTTGACTCTTAATTCTCAATTCTCCATTCTACATTTTCAATTATTGATTAACAAGTATTTTATTCAAGGCATTATTATATGCTTTAGCACTAGCTTCAATTATATCAGTGCTAATACCCCGTCCAATAAAGATCTCAGAATTATACTCTAACTTAACAACTACTTCTCCCAGAGCATCTTTACCACTAGTAACAGCATCAATATTATAATCATCCAATCTACAGTCCAATCCAGTAATTTTATTCATTGCATCATAAATAGCATCAACTGGACCACCTTCAGAACAAGCAGATTGATTAATAGTTTCATCTTCTTTTTCCATCTGTACTGTTGCCGTAGCCAAACCTGAGCTACTTGTAACCTGTAATAAATTGATATGATAAGTTTCCGAAACTTGACTGATTTCATCCTCCATAATCGCTTCTAAATCAAGATTAGTAATTTTCTTCTTCCGGTCTGCTAAATCCTTAAACCGTTTAAACGCAGAATTCAAATCTTCCGCTGCTAACTCATAACCTAATTCTTCTAAACGTTGTTTGAAAGCATGACGACCTGATAATTTTCCTAATACCATTTTATTTTCTTTCAATCCAATAGTTTTAGCATTCATAATCTCATAAGTCGTACGTTCTTTAATTACTCCATCTTGATGAATACCAGATTCATGAGCAAAAGCATTTTCGCCTACAATTGCTTTATTTGGTTGGATTTGAACGCCAGTTAAATGGCTAACTAATCTACTGGACCGAGAAATTTCTTTCAAATTCAAGTCAGTCTCGATATCATAATGATCAAATCTAGTATCTAAAGCTAAAGCTACCTCTTCTAAAGCAGTATTCCCAGCTCGTTCACCAAGACCATTAACTGAACATTCTACTTGCTGAGCTCCATTTTCTACAGCAGCTAATGAATTAGCAGTAGCCATACCCAAATCATTATGACAATGAACACTAATCACAGCTTGATCAATATTAGGAACATTCTCTTTAATATATTTAATTAAAGCTCCATATTCTTGGGGAGTAGTATAACCAACAGTATCAGGTATATTAATTGTTGTAGCTCCCGCATCAATAGTAGCTTCAACTATTTCACATAAAAAATCTTTATCGCTTCGTGATGCATCTTCAGCAGAAAACTCAACATCATCAGTATAAGATTTAGCATGCTTAACAGCTCTAACAGCAGTTTCTAATACTTCTTGTGGTGACTGTTTTAACTTATATTCCATATGAACTGGAGAAGTAGCAATAAATGTATGAATTCGTGGTTTATCAGCTTCTTTCAATGCTTCCCAAGCACGATCAATATCTTTTTCAGTAGCCCTAGCTAATCCAGCAACTATAGGATTAGAAACCTCTTGAGCTATCTTCTTAACAGCTTTAAAATCACCTTCAGAACTAATAGGAAAACCTGCTTCAATCACATCAACTTGCAATCTATCTAATTGTTTAGCAATCTCTAATTTTTCCTTAACATTCAAACTAACTCGTGGAGTCTGCTCACCATCACGCAAAGTTGTATCAAAAATCTTGACGCCCATCACTTCTCACTCCTCTCTCTTAACATAGGTCTCTCGGCTAAATTCAATAGCTCAATTATGCTATTAATCTACTTTAGCCGAGATCCCACTGACTTAGCTTAGAGCTATGACTAGTTCTAATCCTTTGCTATCCTTCTTCCCCAAATCAATCATAGCTCCAGCCTAATAATTAATTACTCTTCCATCCAATTCATCTTATCTCTTAATTTTTTCCCTACTTCTTCAATCTTATGCTCTTCATCAATTGCTTTTCTTTTAGAATAAGCAGGTCGACCAACTTTATTTTCTAACATCCATTGCTTAGCAAATTCACCTTTTTGAATATCTTCTAATAATTCTTTCATAGCCGCTCTTGATTTATCATTAATTACTTTTTCTCCTGCAATTAAATCTCCATATTCAGCAGTATCAGAGATAGAATCTCTCATATTAGCAATACCGCCTTCATACATCAAATCTACAATTAATTTTAGCTCATGTAGACATTCAAAATAAGCAATCTCAGGCTGATATCCAGCTTCAACTAAAGTTTCAAAACCAGCTCTAACAAGCTCAGTAGTTCCACCACATAATACTGCCTGTTCTCCAAATAAATCAGTTTCAGTTTCTTCTTTGAATGTAGTCTCCAGAACTCCAGCTCGAGTTCCACCTACACCTTTAGTATGTGCTAGTGCCATATCCTTAGCATTTCCAGTTGCATCTTGATAAACTGCAAATAAACATGGTACACCAGAACCTTTAGTATAAAC
Organism: Bacillota bacterium; assembly: GCA_051744465.1. Lineage (GTDB taxonomy): Bacteria > Bacillota > Halanaerobiia > Halobacteroidales > Halobacteroidaceae > Halanaerobacter. Next base: position 583 of record JBNJDB010000123.1, on the reverse strand, counting down.
TCTTCTCACTAAATGACCCGGTCCTTTAGGAGCAACCATATAAACATCTACATCTTCATCCGGAACAATCTGTTCAAAATGAATATTAAATCCATGAGAAAAGACTAATGCATTTCCTGCTTCTAAATTATCTTTAATAGCACTAAAATAAACATCTTTTTGTACTTCATCAGGTAATAAAACTTGCACTACATCAGCTACTTTAGCAGCTTCAGCAGCAGTTTTAGGATCAAAACCATCCTCTACAGCCTGCTCATAATTTTCTGTCCCTTCTAGTTCAGATACAATTACATCTAATCCAGCATCTCTCATATTCTGTGCTTGAGCATGACCTTGACTCCCATAACCAATTACCGCAATCTTTTTACCCTCTAAATAATCCAAATCAGCATCTTCTTGATAATACATTTCTACCATTATACTCACTCCTCTTTTTAGTTTGTAGTTTATAATTTATAGTTGAAAGTTAAAAACCAAACAATAAAATAAAGTATTTAACTTGTGAAACTTCTTTAGCAATTCAAAATTCAATCAGCACTACACGCAGTGTTTTTTTGCCTTTTAAAAAACACGTAGAGACGAT
>JBNJDB010000122.1:0-6262 GCA_051744465.1 Bacillota bacterium | reverse complement strand
CTATAGGAGAATCTGCTCCTTCATTAGAAGGCCGTTGGGGTGAGTGTACTACAGTAATACTATTTAATAATATTTCAATTTCTTCTGTTCGATCTCCCTTCTTGACCTTTTTTCGCAACTCTGCTCGCGGGACAAAAACAGAGACTTCATGTGGTTTATCATAAGCAAATTGACGATTCATTTCTATTTCTAAGCCATCTAAATTTAAATAAATTTCATCTTTATTTCTACAATTTTCTGATCCACTTAAAACTTTTTTAATTCTATTTTTCAACTTTTTTAGTAGGGAAAATAACAATTGTTATCCCTCCCTTTTTAATTAGTTTATTGAAATGAAGAGTCATCTGCTAAATATTTTTTAACAAAAAAATAAAAGGAGCCTTGCAAGGCTCCTTTTATTTACTATCTTATTTTTCTTTTATGCCAAACTAATTTATCATCACTAATCTTAAAGTTGCTCTCTTGTACTTTTTAAAATCAATGTTCCATAAGCATCAATCTTTACTTGACCAGCTTGATAAGTTTCTTCAGTTAGTAATCCTTGCACTTGATCAGATGTTTTCACCTGTGAATCTTGGCCAGACTGATTATGGATTACAAATAAATTATAATCTGCTTCAGAACTACTCACTTTATAGCCATAAGTTTGCTCATTAGTCTTAATCTTTGTATACTCGCCATCAAATAATAATGGATTATTTTTTCTAATTTTAATCAACTTTTGATAATGCTCAAAGATACTTCCTGCTTGGTTTTGCTGTTCTTCTAAAGAAATTCCATCATCTTCTTTTGTATATTTCATTTGATGATAGAAGCCTCCTTTTGACATAGTTGTCATTCCTTCTCCCTCAGCTTCTTGATACCAGTCAAAAGGTTCACGAATATTATCATCTGGTTTAGTACCTTTCTGTCCTAATTCCTCACCATAATAAACAAATGGGGTTCCTGGCAAAGTAAATAATACTGATGCAGCCAATTTCATCTGCCCTTTATTACCATTCAATTCAGAAGCAACTCTATCTTGGTCATGATTTCTTAAAAAAGTAGCATCAATGTATTCTTCTGAATAATTACTATAAACTTGATGAATTTCTTTTATTTCTGCTAAAATATCAGTATCACTAGCTTGGCCCTCACTAGCAAAATCAATAATTTTATCAGCTAAACTAAAGTTAAATGAAGCATCTAAATCATCATAAAATTTAGCCATTTTTTTAGTATCAGTCCAATTTTCCCCTACTAAAAAAGCATCAGGATTAACTTCTTTAACAGCTGTATTAAATTCTTGCCACCAATTATGTGTTACTTGAGGGTCTTTATCATCAATGTGTAAAGCTGCATCTAATCTAAATCCATCTACTCCATCAGAAAAATCACCATCTCCATTAGGATCTAACCAAAATTTAGCTCTCTTTTTCATCTCTTGGCGAACATCAGGGTTTCTAAAATTCAAATCTGGCATTTGATCCCAAAAGACTGCATAATAATAATCAGGGGTAAAGAATTTATGCCATACTTGCTGTCCCCACGGTCCTTTTTCGTCTATATTATCAAATTCATCACGCCAAATATAATAATCGGTATATTCATTCTCTTCTGATTTTCTAGCTTCTTGGAACCACTTATGATCATCTGCAGTATGATTAACAACTAAATCCATGATCACCTTCAAATCATTCTCATGAGCTGCTTCTAAAAATTCTCTAAATTCTTTACGTGTTCCATAATCTGAATTAGTTTCATAATAATCAACCACATCATAGCCATGATAAGTTGGCGAGTCATTAATTGGCATTAACCATAATGCATCTATACCTAATTCTTTAAAATAAGGAATTTTTTCTTTTAAACCAGCAAAATCACCAATTCCATCACCACTACCATCATAAAAACTACGCACAAAAACTTCATAAAATACAGCATCTTTGGCCCATTTAGCTGGTTCCCAATCATTTGTATTATCTAATTTATCAAAAGATAATACTTCAGTTTCCTTACTCGTATTATTTTGTTGATCAATCACTTCTATTTTATAATAATAGCTCTCATTTGGCTTTAGGTCTTCTATTATCAATCCATCATTATAGTATTTTTTAGTTTTCAATTGTTTTAAATCATTTTTTTCTGTTCCAAGATGAAATTTAACTCTATTTCCATTATTAGTTTTAAATAAAAACTTGACTTGCTGATCGTTAATATCTATATATTCATCAGCATCAACAATCATTGTTTCATCAACTTTCCTATTCACACCTTGCAATTCAATATTTATCATAGTTCTTTTATCATTTACAGAAATCGTTTTCTCTTCAACCGGAAAATTATTTTTTGAAACCTTTAACGAGTATTTTTCTTGCTCTACCCCACTAAATACAACTACTCCTTCATCATCTGTTTCTTTCTTAGCTAAACCTTCTAATCTTACTTCAGCACCTGCAATTTTGTTTCCTGTTTTGTCTGTTACCTCAACTACTACTCCACCACCATCCATCTGATCTAATTGATCCTTGTTACACCCCACTACAAAAAACATTGTAACTATTAGTAAAACTATTCCTATTTTCTTCACTTTATCCCTCCATAATTATTAAATATTTTACTAAACAAACTAAACTTAATCGGGCATTGATTTTTAAATAAAAACCAATCCTACTTTATTATTTAAATAAGTAGCAATTAAAACCTTTATTTAAATATTTTTTTATAAAAAAACCTCAGGTCAGTTACCTGAGGTCAAAACTATAATTAACTTTTTATTACTCGAATCGAATTTAATACTGCTAATAAGGCTACTCCAACATCTGCAAAAACTGCGCCCCACATTGTAGCTAATCCAAAGACACCTAATAAGAGTACTAATCCTTTAACTCCTAAAGCTAAAATAATATTTTGCCAAACAATTCTTCTAGTAAAATTGGCCACTTTGATAGCTACAGGTAAATCAGATGGTTTATCTTTCATTAAAACAATATCTGCTGCTTCAATAGCTGCATCAGATCCTAAACCACCCATCGCCACACCAATATCAGATCTAGCCAAGACAGGTGCATCATTGATACCATCGCCAACAAATGCGGTCTTCTCTTCAGTTTCTTCTAATATCATTTCCAATTTATTCACCTTATCATCTGGTAGTAATTCTGCATAATAATTAGTTAAATTTAATTCAACTGCTACTCTAGCAGCCACTTGCTGATTATCACCAGTTAACATAACTATATTTTCTACTCCTGCTTCTTGTAAATTATTAATTGTTTCTTTACTATCTTCTTTTATCTGATCTTCAATAACTATATAACCAACATACTGCCCATCAACTGCAATATGAATTATAGTTCCTGACTGCTGGGCTTGGTGATAAGTTATCTCATTTTCTTCCATTAATTTATGATTACCTGCTAAAATAGCTTGCCCTTCACTTGTAACTTTCAATCCCTTACCGGCAATTTCTTGATAATTATCAATCTGATTAGCTTTGATAGCAGGACCATTATAAGCAGACAAAATAGACTGAGCAATTGGATGATTAGAATTACTTTCTGCTATAGCTGCTAATTTTAGTAATCTATCTTGGCTCCAATCAGAACTAGCTTCTAAATGGCTAACCTCAAAAACTCCTTCTGTCAATGTTCCTGTCTTATCGAACACAACTGTATCTAATTGATTTAAAGCTTCTAAATAATTCCCTCCTTTAATTAAAATACCCTTTTTAGAAGCTGACCCAATTCCACCAAAAAATCCTAAAGGAATTGAAACCACTAAAGCACAAGGACAAGAAACTACTAAAAAGATAAGCGCCCGATAAATCCACTCACTAAATAGAGCACCTGGTATCACTAATGGAGGAATTACAGCTAAAATTAAGGCACCTACAACAACACCGGGCGTATAATAGCGAGCAAATTTAGTAATGAAATCCTCAGTAGGTGCTTTTTTACTAGCAGCATCTTCAACTAAATTTAAGATTCGGCTTACAGTTGAATCTTTAAATTCTTTATCAACTCTAATAGTCAATAAACCATCCTGATTAATTGAACCACTAAGTATCTCCTCACCAGTTGTTACTTTTCTCGGTACAGATTCGCCAGTTAAAGCCACTGTATCAATCATTGCTTCTCCTTCAATAACTTCTCCATCTACTGGAACTTTCTCACCTGGTTTAACTACAATAATATCTCCTATTTGCAATTGATTAGGATCTACTTGGTCAACTTCTCCATCTACTTTCAAATTAGCATAGTCAGCCTTGATATCCATTAATTCTTGAATTGAATTACGCGAACGATTAACAGCTAAATCTTGAAACAACTCTCCAATTTCATAAAACAACATTACTGCTACACCCTCAGGAAATTCTCCTATAGCAAAGGCACCAATAGTTGCAATTGTCATCAGAAAATTTTCATCAAATATTTGGCCCTTTAGTATATCCTTAAAAGAATTAGAGAGTACTTTATATCCAATAATCAAATAAGCAGTTCCAAATAAGATTAGTTCACCTGTTAAATTCAAATCTGCTACTAGAGCTAATACAAAAAAGATAAGTCCACTTACTAATCTCCCTACTGATTTTTTCATTGTCTGATTAAAAGCAGTTTTATCTTCTTGAAATGCTTCTGTAGTTTCTTCTTTAACAATTACATCCGGTTCTAAATTATTAATTATTTCTTTAGTCTCAGCAATTATCTTATTTTTTATACTATTATCCTCAACCTCTACTGTTAGTTTTTTAGAACTAAAATTTAGATAAGCTTCTTCTACCTTATTTAATTGATTAACATTATCCTCAATTTTATTAGCACAACTAGCACAGTTTAAACCCTCTAAGATAAGCTTGTGCTCTTTATTATTCTGATTTTTTCTCTTCACTTTTACTCCAGGTTCAATCTCATCAGCAATTTTAGCAACTTGGTCAATAACTTTTTCTTCGTTGCCTAGTATTTCTAAGTCTATCTTTTTCAAACTAAAATTAACCTGAGCTGACTTAACCTCCGCCAACTTCTCTACTTCGACTTGTATTTTATTAGCACAATTAGCACATTGCAAATCTTTAAATTCTAACGTTTCAGTTGTTATATTTTTAGTCTCCATAATTTAAACCTCCTAAAATATATATGAGCAACCCCTCATATATTACTCAAAAAAATATATATGAATAACTGCTCATATATATTATAATCAACATATCCACTAATGTCAATATTTATTTATCATCTTCTAGCACATGGGCCAAGCCCTGACTAAACAACTGAAATATATGATAATCATTCAAAGAGTAATAGACTACTCGCCCCTCTTTGCGATACTTTACTAATTTAAGTTCTCTCAATTTTCGCAATTGATGAGAAATAGCTGATTGCGTCATATCTAATAATTCAGAAATATCACAAACACATAACTCTTTATTAGCTAAAGCATTAATGATTTTAATTCGGGTCGGATCACTTAATACTTTAAAAGTTTCGGCTAATCTTTCTGCTACATTTTCCGGTAATTCTTCAGTTTTCACTTCGTTAATTCTCTTTAAATTAGGACAATACTCTTCACAAATTAATAAATCTTCATCCTCCATAATTATCCTCCTCACAACAATTAATATATTGTGAAGCCTAATTATTAAGCTTCACAATATATTATAACGTATCTCCTAGTAGTATTAAACTCATCTTTGCGGCAAATTATTATTTTCTTTATATTCCTGTTTGTATTGATACATTTTATCATCAGCTCTAGATATTAACTCATCTAAGACAATTTTTTTATTAGGGTCATAACATTCTATCCCATAACTAATACTCATTTGATACTTATGATTTTGAGTTTGATTTATTTTCCTTAGTTTTTCTTGGATTCGCTCCATTATTTTTTCAGCTTCTTCGTTTTGAGAATAATTAAAGACAAGTAAAAACTCATCGCCTCCAAACCTAAATATATAATCTGATTCCCGAATAGTCTTTTTAATAATTTCTACTACATTAGTTATTAATTCGTCTCCGGTTTTATGACCATAAACATCATTAACTTCCTTTAAATTATTAATATCTATAAAAGAGATAGTAAAGAAGGTCATCTCTTCATCTGCCTTAGTTTTGATATCATTCAAAATATCATAACCTGCTCTCCTATTATAAACTTTAGTCAATTTATCCATTTCAGCAAAAAACTCAAGTTCTTCTCTCAATTCCTTTTCCTCAGTAACATCCTCTTTAATCGCTATAAAAGATTCTGGTTGCCCTGAACTATCAAGTAAAGGAGTTATCCG
>JBNJDB010000121.1:0-6270 GCA_051744465.1 Bacillota bacterium | reverse complement strand
ATCATGTTTTTCAGCTTGATTAGTTAATTCAGCTAGTATTCCTGGAGAAGGTTCTTCATGAGGTGCAACTCCAGTCACTGATAATTGTTTGAAATCATAACGATCCCCTAAATAACCAAAAGCTGAATGAGAAACTAAAATATATTCCTGTTTCTTATCAGCTAAAGCTGATTCATACTTTTGATTTAATTCATCAATTTTTTTAGCAAATTGCTGATAATTATTTTCATATTCTTCTTTATTAGCTGAGTCTATAGCAATAAATTTCTCTTTCATTTTTTCAGCAATTAATTTCATATTTAAAGGATCTAACCATAAATGTGGATCATGTTCACCCTCATGCTCGTGTTCTTCATGCTCGTGTTCTTCATGCTCGTGTTCTTCATGCTCGTGTTCAGAATTTGATGTTTCTCCCCCAATAGTATGAGCTTTATCATATTTAACTAAATTAACATGTTGACTAATATTAATCATCTTATTTTTAGATTTTTCTTGATTATCTGCTACTTTTTTGGCCCAAGGCTCTAATCCTAATCCATTATAAAAAAACAAGTCTGCTTGTTCTAACTTGGCTATCTTTTTAGGTGTAGGACGATAACTATGCAATTCTGCTCCATTTGGAACTACTAATCTAACATCCAAATTATCTCCAGCGACTTCATTTGCAGCTTCATATAAAGGATAAATGCTTGTGTAAACAGTTAAATCTTGATCTTCTTGTGAATTCCCTTGACAACCACTAAATATTAATATGGCTAATATCCCAACTATAATTAAACCAAATCTATTTTTCATGATTTTTGGCCTCCTCGGAAAATAATAATTATTTTTCAGTTGCAAATAATTTGCAACTGTTTATAATATAATATTATATTATACTCACTATGTCAAAAAATAAAAAAGCAGAGAACATAAACTGTCCTCCGCCTAGCTTTTATTTTACTCTAAATATTCTATTGGATTAACTGGCTTATCATTAATCAAAATTCTAAAATCAAGATGTGGTCCAGTACTTAACCCAGTATTTCCACTACGACAAATTTCTTCTCCCTGTTTTACATTATCTCCTGAATTTACTAATGTCTCTGAATTATGAGCATAAGAGGTTACTACTCCATCTCCATGATCAATAGTAACTGTCTTACCAAACCCTTTGACTCGACCACTAGTTAATACTTTTCCAGATTTAACAGCTTTTATTGGAGTTCCAGATGGTACAGCAATATCAATACCACCATGAAATTTTTTCTCATTTAATATTGGATGAGTTCTCTGCCCATAATTAGAACTGATTTTACCTTCAACAGGCCAAATGAATTCATTATTATCTACTTGTCCACTTCCCCGAGAACTTCCCGATAAATCTAACATTAATTTAGGAACTTTTATTTTTTGTCCTGCCTTCAAATGATTAGTACTTAAATCATTTACATCTTTAATCCGACGAACAGTAGTATGATATTTTTGAGCCAATTTTTCCAATGTATCCCCACTTTTGACACGGTAAGAAATAACATTATAAAAGTCCGTATCTAATCCGCCACCCATGCCAGTTTTGGGAATAATTATTTCTTGACCCGGTTGAATTACATTATTGTCTAAATCATTAGCATTTCGTATTGCTTTTACAGGTATATCAAAATCTCTAGCTATTTCATATAATGTATCGCCTTGGCGAACATCATATTCATCAAAACTCACACTCTGTTTCAATTCATCCCACGTTTGGTTTCCCACTACTCCGTCTGCAGGTAATCCAGCTTTTCTTTGAAACTTGGCTACTGCTTGTTTAGTAGAAGAACCAAAAATTCCGTCAATCATAACTGGCTCGCCTAACATTACTAAATTTTCTTGCAATTCTCTAACATCTTTACCTTTCATACCATTCTGCAAAGTTCTATCAACAGCATTCGCTACTCCAACTACAGATAATAACATAACTAGAACATAGCTAACTATTAATTTTTTTCTATTCAAAATTAAACCTCCTTACTTTCTCTAAATATCTAATTCTTTAAATATTTAATTATAAAACTCAATTATTGACTTCTACACTTATAGTCTTATTCCTGCAATTATTTCGTTGATTTTACATGCATACCTCAAATATACCAAACTTTTTTTAAAATATCAATGGTATTTTATTACAAAAAAATCAGAAGGCTTGGAGCAAATGCCCAAGCCTTCTAACCCTATAATCTGAAATTAATTGCTACACTAACAATAATTTATTCAAAATAAATTTCATGATACCACAACTTACCATCTGAAGAATAAACTGCATCTTTAACATTGCTTTTGTGATATTTTACATACTCTCCTGCTGTTGCACTATGATGATAATCACCTTTATAATTCTGATCCCACTTGCCGGCTGAATCATTAGCATAATAATAAGTACCATCATAGCCCACTAAGGTTATCACATGACCATAACCAGTAAAGTAGCCATGCACAATTACAGGCTTTCCAGCTGCTAACAACTGATTCAAATCATCCATATTACCATGGCGATGACCATTTACTCTGACATCTAAACCTGAATTGCGAGCATAATGATTAAATACTTCCTCTAATCCTTCTGGCGTTTGAGCAGTACCAGTGCCAAAATTAGACGAACTGATAGTATCTGGATCCCCATCCCATCCATAATAGTTCAACACTGCTGCTATTGCTGAATTCTGACAACTACCATCACCATTTATTTCATTATGATATTGATAGTAATAAGGAACATCACTAATTACTTCATCCTCAGCCCCCCCTACATTAATCTCTTTTTTAATCTCTTTAATTGTTTTTCCATTTTTATCAAAAGCTTTAATGATTAGTTTTCTATTTCTGCCTGCTTGATCAAACGTGTCAGTTAACTTATATTCATTGTCTTCAACTATGACCTCATCTAATTTCCAGTCATCAACTGAAATTATCACTTTGTGGATTTTACCTGTTGCTTGACCCTTGATTTTTATTCTTTCATCAACCTCAATTTTGTCCGGCAACTGTACAGTTAAATCAGAATCTGGTTCATTAGTTTCATCATCAGAATCAGTATTATCTCGAGGCAAATGCATAAAATAACCAAATTGTGTATGCTCACCAGAAACAGACATATTCCTTTTGTGTCTTTCTCCTTGGTTGTCAACAACCCAAGCATATTTAGTACTTGAAGGATCAACCCAATTCATAAAAATATAAGTATGATTAGGGAAATAACCTTCTCTTTGATCAGGAGTATAAGGATTTGATAACTCAACTCCAGAATAATATTCTGGCTCAGTAAAACAAATATCTCCAGGCTTTAATTGAGATATATCCTCTGATTTCTTAAATCCTGCTGCAAAAAGATTATAGACTAATGTATCTTCTTTAGTTTGAGAGCCCGTAATACCATCAGTAACTGTCGCATGTATATCATAACCAAAATCTCTTAAAGCAGCACTTACAAACGCTACACAATCTGTGCCTTCACTAATATTAGACATTGCTTCATCTTTTAAACTTCTCCAATTATCATTAACATACTTAGCGAATTCAGAACCTAAATTATCTCCTTCAATTTCTTCATCGCCCATTACATCAATTGTTTTACTTAATTGTTTAATTGAATCCCCATTTTTATCAAAAGCATTAATTACTAATCTTCTATCCTTATTAGCACTATCAAAAGTATAATTTAATTCATAACTACCATTATTAGTTTTGATATATTTTTCTCCAGCTTGATTAGTTAAGGGGTAACCATCTACTGAAATCATTACTTTTTCTGCTTGCTCTGGTACTTTCCCAGCAAATTCAACCTGCTGCCCCTTAACAATTTTTTGAGGAGGATTTATAGTCAAATTTTCATCATCAACAGGGGGAGCAGCATCCTCTCCATACATTCCCCAATCAATATCTTTAATTATTTGCCACTGTTTATCAGAAGCAGGATCCTCCCCATTCCATCTGGGAACTCGCCAAATTGAAGCTTCTGAACCTGCCGTTTGAAAAGCTCGATTGATTTGGCTAGTTTTTATATCTCCATATTCTACACTAATCACATTATGAATCGCCTTAGTAGCACCAGCTTGCCGATATTCTTCCTTATCTAATTCAACATATTTTTCTGGATTCTGCATATATTTATCGCCCCATACCTCTAAATAAGTTTGCGGCATATAGCCATCTAAATATTGATCTATAGCTTCCAGGTTAATATATTCATGACTCATAATATTACCATAAGAACTAAGATAAATTTTAAAATTTTCTTCTATATAACCATTATTAATTGCACGTTGCTTAGCATCATTAACTGCTTTTACTAATTCAACTAAACTATTTGAATTAGACTCAAATTCCTTTTCTACATCTAATACATATCCTTCATAACCTACTTTCGCCGCCTGATATAATGCTTCAGCCTGCTCCGATATACTATGAGGATAATTATATCCCCAAGCCCACACCTCTAAATTTTGATTCTCATAAGCTTCTACTACACTGTTATCTAGATAAGATTTAAAATAATGGCTAGCACCTTCATCGTTGACTTTTACATAAGCACGCTTAGCCCCCATTTCATTTAAATCTTTAGCTAAATTATTATGAGAGTCATATTTGGTATCAGGTAAATACCACAGCCACACTCCTAAATTATTTTTAGTTTCTTGCGTTGAAAATTCTTCCCCTCCATCTGTAACCTCTTCTTTAACTTCGATTGTTTTTTCGGTATAAACTTTTTCTCCTGTATTATTAGAAACTATTACTTTAATTTTATATTTTCCCGTTTTGGTTCCTGCTTGATAAATTACTTCCGCACCATCACCTGTTAGTTCTCCTGCTTCATCATTTATTAATTCCCACTTATAATCATAATTATTTTCTTTATCTGCTAACTTAACTTTTAATTTAGCCTTACTATTAGTTTCTACTATACTTGGAGTAACCTCTACTTTATCAATTACAGCAGCCGCTTCACCTCCTTGCTGATTTGACGTTTCCTCCGCTGAACATCCTAACAACAAACTAAACAAAACCAAAACTACAAGCAATAATGTCCCTCATCGCTTTCTCATTTGCTCTCCCCCTTTAAGTTTTATGAATAATTTACAACTTGTATACTTATAATTAATTTTAACTTTAATATCTTATGCCAAAAATATCCTTATTTATATTATTATTTCCTGTCAACGACTTTATTTTCCTTTTATTTTTTACAAAAAAATAAAAAAAGCAGAATTAGCTTTTACACTAACTCTGCCTAATTATTAATAACTATAATTAAATTTTTACTCATCCTCCATTAATTTGACCATGATAGCTTTTTGTAAGTGCAATCGATTTTCTGCTTGGTCAAAAACAACTGAACTAGCACCATCAATAACATCTGCAGTTACTTCTTCCCCACGATGCGCTGGGAGGCAGTGTAGGAAAATTGAGTCTTCTGCTGTTAAGCTCATAAGTTCTTGATTTACTTGATAATCTTTAAATACTTTCTTTCGTTCTTCAGCTTCATCTTCATCTCCCATACTAGCCCAAACATCAGTATAAACAACATCCGCTTCTTGGGCTGCTACTTTAGGTTCTTTTAAAATTTCAATGTTAGCCCCACTCTGTTTTGCTAATTTTTCAGCTGTTGCGATTACTTCTGACTGCGGTTGATAATTAGCAGGACTAGCTATACTAATATCCATTCCTACTTGTGCAGCAGCTAATAATAACGAATGAGCCATATTATTACCATCCCCTATATAGGTTAATTTTAACTCCTCTAATTTACCTTTTCTCTCTTGAATAGTAAATAAATCAGCTAATGCTTGACAAGGATGATATAAATCTGTTAACCCATTAATCACAGGAATAGAACTATTCTCAGCTAATTCTTGTACATCACTTTGGGCAAAAGTTCGAATCATAATGCCATCTAAATACCGAGATAAAACTTTGGCAGTATCAGCAATAGTTTCACCCCGGCCTAATTGAATATCATTCGAGCTTAGGAATATACCCTGTCCACCTAACTGATAAACCCCGGTTTCAAAAGAAACACGAGTTCGTGTAGATGACTTAGCAAAAATAAGACCTAAACTCTGCCCCACTAATTCTTTATGTGCTATACCATTATTTTTTTTATATTTTAATTCCGTCGTTAAAGTAAATAACTCTTTGATCTCTTCTAATTTCAAATCTTTAATTGTTAATAAATTTTCCATTTTATTCTCCCCCTTCTGCTTTTTTATAATTATACAGGTAAAAGAATAAATATTCAAATATTTTTCCTTTAAA
>JBNJDB010000120.1:0-6350 GCA_051744465.1 Bacillota bacterium | reverse complement strand
GAACTCTTCTACAACAGCACCACTACTTTCTAAAGCAGATCGATACTCAGAAAAAGTAGGGGCCAAGACCAAGGCATCTTCTGGTTGCAATACTTTAGCTACTAAATAGATTAACTCTACTGCTCCATTACCGACTATTAAATTATCTACTCGTTGCCCAGTCTGCTCTGCTAGAATAGATTTTAATCGACTAGAATCAGGGTCAGGATAATTCTCAATTCCCGATAGATTCTTTTTAATCTCTTCTAAGACTGACTCAGGGGGACCAAAAAAATTTATATTAGCACTAAAATCAATTATTTCTGCCGGATCTAAATCATACTTTTGGGCTGCTGCCCGAATATTTCCACCATGTTCTTGTTGCACACTATGACCTCCTCACTTGATAGCCACCATTAATAATCTCAGTAGTAGCAATATAATCTAAACTAGGAACACTGCTACTAACTCTTCTTTTGATCTCTTCTACTCTATCTTTAGAATCTAATAGAATACCTAATAAAGTACCACTATGAGCCGTATTAATTCCTAAAATTTCTTCTTGTTGTTCAGCTAACTCCAATAATTTTTCCAACTCTGGTTTATATAAAATAGATTGATTAGCCTGACTACTGATACTAACTCCTTGCCCCAGCAATTTCTTATCTCCTGTTTTAATAGCCTGACTAATTAATTGATAAGCTCTTGTAACTTGTTTTTCTTGGGCCAATTTTAAGCTAGTCAATTCATCGCGGGCATTAAACTGCACAGTATCAACCTGCCCTCCTGTATCAAAAATAATAATCGGCACTGGTTTTATCGTTCCTAATTTCTCCAAATAATGACCTTGCAGATGATCAAATGCTACTATTCCTGATAAAAAACAACCATCGGTTGGTTCAATAGAAATAGCTATCTTCTGGGCCAACTCTCTATCTACTTCAACTCCTAAGAGGAGCATCGTAGCTATAATACTAGCTATAATATCTGCTGTACTACTTGCCATTCCTTTGCCAGGTATTAATTCAGATTGGACACGGACTTGCAGACCAAGATCAGAAGCATCAAAACAATCTAATGTCTGAGCAATAGCAAGTCTTGTTTTCTCTGCTCTAGGACTAATCTGAATTTTACTAGAAGAAACAACTCTAGTAAGGGTCACAGAACTATAAAGAGCAACTGGACAACTGATTTGTAAGTTAGTTCCATCAATCAGCCCTTGCATTAATTCTCCACAAGTACCAGGGACTCTGACAGTTACCTTATTTCTCATTTTTTTACTCCTTAACTTCCCAATATTAGTAGACTAATTAATAATGCCGCTACCTCTAACAACTCATTAACTGCTCCATATGTATCGCCAGTCAAAGCACCAATCTTAGCAATAATTATTCGAGCCCAAACTACTGTAACAAACCAACTAAATAACAAAATTAATAGTCCGGAACTTCCCAATAAAAACCAACCTAATAATAAAGTCCAACTAGTAACCACTATTAGATATCTTAATTTCAACTGCTGATAGGCTTGTCCTAATCCTCTTTCACGAGCATAGGGATAAAAGTATACTACATAAACCATTGCCCACCGGCTTATTGTTGGTACATAGAGCAGAATATAATTTTTATACTGACTAGGACTCTCTACTAACAGGCTAAACTTTAATAAAAATAGAGTTACAACAGCAATTACACCAAAGGCACCAACTCTACTATCGCGCATAATCTCCAATATTCTCTCTTGGTCTCGACCACTAAAAATACCATCACAAGTATCCATTAGACCATCTAAATGAAGCCCTCCGGTCAAAAATACCAGTCCTATCAATAACAAGGAATTAGTCACTAACGGAGTCAAATAGATTCTTCCTACGTAATTAATACCCACTAAAACTGCCCCCAAAAGAGTTCCAATTAGCGGATAAAAAACCATTGATGCAGCGATTTCTTGCTGGTCATAATTCAATTCTTGGCCCACAGGAATTCGAGTAATAAACTGGACTGCTAATAATAACTGATTGATCAATATTCTATCCCCCGTCTACTCTTAATCCCTTGTTCTTGGTAGGGATGTTTGACTGCATTCATCTCAGTTACTAAATCAGCTCGTTCTAATATTTCTGCAGGCAGTCCTCGTCCAGTCAGAATCAATTCTGTCTGCTCTCCTTTGAGCTCAATTAAATCTAATACTGCTTCTACTGTTAGCAGATCATAGCGCAAAGCATTATTGATTTCATCTACAATAACAATCTCGCTAGTAGCTTCTTTTAATACTTCAACTGTATATTGATATGCCCAGTCAACAAATTGCTGATGTTCTTCTTTATCTCCTCTACTAACAAAACAGTTTCCACAACCTTGACAATCCATCAATCCTTCTTTTATAGCTGCTGCATAACAACAACTTTTACCAAACTGTTTAATAGTAAAATTAGGTAACCTCTCTACGGCAGCCAATTCTCCTGTATAATTGCTACCCTTTAAATACTGAATCATTTCTACATCAAAACCATGACCTACTGCCCGCAAAGCTAATCCTAAAGCAGCAGTAGTTTTTCCTTTGCCAGTGCCTGTATAGACTTGCACTAAACCTTGTTCTAATTCAGAGCCCATCTTAATCCCCCTTATATTCTTGGCAATGTTTTAAAAATCTATCTACTACTTGTGGCTGACTAGCAAAATGCAAATGTAGATAACTAGCTAGCAAGTTATCTGTTACAATTCCTGTTAACCTGCCATCTGAACCCCGTCCACCAAATAATTGATAGGCTTGCTCTAGATTATCATCTATATTAACTAATTTAGAGTAATGAAATTGATGTCCTTTAACTTCTTGACCTGCCTCTAATAATAAATTATCACAATTCGCTTCCGCTGTAACATAGCCCATATCTACTAGACTAGTTGTCATTTCAATTTGAGCCGGAATTACTCCTACCATCGGAAAACTAGTTTGTTGATCATCTGTAATCTGTTCTATCAAATACATCAAACCACCACATTCAGCATAGGTAGGTACTCCAGCTGTCACAGCTTGTTGGATTGATTCTTGCATCGACTTATTAGCAGCTAAATCTGCTAAAAAACTCTCGGGAAATCCACCACCTAAATATAAACCATCTACTTCTGGTAATCTATCATCAGTCAGCGGACTAAAATACTCTAAATTCACTCCTCTACTAGCTAACAAATCCAAATTGTCTTGATAGTAAAAATTAAAAGCCTCGTCATAAGCCACTCCTAAAGTTATATCAGATTGCTGCCCTCCACTAAAAATTTGGGCATCAGGAGTTGCTAAAGGAGCTACACCATCGGCTAAAGAAATTAATTTATCTAAGTTAATATGCTCAGTAATCAAATTAGATAATTTATTACTAAATTGCTCTAACTCTTCACTTTCACTAGTCGGTACTAACCCTAAATGTCGCTCAGGCAACTCTAATTCTTTTTGCCGTGGTAGATAGCCTAAGACTTCAACATCAAGCTCAGCCTCGAATGCATTTTTTATCAACTGATAGTGACTTTGACTACCAAGATTATTTAAAATTACGCCAGCCAGATTCAAATCTCCATCAAAGTTTTTATAGCCATAAGCTACAGCTGCAGCGCTTCTAGCCATCTTTTGAGCATCAATTACTAAAACTACTGGTGCCCCTAAAATTTTAGCTATTTCAGCCGTACTACCATTTTCCGTTGTTCCCTTTTTCCCATCAAAAAGGCCCATAACTCCTTCAACAATAGCCAGATCTGATTCGCCAAAGGAATGATTAAATGTTTCTTTAATTCCTGGTTCAGTTAAGAAAAAACTATCTAAATTACGGGACTGATTGCCAGTTACTAAACTGTGAAAGCCCGGATCTATATAATCGGGGCCAACCTTATATGGTTGGACATCATAGCCTCTTGCAGTCAAAGCAGCCATCAGCCCAATAGAAATCGTTGTCTTGCCTACGCCACTTGAGGTTCCTGCAATTACTACTCTCGAATTCATCTTTTTCCTCCCTAGTCTAAATAAATTGAAAATTGACAATGGACAATTGATAATGGAAAGAACACAAGCAAACAATAAATCAAATCATCCAACTTGCGTAGTTCTTATAGCAATGAATAATGCAACTAGGACTACATCATAAAATCAAGTTCAACAGATAATAACCAACCACAAACAAGCCCAGATTCCAATAAATCAATTTAATTGTATCTTTAATCTGTTCTGGTTTAAATTTCTCTGCTCCTGTGCCTAAATGAGCCCGAAAACTTTCTTGGCCCTGATAATAATTAATGCCACCTAACTTCAAATTTAGGGCACCTGCAACAGCCGCTTCTGGAAATCCCGCATTAGGACTAGGATGTTTTGAGGCATCTCTAACAATAATTTTCTTAGCTCCTTGCCAATTATCCCCCGTTAAAAAAGCTGCAACTACAAATAAAAAAGCCGTTAAACGAGCTGGAATCCAATTAGCTAAATCATCAACTTTAGCTGCTGCCCAGCCAAAATCATAATATTCTTCATTCTTATAACCAATCATCGAATCTAAAGTATTAATCGCTTTATATGTCATTGCTAATGGAGCTCCTCCTAGCACCGCATAAAACAAAGGAGCAATTAGACCATCACTTGTATTTTCAGCTAAAGTTTCTATAGTTCCTCTAATTACATCTTCTCCACTTAATCCAGCAGTATCACGACCTACAATTCCATCTAGTTTTTTTCTTGCCTCCGCTAAATCTCCCTCTACTAAAGGCTGATAAATAGAATTACCTGCTTGAACCAATCCTTTAAGGGCTAGAGTAGTCGCTAATATCCACAGCTCAGCAATCAACCCAAAATAATAGTTAAAATAATAAGCTATATCCAACAATTTATCCACCACTACAAAGGTACTGCTAATAATAATTAGAGATAATATAAGACCAGCTATTCTTGCAAAATTACTGCTAAATATTCTCCGCAGCAGATTTTCTAAAATATTAATTCCGCGGCCAATAATCACAACTGGATGTGGATAACAACTAGGGTCACCTACTATTAAATCAATTATAATTGCTACTAATAATAAATAGTCATTCATTTTGCATTTTCACCTTCTTTCTCATCTGCTTCAAATAAAAAAATATATAAAGTTTTACTTTTGAGAAGTGATATAAAATAATTTCTTCGCTCAAAAATTTAGTTTGACTCGTCTAAAACTCGTATAATAAAAAATGATTTAGTTTAATTAAGTTTGAAATTAAACTTTCGAAATCATTTTTATTATACTTCGTTAAGACTCATTGACAAACTAGATTTAAGGTCGCTGTGAAACAATTTTATATCAATTCAATGACAGTGTTACTTTAATTGTATTATCAACAATAACTACCGTGATAAGGATTCAGGCATCTTTTAACTGACTTTAAATATTTTTGTTTGTGGTCATGAAATTCAAGGTTAATAAGATGAGAATTGATTAATAATTTAATCTATCTTAGTTAACCTTGAATGAAATAAACTAAAAGATTTGTTCGAAGGAGAAAGATGTCTGAACCGTAGCACAGAAAGTAAATCTTTATATAGCTATTATTTGATACAACAACTCCATATCTAAGCTATCACGAACTAAATCAGCTAATTGATTATAGGCCTGTTCTCGTTCTTCTTGGACTACAAACTCATCCTCAACTAAAGGAGCTAGGTCTTTTCTTACTCTTAATTGATTAATAAACTCTCGTCTTAAGGAATCATTATCAAAAATACCATGTAAATATGTACCCCAAATTGTCCCTCCACTATTACATGCTCCATCATTAATGCTCACTTGTTTATCAGAGCGCTGGGTAATAGTAAAGACTTCTTTAGCTTGGGAACCTAGCTTAGTCTGTCCCATATGAATTTCATAACCGCTAATTAATTCTTGACTAGCAGCAAACATCTGTTCCGTTTTAATTTCAGCCTGCACTTGAGCTGTAATCTTCTCTTCTAATAAAGTAGTTTTTATATCTAATAAGCCTAAACCTTCAATCTTATCTCGCTCAGTTTCCACACTACAAGGATCATAAATTATTCTCCCTAGCATCTGATAGCCACCGCAAATACCTACTATTGGCACCTCTGATTGGGCCAACTCAATAATCTGCTCCGCTAAACCTGTCTGATATAAACATTCTAAATCCTCAATTGTATTTTTAGTTCCCGGCAGAATAATTAAGTCTGGCGCTCCTAAATCTTCTTGCGGCGCAACATATCTAACTCTCGTTTCAGGTACTTGCGCTAAAGCAGCAAAGTCAGTGAAGTTAGAGATATGAGGCAGCTTAATCACAGCAATATCAAGTTCATACTCTGCACTGCCCTGCTCAGAACTAGCTATCGCATCTTCTTCGGGGATTTTAAAA
>JBNJDB010000119.1:0-6363 GCA_051744465.1 Bacillota bacterium | reverse complement strand
GCATTGACTTTAGTAATATCTTTATCAGGACTAGTAGGAGCGACAGAAGGACAATTTTTGTTAGGCTCTGATTATTTTGGTGGAGGAGCTATTTTAGACCGAGATATGGAGGTTGCTGGAGAAGATGTTGATCTAGTAGTAATGGGGGCACTTGATAATTCTGGGTATAATAGTAGTGGGGTAGAAGTTTTAGTTGGAATACATTGGGATAAGGTAAAATTAGGTGATACTGTGACGGATGATTTTAACTATCAAGCTGGTATTGGATATAATACTAATAGTTATTCTCCTGATGTGATATTATTTGGTAATACTTCTTATCAATTAGATGACGATATTGCTATTGGAATTAATTATAGTTTAAGTAAATTAGCTTTATCTGCTAATTATAATTTTTAATTGCAAACATAAGTAAAGATATTCAACAACTGGGATAAAAGGGTTCCAGTTGTTTTTTTATTGGTGAATAATTGATTTTGTGTTATAATAAAAAATAAAGTATGAATTTTAATGGAGGTGTCCAAATGAAAAAGCTAAATATTGTTTTGTTATTGTTGGGTATTGTTGTAACAATGTCAGTTAGTGTGTCTGCTGCTGAGGTAGTAGGAATAGGTTTTGAATTTGGAACAAATTATGTAATGGATGTTAATGGTGAACCGGGTGGTTCGCAGGTCTTCAATCTAGATTTTAAATTATCTGATGAACTGGCTATTGGATATTATCAAGAAGATGTTACGGGGACTGCTCCTTTTGCTTCTACGGGAATGATTAGTGCAATTCAGGTGAAAAATAGTATTAGTGATTCTTTTGAATCGGGAGTAAGGTTTGGTACTCATGGTGCAGGTAATGTTTATAGTGGTGTTTTTGGTACATATAATGTAATTTCTAATAAATCTGCCAACTTTAATGGTAATTTAAACATTAATTTAGGTTATGATTTTATTCCTAATGTACAAGATGGAGACTTATTTAAAGTAGGGCTAGCAAGTTTAATTAGATTTTAATTGAATAATTAGCCAGACCTAATTAATCGGGTCTGGATTTTTTAATTTTTTGGCTAATTATTTACGGATTAATTTAAATAATTAAGAAATAATACAGGAAAATTGGTGACTAATGACGAAATATATAAATAAGGTTATTTTTAGATTGTTATTTTAAAGGAGTGATTATTATGGAATCCAGACGCTATAGATTGTTAGTTATAATGACTGTAACCTTAATGATAATACTAATGTTTTCTACGTTTAGTTTTGCTGCCACTTTAACAATTAATGAAGTAGATGGCTCAGGGGAAGTGACTAAAGACCCTGAGGGACCTTATAATAATGGTGATGAAGTAACTTTAGAAACAATTCCTGACTCAGGATATCGGTTTGTTGAATGGCAGAATAATAATGGGGAAGAATTAGAGACTATTAACCCTTATGATCATACTATGGGGGCTGATGATGAAGTTATAGTAGCTGTCTATGAGGAATATACTTTGGATACTTCTGTTGATGGAAGTGGTGGCTTGACAGTTGATAGAAGTAATTATCCCGAAGTTGTAATAGAAGCAGATGCAGATAGCGGATTTGAGTTTTCGGGATGGGATGGAGATGTTCCCACTGGAGCAGAGAATCAAAACCCTGTAACTATTGACATGACTAGTGATAAGTCTGTAACTGCTAATTTTTCTAAGGGTAGAGTATCTAACTTTGAAATTGGACCGAGTTATATTGTTTTTAATACAGGAGTTAGAGAGTATGACTTTAGACCAGAGGCTATTTCTGAGGATGGAGTTAGCGAAGATGTAACCATGGACTTTCAATTTAGTACTGATGCGGCTCGTGTTTATGTAGTAGATAAAGAAACAGGAGATACAGTAGCAAGTGCTGCAGCAGGTAAGAATGAGAATGGAGTTCACTATGAACTTGCTAATCGACGTGTAATATTAAGTAATACTATTTTACTATCTAATTTAGAATTAGGAGAAACTTTTGAAGTTCGTTTAGGTGACCCCAATAATGGGCCTGAATTGGCAGAGTTTACGATTAAGGGAGCTTATGCACGTCCTAGAATGGATGTTAGTTTAAAAGGACATCCTCAGTATGGGGTTCTAGAAGATGATAGAGTTTATTATGTAAATCAAAAAGATGATTTGAATGTTGATATTACTGCTAACTCTGATCTGTCTAATCAGCAGATAGTAAATTCAGTTACTTCTACTGACCCTGGTTTTTTAGGACGAGATGTTAGTATTTCCAAATATACTTGGCCTGAAATAGATGGAACGAGTGATATAGATGATGTAGTTAATGGTAACTTAAGTGAAGAATGGATAACAGATGATTATGGTGATAATGAAAACTGGGAGATGAATCCAGAGCCATTTATTAATGAATTAAATAGTTTGCCGGAAGGTGACACATTACAAATTATGGCTGTTAGAATGAAAGCGTATGCTTTAGGTGCTTTGAATTATACTGATAAAAATTATTATTTTGCTATAGATCAAACTAAGCCTGAAATTGATAGTGTTAAACCTGGTATTTCTACTGATGAATTAGAAGGAAAAGATTTGGATGAACAGATTTCTTTAGTAGATAATAATAGTGCTGATAGTCCAGAACCAGAAATTAAGATTGGATTTAATGAGGTTCTATCAGGGATTGATGTGGAGAATATCAATGCCCGAGCTATAAAGGTAGATGATAGTCGACCTTTAAATGATATAGTACAGGATTATAAGGAGGATTTTGATCAGACTTTTGATCAAGATATTGATCAGCGCTTACGAGTGATTGATTATAATCAAGAATCGAATGAAGCAACTTTATTTCCTTATGGTAATCTTCAAGAAGGTAAATATGCGGTGCGAGTTACTGTTGAAGATAATGCCGGTAATGTTAATGATCAGATTGCTAGCGATGCTGGGATTACTGGATTTACTTTTATATTACAAGTTAATCAAGATCAACCAATTATCAATAATATAAGTTTGCGTGATGATAATGGGCAAGAAACAGATAGCATTATTAGTACTAGCGGAGGTCGTTTACAGTTTGATGTCCATAATTCACAAGAGTTAAGGTATCAAATCAGACGACGTGATCAAACAGGCGAGACGTGGAATTATATTTCCGATAAAGAATTAGATAATAAAACAAAGTTTATTAATCGAACTTTTGATGATTTAGGAGTAACTTTAGAAGATGGTACTTATGAAGTAATTATGGTAGCAGATGATATTAAATTACAAGAAGGAGTAGTTGATGCGATTGAAACTATCGGCCCTGCGGATGGTTCTGATATTGAAACAGAAGTTAGAACGGCAATTGAAGCTGAGTTGGATGAACAGAATTTGCGGTTGAATGATCGACGAACCGAAGTAAGAGCTTTTAGGTTTGAGGTTGATGGAACTGCACCACAGATTGGCGGGGTTAAGTATATTAATCCTCAGTCTGGTGAAGCAGAAGATCCAGATGATGATGGTACCTTTGGGATTTTATATACTGCAACACCTACTTTCCAAGTAGAGATTACTGATAGGTCACAACTGGGTAATTTAGATATAGAAATTGATGATGTTTTGGCCGGGGTAACTAAACAACGAGTTACAAAAGAAGATGGGAAGCGAGTTAATAAAATTACGTTTACTCCTAATACGCCATTGAGTGATGGGGAGCATAGCATTAAGATTGATGTAGAAGACAAATGGGGTAATCCAGCTGATGAAGATGGCGATAGTCCTTATGAAAAAGTATTTGAGAATGTATTTGAAACACAGAATGTAGCAAAAGGAATAACTTTTAATATTAATGATGGTGACCGATTAAGCGTTAAAGAGTCTTCAGCAATTGAAGTAATGCTTCCTACGGATAAGACATTAGATAAAACAAGTTTAGAAGTTAAAATTAATGATAAATTAGTAGTGGATGGCAAGTCTAAAGCAATTGGAAGTCAAGATTTTGAAGTAATCAGTTTTGATGATTGGGATCGATTTATTTTATTTTCAGTATATCCTTTACCTTCTGGTAAAAATGAAATTTCAGTGACAGTTGATGACCAACGAGGGAATACAACTGGAAATAGTGTTGGGTTTATGATTGATAATTATCGAGAAGGATTTGGTTTTGGTAGATTAGGGAAGTTTATGTTAGAAAAAGCTAAAAAATTAGAGGAAGCAGGAGATTAGGGAGTGATTTGAATGCAAAAAAAATTAGTAACCATCTCTAGTTTGTTAATTATGATGATTGCCTTAGCAGGGTGTCTAGTGCAAGATGATTCGATGACAATGATGGGTTCAGAAGAAAAATCAGAAGTAAAGGATAAAGCTCGGGAGATTACTGATGATTTTTTCAAATATAATAGTTATGATCCTTCGACTAATAGTGAGTATAATGCCCAAGAATTAATTGATTTATTTGATCAATCAGCAACAGGAGATATAGTCACTATTGATCCAATTATTGGTGGTCAGTATGGGAAAGGATTAACTGATTTAGAAGCAGAGTTAAAGCATAAAGAAACTCTATTTGCAGCTTTTGAATCTCAATTAGATAATGATAGATTTAATTATAATAGTTATAAATTAACTTTTGATTATGAAAGTATTTTTAATGATGATGAAATTGATGGTTATACTGCGGTTTATCGAATTAAGTTTCGAGTATTTGAAGAGATAAATGGAGAATTGATTGCTACTCCTACTGGTGTACCAGAAGGGGTAACAGATAATGGAGTGATTGAAGTTCATCTATCAAATGAAATAGATGGTTGGAAAGTTACTTGGATGAAAGTTGATTTTCAAAATATCGGTAATATAAGCTTGTAGTAGAAAAATGATGAACTTGCTGTTAATAATTAGATTATTTAAAAGAGAATATAGATATTAAAAATTGCTATAAGGAGTTATGGTATGGAGAAATTTTTAGTGGTAGGATTAGTAGTTATAATGTTTATTACTCTAATAGGAACAGCGCAAGCGAGTTATTATGACTTGAAACTTAATATTGGGGAGCAGACAAGCCAACTTAACAATCTCTTGTTTTTAGATTATCAGGGCCAAGTTAATGGTTATCAGTTAGAAACAGAGTTGCGACTAGATAAAGATTATCGCTTTTTAGCTGGTACAAGTTATGCAGGTGATTGGAATTTGAATGATTATTTGTTACGGCTTAGTAACGATGATAGCCAACTAGAAATTGGTGAAACTAAGGCCACAAATTCTTCTTATTTTCTAGCAGCTGATTCTTTAGTAGGTATTTCTGCTACTAAAGATGATTATAGTTTCTGGTATGGTCAGAATCTGAGTGATGGTTTTAGCTTTGGAGGACAAAGTAGTGGTTTTGAACGCTTAGGTGTCAGTTATCAAGGAGAAAAAAGAAAGTATAGTTATCAGTATCAAGAAGAAGTAATGAATGATCGTCATTACTTGTCCTATCAAGATGCTTATCAAATAGCGGATTTTGATTTATTAACTGATTTGGCTCTAGTTGGAACTGATGAGCAATTAGGGACAGCAGTGCAATTAGACTTATCTTCTTGGTATCAGGGAATTAACTATCGTGGTCAGTTGAATTATTATACACCTGATTTTCAAGAGGTTGAAGAGCAGATTTTGGCTAGTGGAGAATATGATTTATCATTTAAAGTTTATAAGAGATTAAACCAAAATTATCTATTAGAAAGTAGAATTAACTATAATAGAGATAATTTAGATAATAGCCAGTCTGCTACAAATCGGAAGTGGAGAATTGACAATACTGTTAATTATTTTACAGCTAATTATGATAATTATCAATTGGGAGTAGATTATATAGTTAATAATTATCAAGAAGATAAAATTGTGGTTAATTTAAGTGGTGATTTAGACCCCTGGCAGTTAGATTTTAATTATAATCGCCAAGCTGAACAGATTTTTGATTGGGGAATAGATTATAATGGGGATAACTATAATTTAGCTGCTAATTATAGTCTAGAGGATTCAGAAGGGGACTGGGAACAAGATTTTGCTAGTGAAGCAGATTATACTCAGCAAATAACTACTCAATTAGCTAGCAATTCAATAGCTAATTTATCTTATTCAGCATCTGAATACCGGCTTGATTTAACGCAAGGATTCGAGTATCAAGTGACCCAAAATCAGACTTTAGATAGTAGATTAATAGTGCATTATTATTCTAATAGTGAGCAATTAAGCAAACAAGCTAGCTTTAATTATAAATATCAATTCTAACTAACCTACTTGGCTATTTTTTTAGCTAGTAGGTTTTTTTACGAAAATTGCAATATTTTATTCTTTAATATTTGTTTAATCTTTTATATAATAGGACTAGTTAATTGACAATTGAGAATTGATAATTGAGAATTAAAGTT